>NZ_JBGFCF010000012.1:0-150025 GCF_041205445.1 Falsihalocynthiibacter sp. CO-5D18 | reverse complement strand
GCTATGGACTTACAACAATGACCGCCCGAATATGGGCATAGGCGGCATGACCCCCGCCCAGAAACTGAAAATGGCCGCGTAAGTTCTACAGCCGCACCCCATTAGAAATGGGGGGATTACCTTCCGAAGGTTCGAAAACTAGCTCCCAACAGGGATATTTTGGCGACATCTCTACCCTTGTCGAAGGCTAACAAGGACAAGATCAAACTGTTATTTGACCCCTATATCACATCACACGATGACATAATCGGCCAAGAGAACTTAAACGATCTACTGGGCAAATATGGGGACGTTGAATTAGAGCATTACAAGTTATGGCTGTCGAGCAGTAATGTTATGAACGCAATGTTCAACTTGGCGTTGATAGGCCGGAGTGAAGCCAAGCGATTGGATATTATCGAGTCGACGCCAAAATACGTCGCAACAGAAAATCACAAAAAGGCGTTAGCTTGTCTCGAAGGATTGCACACTGTTGTAATTACGGGGGAGGCTGGCATAGGAAAGACCTCCTTAGCAGATCAGTTGGCGCATCATTATATGGCTAGTGGCTATGAGCTTTGTGTCATTGAAAATGATATTTCTGAGGCTGAAGGTGTTTTCATTAAGGATAAAGCGCAGGTTTTTTACTATGATGACTTCCTTGGTCGTAATTTTCTCATGGCAATGGAAGGTCGAAAAGATAGTCAAATTCTTGGCCTCATCGATAGGATTAGCAAAGATGACAGCAAGAGATTCATTTTGACGTCTAGATCGACGATCCTAAACCAGGGAAAAGACCGTAGCGATCTCTTTAGCCTAAAAAAAATTGACAAGAAGGAATACGAAGTCACAATCCAATCCCTTACGCCCTTTGACCGAGGTGAAATTTTGTACAATCACATCTGGCACAGCGATCTATCGGAGGCGCATATTGATGTATTGTATGAAGAAAATCGGTTCTTGGAAGTTTCAAAACACAAAAACTTCAATCCACGTCTCATCTCCTTTATCACTGATCCCGACAGGGTGAATTCCGTCGAAATCGACCAATACTGGCAGTATATCGAGGATAGCTTGGACAACCCAAAAGGCATTTGGGCTGAGGTTTTTGACAATCAAATTGACGATTTGACTAGGTTGGCCGTCTGTATTGTCACGTTTAATGGAGGCAGCTTAGCTGAGAACTCTTTACGAGATTCAGTTCTTCGTATTGCCTCATCGGACGGTCTGGTTACTGCCGCGAACCGAACCAGCGCATTTCTCAAGATGTTGAAGGGATCCGTGGGATCAATCCTTCAACGGACAGTAGAAAGCGGCAATGAGGAAGTATCGATTGACCTATTTAACCCATCTGTTGCGGATTTTCTACTCGAACGGTATTTGGAGGATGATGGCGCTTTAGCGTTGTTCTTTAAGAATTTGGACACACTTGCCTCGCTACGAAACTTAAAGAGCCTCCATCGCTTCGGACGTCTGTCGGATACTACGTATATTGAAATTCTTAAGAAGCTATCCGATGTAAAAATCCAAACTGAAAAATACGTGGCGTTCCCTGATTACGTTCTAACGCTAACCGAGCTAGTCTTGGGGAACTCCCGTGCGCGAAAGCTGTGTGACGTTCCGAGAATTCTTGACTGCATGCTGCCTCTTTTGGTCGACACAGCTCTTGATGCCGAGGTTTCTCAAGTCGCAACCATCTTTTCTGCGGGACTTGACCACAACCCAGAGCAATTTCAGGATCAGATAATCGAATACATCGAGGCTGCTTCGCCAGGAGCCTCCACGCTGGATCAACTCTTAATGCTAGAACGATTGAGAAGGCTTGTCCCTAAGCTGGAAACTAACGAGGACACTGACCTCCAAAAGATAATCCAAGCGGAGGTCATTAGCTATTGGCAAGACGATCCGGCTTATGAACTTTCTCTAGGCGGCGTGCTTGACGATTTTCGTCCGGGTGATGAAGACGGCGCCATTGAAGCGGCATGGGATTTTGTTTCTAGCAGTTTAGACGACTTTGATATCTCTTGGGAGATAGCTAATGACATTGTTGACTCTTTGGATATAGCCGACATTCTCCAAGAAAATTTTATCGCAGAGGCCAAGTCATGGGCAGGCGATCCTGGCTCAGAAGAAACCGATCAAACTAACGACCTGGACGCTGCAATCATTGATTTGTTCGATCGCGACTAAAATCTTGGAGCTTGTTTCATTCTTTTGCTGCTGATTGTTTGAGCTAGTCCCAAAGAGTTGGACCGTTCGTGGCGTAGTTTAGCGAAAGCGGTTTGCAAGGCTTTGGGACTAAGTGATTTCACCGAATTAGATGGAATGCGATTTCCATAAGTTGGGCGACGAACAGGTTTAATATTGCAAAATACACTACAATATAATTTCACGGAGGACGTTTTAAAACATGATGTCAATATT
Organism: Falsihalocynthiibacter sp. CO-5D18; assembly: GCF_041205445.1. Classification (NCBI taxonomy): domain Bacteria; kingdom Pseudomonadati; phylum Pseudomonadota; class Alphaproteobacteria; order Rhodobacterales; family Roseobacteraceae; genus Falsihalocynthiibacter; species Falsihalocynthiibacter sp. CO-5D18. The sequence goes on along the minus strand of NZ_JBGFCF010000012.1, from coordinate 147,622 downwards.
GGCTGCCTTAAAAATAAGTGTAGTAAATTGGGATTTAGATGATCTGAGGTCTAATTTCAATTTAAAGCTTTGTCTCGCCCAAACCCTATATATTTCAACAGTTGCAAGCATGTTGTTTTTTTCCTCAGCCACGCCGGTATTATCCCAAAACATACTAAACCCAACAATTTGCCTCGATGAACTGCAAGATTTTGAAATTGCTTTCAAATCGCCGCTCCAGTTTGCCTGCTTCGAAGTAACTCTTGCTTATTGCGACCGCAAAGAAAGTCCGATTCCCTGCTTACAGCAAGCGCAGCAATTTATCTCTTTGAGAAATAGAGAACTGATGGATTTGCTTCCAGCGAAAATTCCTGCATCGGGTTTTAAGTCCCGAAGCTACACAAGAAGGCTCGAGGCATTGGGCGATGAAGCAACTCCCAAAAAATGCGACAGAGGAAGTGACCTTGATATAGCTGCGTGTAGTTTTCTTCAAGAAATGAATAAATCACTCGACATTTATAATCTGGTAAATTTGACAGATATCAGATTGGACTAAGGAGACCTTATTTTGAGCATTACTGTGACCTTCAGTGAGCAAGGCTATGTGGCTGTAGAGTTCGGCGACACTAATCATTCCGGTGACGTTGCAGTTTCAAAGCCAACAGGGCTTCGAAAAAGTACGTCTTATTGTAAGCGGTGCGTCACTTCCCAAAGTTCCACGGCAGTAACTGCTCGATATCCTTCTGTTTGTGGCCGTTCGCAATGGCTGTGAGAACGCCAGTCAGATAAGCATGCAGTTCGATTTTATTGAGCTTACAGGTTTCGATAATTGACGCAAGCATAGCCCAGTTCGACGGGCCGCATCGCAGCATCGAACTTGCATCGTCAATATCTGTCATGGGCCGCGATTGATGGTACTGGAAAGACGACCTCGAAGTTTGGTGCCGCCTATGCGGTAAGGCACGGAAGGAGCTTGAAAATGGGGAGCATGGGCGAACTACACGGCAGGCTTCATGGCGGGCTATGGCACACCACCCGTCCTGACCGCTTACTGTCCATCGTCGAATCTCGTGCAATCTTAGTGGAACCAGATGTCAATGATCGAGAGAGATCAAATACTGTCAATGGGCCGAAAAACTATCCGATTTCCCGAACGATTGGAGGCTTAAGCCTATTTGACTTTGATGGGTTCCATCCAGAGAGCTATGAGAAGCAGTTTCCAGTGAGCTCATGGCATTTCTTTGTCCCATATGTTCGAAGCTGGCAAGGTTCTGTGTGGCTTGAAATCGAACGCGAAGTTGTGAAAGAGCAGTTGGTGTCACCCGCTGCTCTACTCAGGAAGTGGAAGGAAGAAGGACTTCATGGTCATAATATCTTGCCAGCATTGGAGGCTGCGCACCTTGGTGACCTGCCGATTTCAGCAATCAGCTCTGCATTTCTAACGTGGGATAATGGGCGGGAAGTTCGCGAATTTAATATACGAGACTTCGACCACGAGCTCTTTAATCAGATGCTGAGAGAATGGCTGGAGGCTGTCGGAAAGTAATCCACTAGCGGGCAGTCATTTTGGCGACGGTGGAAGCACGCTGCTGAGCAAAGTAGCCTCCGACCAGTCATTGGCAAGCATATACCATTGTTGAAATTCGGTTGATGTAGTGACGCAAATGTCCGCTATGCGGGCTGCGACTGCAGCATTGATCGGCACTGGTCATTGGCAGCTCTGGGCCGTTCGCGACAATATAATGACGGGTCTTGTACGAATACGTACGGCTCAAATTGAGCTCAACGGTCTGTGCAAAGAAGCGCTACCAGACGCCGAATTTCAATCACCTCAACGGTTCGCAGCCCCTGCTTGAAGTTTGGATGGGCGGCTCCGCGCGGCGCTCCACCGCCAGCGCCGTGCAAGCGGCAAACGGTCCAACCTTGCTTAGAAGGGCAGCAGCACCTTTTGCCAGTGGACTTCGCCATAGCAGAGCATCTGGTCGCGCTTCTAAGCCTTTCGACAGGGTCTATGGGGTTATGGTCGATTTTCAATGCTACCGCCCCCCTGCATGGCTGACATCACCGACAATTGCTTGGCCGCCTTCATTCACCGTCACGCGCTCAACCCGAACAATTTGCTGCGCTTTGGCGCGATGTTTTTTCAAAGCGTCCATCTGCGCAAGATAGGTGCGGCTCAAGCGCGTTATAGATCGCTCATAGCTTTCCCGAACTTGATACGCTGTTTGATAACTCAGCCTTTCTGACAAGTGCGTCATCGCAACATGTGTTGCAGTCATTTGCGCTATGAGCATTGCTTCAATCGCATCTTGCGGCTCAAGCTCCGCAAACATCGCGGATGCAAGCGACCCGAACTTTTCAGCAGATTGCCCCATTGCGCCAATTGCAGTTAGATAGACACCCTTGGCAGCTTCAACAGTTCGCATCCCCAATAGTTGTTCAAGCTGAAGGTTGTCTGGCACTTCTGCACTAAAACTCCCCTCCCCTGTTTTCTTCAGCTTGGGAAAAGCCCGCGTCGCGCGCCCGTCCGTTGTGGTTATCTTTGCCTTGCTCATCTCATGTTTCCTTACAGGTGAGTGGTTAGTATTAGTGTTCCGTTCCAGAACCCTACGCACATCGCTTTTTGCCTCTGACGGGTTCTGCTTTGGAACCACGCGCCGCCTTAGGGTTCTCTAATGGTCCGAACGAAAGGTGCGACGGTTCCAAAACAGCACCGCGTTTTGTTTTAGGCGTCCGATAATTGCGCCAATCCTGCGTTGCTGGCACTTTGCCTTTGACCTTCTGCATCGCCTTTGTCGTAAGCCGCCATTCATGTGCGCGCCGGTGATACCAGTTGCCTTCACGCTCAAGAACCAAAAACCCCTTCTCGACAAGTTCTGCGTAAGCGCGCTGCACTGTTGCCTTCCCCATACCAAGCACATCGCCAGCCTCCGCAAACGATAGCGTAAGAGCGCCGTTGTTGCCCCCGTTGTAGCGCGTGTGAAGCTCCAGCCAGAGGCGCACCGCAGAGCCAGACAAGCTGCGCCATGCGTCGCTTTTCAACTGGGCGTAAGGGAGGGGCAGATATTGCCCCTCCGAAGTTCTCCGGCTCTTACTCATCAGCGGAACCACCCGTGATGTTTTGCGCCTCTTTCAGCGCCGCGCGCACCTCTTTGGCAGAGGGTGGGAACTTTAACGCGCGCCAATCTGTGCCTTTGACCAGGCTATAATGCGCGATGCGTTCTGGCCCTTTAAACTCGGTTTCTATTGGCCAATGGTACCGGCGACGTAGGGTGTGAATGATTGCTCCAAGCCGCCATCCCTTCACTTCGCCAATTTCGTCCATGTGATTAATCGTGCGCCCCTGAGTCAGAGCCATACAAGTCCAGTAAACTTGCGTGTGATTGCTGTGCCAATGCTTAGACATAGTCGATACATCCTTTGCGAAGTTTGAGCGGCTGAACGGAATTGCTAAGAGAGCACCACCGAAATCGTCGCTCATTTTTCATTGCAAGGAGGGGGTTCGATGTGTCATCAACTGAACTTGTCACGGTGGCAGTTGATGTCACTCGAAAAGCCCCTGCCCCGCTTGCGGAGTTGGGGTTTTTCATTATGCGGCCTCTGTGCTGGGATCGACGCGCCGACCGTTTAGGTAGGCGTTTAGGTCTGCGCCATGGTAGCCGATGCGCCGCCCGATGCGGATAAAGGCTGGTCCCGTTTTGCGGTGTCGCCATTGTGCTAGTTTTTCGGTGCTTCCGAAAACACGGAGTTCAGGGTCTTCTGGGAAGAAGATACGGTCGTCGTCGTAGATATTAGCCATCGATAAATCCTTTTGTTGGATTGGTTGCGATGGCTAGAAAATGCATTCACTGAGGCATTTGGAATAGTGACCTAGGTTAAGAAAACCCCACTGTAGCTTATCCCAAAACTTACTGGATTCTGACGCTTACTTTGGATCGAAATGGGAAGCTTGGAGATATTATATATATATTTCATACCATTAAAGCTAGGGCATCTTAACCATAGCTTGGGTTAGAAAGGTATTTGCCCATCGATTTTTTGAAAGTTTTGGATTGGATCTTTTTGCTCGCTTTCGTTTTCATCATCTTCGTCGCCCGTGGCGGTCTTCGTCGCCCCGCCCCCCGTGTGCCAATTTGCAATCTTGGCCACCTCTTCAGCAACAGTTGGACTCACAACGCTTTCAATGTTGCCAAGTCCGAATTGGACCCCATTGCCGAGAACCCAATCTAACAACGATTGTTTTACGCTCTTATTTTTACCCGCCTTTTTTACGGTTTCCCACGCTGCAACTGCAGTTGCTAGTTTTGCAGAGTATCTTGGGTTTTTCGCGTCCCTAAAGCCCTCTTTCAAACCCTTCCAAAAAAAGAATTCCGGATACAAACCTCGGGAAGTGTACCATTCTTTCACATCATCAACAGCTAACTTGGTTTCTGACCAATCCGGTTCTTTAAGTATGTAAATGACATCATCTTCGTGTTCGTCACCACCGAATGAAACCTTAACGTTTTGTATGTTTACAGAATTACTAAACAATTTGGGCGTTCCGCGTCCGACTAAGTATTTGTAGTTAAGCACTTCCTCCGATTCAATTCGGCCGGTATCATAAGGAATGCTTTCTTCGACTACATAACTTGGTTCCCGTCCGCGTGTCACCACATTGGCGCGAATTCTGTTGTTCAAAACAGCGTTTCGGAGAGCCTTGAAAACAGCACGGAATTGGTTTGGCTCAAGCTCAACCTCTGGAATATCGCCATTGTAAACAGCGCGGTATTCCCGATCTTCAAAATCGGCGATCTTAACAATTTTACTGTTTGCAGGGTCGGACAAATCCGAAAGTTCGAAGCTCCCAGGATCTAAGTTTAGTGTCAAAAAAGTAGCGTCAATGACTGACAACTCGTCAGATAACCTCCAATAATCTAAACCTCCTAAGCCACCGCTGCCTTCGTAGTCATGACTCATTGATGTTCTCCTTTAGTTCAAGGGTGTCGGTTAGATATTCGGTCCAAGTAGTAGCCAGCTCCCGCCTCCGATCCAACAAATCAGACCGCGCATAAGCCCTTTCAACATCCGACCCAACTTGATGCGCCAATGCCGCTTCTGCCAACTCACGCGGCGCGTTTGCGGCCTCTGACGCCCAATCCCTGAATGAACTACGAAAGCCATGCACGGTAAAGCCATCGCGCCCCATGCGGCGTAACAACATCAGCATCGACATATTAGAAAGCGGCTTGTTGCGCTTTTGCCCCTCAAAGACATAGACCGAGGCCAGCGCCTTCAATGGTTCCAACATCGCCAGCATTTCATCTGTGAGAGGTACGCGGTGTGCTTTGCCGCCTTTCATACGCGCGGCAGGCACGGTCCATAGACGCGCCTCGAAATCAACCTCTTGCCAAGTCATATCCAGCACCTCGGAGGTGCGGCTGGCCGTTAGGATTGTAAATTGCAGCGCCTTGGCCGCAATCGCACTGCGTTCGTTCAGTTCAGCAAAGAAGGCTGGCACATCGCGCCACGGCATCGCGTCATGGTGTTGAGGTTTCGTTTTAACGGTTGGCAAAACCTTGGCGTCACGGATTGCAGTCACAGGGTTTTCACCGGAGCGAAAGCCTTTCGACTTAGCCACATCCAAAACCGTCTTGATGCGCTGGGCCAATCGCTTGGCCGTTTCGTGCTTATCCGTCCAGATAGGCGACAAGCACATCAGAATTTCAGGCTGGCCGATGCTATCAATAGGCATCCGCCCAATCTTGGGAAAGGCATAGTCGCGCAAAGTGTTGAGCCACTGTTGGCCATGCTTGGCGTTTTTCCATGTCGGCATCCGGTCTATGTGGACCTGTTGCGCAACTTCTGCGAAGGTTGGTATCTCTCGAGTGGCGTTAAATCGGGGGTTCAAACCTTGCTTGGCCATTCGGCGATACTCAAGCGCGCGTTCTCTTGCTTGATTCAGCGTCACGATATCTGCGCCACCCAATCCAAAGTCAGTGCGTAGCGGCGCGCCCTTGCGATTTTTCTGCCCTTTGACCGTGACCCGCACAATCCAACGCCGCGCGCCAGAGGGATCAACCACCAGATAAAGGCCCGCTCCGTCACCATGGCGACCTGCGCCCAAGTTCTCGACAAGCTTCTTTGTAAGTTTTCCGTTCAGTGCCGACAAAACAAATACCACCAAATATACCACACAGTGAAAGTATACAGGCAAAATTTGTTGAAATCCAATCAAACCTCAAATAGCAATAACCGCCATGTAAATATGGGGTTAAAGCGGCTTAATGCAGATGAACATAATGTGGGAAAAGGTGGTAGTGGCGGACAGACAGGGATTCGAACCCTGGAGACGGTCACCCGCCTACACACTTTCCAGGCGTGCGCCTTCGACCACTCGGCCACCTGTCCGTTGGGCGGGTTTTAGTGTGGGGTTTGAAGGGGCGCAAGGGCAAATAGTGGAATTAGCACTAAAACTTGAATCTGTGCCTCAGACTCTAATTCTGGGATCAATTGCATTTGGCATTTAGCCTTAAAAATCATGCGAAATCTAGACATCTAGTAGAATGTTGACCCGTCGATTGGTTGCGCCTTTTTTCTCGACTTTGCCGAAATGAATCAGGCCAATTTCGCCAGTGCGTGCCACATGTGTACCGCCACAGGGCTGCAAATCAATCATTTCGCGACCCTCGCCTATTGCGATGAGCCGGATGCGCCCTGAACCTCGGGGCGGTTGAACGCGGAGCGTCTTAACCAGACCGGGGTTCGCGTCGAGTTCAGCATCCGTAATCCACGTTTCGGTAATGGGGAGATCGCGATCTATGAGCGCATTTATCCCCTCCTCAAGCGCCTCGCGATTTTCCAGCGGATAGGGCATATCAAAGTCGAGACGCCCTTTTTCAGACCCGATTGAGCCTCCGGTCACCGGCAAAGGGATCACCACCGACAGGATATGAAGCGCTGTGTGAATCCGCATGTGGCGGTGACGACGTTCCCAGTCTAGCTGTTGTATTACCGCGGTCCCAATGGGCGGAAGTGGCGCTGGAGTGGCGGGAAGGAGGATGATCTGCTCGCCCTGCCCCTTGATGGTTGTCGCCACCTCAAGGGTCTCGGATGGCGCCCATGTGAGCTTCCCGCTATCGCCGGGTTGCCCACCACCGGTTGGATAAAAAATCGAGCCATCCAAAACCACTCCCCCTTCGGGGGTGTGGGCCAAAACCGTGGCAGGAGCATCGCGCAGATACGGGTCTTGTTGAAACAGTTTTACACTCATATGGAAGGCTCTTCTAACGGTTTTGCAGGGGGTGGGCCAAACCCTTTTAAGTCCTCGGGATTGCGCAACCAAAGGTCCGATTGTGGGAATGGGATGGAAATGCCCTCTTCATTGAAACGTCGCAAAATTTCATGATTTAGGTCGCTTTGAACATTTAGTTTCCAATTAATGTCCCGCAAAATGAGCCGCAACTCAAAATCCAAACTTGACGCGCCAAACCCGCGAAACAGGGCCTTGGGTTCGGGGGTGGCCAAGACCATTGGGTGGCCATTGGCAACTTCGAGCAGGAGATCCGCGACTTGATTTGAATCCGAGTCATAGGCAACGCCTATAGGCAAAATAAGCCGACCAATCGAATTGCCGCGCGTCCAGTTCGTCACAACGCCGGAAACGAGGTCACCGTTGGGAATGATAACATCCGTTCTGTCAAACGTTTCGATCCGAGTTGAGCGTACCGAAATATCGCGGACATACCCCATTTGGCCGTCACTGGTTTCAATCCAGTCGCCCTCGGATATCGGTCTTTCTGCCAGTAGAATTATGCCCGACACAAAGTTGGAAACGATGTTTTGAAGGCCAAAACCAATACCGACCGACAAGGCCCCAGCGACAATCGCCAAGGAGCTAAGATCAATCCCTGCCACCATAATTGCCGCGAGCCCCGCAAGGAAGATCCCAACATATCCAAGGCCAGACACGATGGCATTTTGCCCCCCAATGTCGAGCGTGGTTTTTGGCAAGAGTGTACTGCGTAATGCCCCTTGAAGAAGCCGCGTAATTGTAAAGACCGCGCCAAACGCAAACAAAAACAACAGCAGGCTCGAGGGGGAAACTCGTGTTGTTCCGAAGGTAAAGCCGTTTAAGAAAAGGTTCCAATAATCAAAGATTTGGGCCGGACGTACCCCCGCAATAATTGCGAAAAGAGGGATGGACCCAATCGCCAAAACAAAACCGACGAGAACAGGAATGATCGATTCCTGTGATGCGCCAAATCGCCATGCAATCAAATCATAAACCTGATTGGAAACCTGATGGAGGATAAGAATAACGGCCAAAAGGGCCAATGACGGGATCAAAGGCGACGTCACCATCACCCCGGCATTGTAATACCCAAGCGTTGCAAGAATTGGCCCCAAAATAGCTGGTATCATCACCAAACGGCTTATAAAGGCGATGACCTGATTGCGGAAAGTTGGGTTTGTTGTTCCATCGCTATTTTCGAGTTCATCAAGGACGCCCTTGCGGAACAATTGAACGAGTCGAAAACTCACTAATCCAGAGCCGAGAATGAGCGGATAGACCAAAACGGCCTCGACGCCCTTTTCAGGAGTAGAAATGCCAAACATAAGGATACCCAACGAGGATAGTCCCAGAATAACACTCAAGATGTTTGTATAAAACCTAGCTTCGGCACGTTGAGCCGTCGTTAGGTGAAAAATTTCGTTGCCAAGGTTTTCCCGCGGAAACACCTTTTGTCCCAGCCAGCGCCCAACAACAAACATCAAGGCCAGTTGCCCGAGCCCCGAAACCAAAGCCAACCCGTGCGATCCGAATAGACCCAGGAGAACAAGCACTTTAAGGATCAGCAAAATTCCGAAAAGCGGGGCTAAATTCGTGAGTGCAGACAAGGCAACTGAGGAAAACCTGCGCAAGGGTTCACTCGTTTGTTGCGCCGCGCGGTCTTGCGCTTTTGACATCCAAGTTCCCCAGCGCAGAAACATCACCAAGGCCATTAGGAGAAAAAGCAGAATGCGTGGGGCATTTGTCAGGAGGTTCTGGTTACGATCCTTTTTATGCCATTCTACCCGCGTTTCTGCCGGGATAATGCCATAGAAATCATAAAGATATTCAATGGTCTGCGCCCAATACTTCGGAAGAATTGGCGAAGGGGTAGACACTAGGAATTCCGAGCGTTTCCGCGCATTTATGATACGGTCGATCTCGCGAATTAGCCCTTTGGCCAAAGCAAACGCTTCGGCCGCCGCAAGAGAAGGTACCCGCAGAACCGCGCGTTCCTTTTCGAGGCTCTTCAGTTTAAATTTTACAATTTCTGCGGTCTCTTGTTCGGTCCCGTTGGTGCCTGATGATGGCGCGGGGGACAGCGCCTCAATCTGGCCGTCGAGCGTTGAAATCTGACCGGAATTAAGGCCTTCTTTGCCAAGAAATAGATCTCTCCAAACAACAATCTTTTTACGCAGAGACTCAAGATTTTCCGTAGTCTCGGTTGCGTTCACTACGTCTTTTTGCGCCTGCTTTGAAAACGTTTCCCAATCGCCGTAGGTTTTCCCGTTCTCCAAAACGGTCGAACGCAACGTGCGCAAAATCTCAAAGGAACCATCGTCGCCCGCCTCTTCTGCAGGCGACGTTTTTTCAGGCGCGGTTTCCGATTCGCTGACAGGTCTGGAGATCGGAATTGTTGCGGCCGAAGCGTCGTTGGGAGATTGCGCTACTGCGGGGGATGTTTGCGCCCCAAGCGCGACGCAAACCGCAACCGCGCTAAAAATCCAGCGAAACACCCCGCCGCAGCGACTCAATACTTGCATTCAATCAATCCTCAAAAACACCGGGGATGGAGCGCGGCGAGGCCGCAAGCCATTCTGGGTAAGGCAAGCCTTTTTCTTTTAGGAAACTGGGATTGAACAGTTTGCTTTGGTATCGTGTTCCATAGTCGCAAAGAATGGTCACAATGGTATGGCCTGGGCCCATTTCACGCGCAAGGCGCACGGCCCCAGCGATATTGATGCCGCTGGACCCGCCCAAACACAGGCCTTCGTCGCGTAGAAGGTCAAACACATAGGGCAACGCTTCGGAATCCGGAATTTCGTAGGCATAATCAACTTTTAGGCCCTCCAAATTGGCGGTAATGCGCCCCTGCCCGATGCCTTCGGTAATTGATTCGCCCTCAGATTTTAGTTCACCATTGGTATAAAAATTGTAAAGAGCTGCGCCTTGGGGATCGGCCAAACCGATTTTGACATCTGCGTTTTTGGCGCGCAGTCCCATTGCAACTCCTGCCAAGGTACCGCCGGAGCCAACCGCGCAGATAAATCCGTCGATTTTTCCATCCAGCTGCTCCCAGATTTCAGGGGCCGTGGTTTCCAGATGGGCTTGCCGATTTGCGACGTTATCGAACTGGTTTGCCCAGATCGCGCCATTAGGTTCGGTTTTGGCAAGTTTTTCCGCCAAGCGTTTGGAATAGCGCACATAATTGTTTGGATTTTTATACGGCGCGGCTGGGACCTGAACCAATTCAGCGCCCGCAAGACGGATCATGTCTTTCTTCTCTTGGCTTTGAGTCTCGGGGATCACGATCACCGTTTTAAAACCCATCGAAGATCCAACGAGGGCGAGGCCAATACCGGTATTGCCAGCGGTGCCTTCAACGATTGTTCCACCCGGTTTGAGCGCCCCCGAGGCGATCGCATCGCGGATGATATAGAGTGCCGCACGGTCCTTAACGGACTGCCCAGGGTTAAGGAATTCCGCCTTGCCTAAAATTTCGCATCCAGTCGCCTCAGAAGCGGCGTTCAGTCGGATCAGAGGAGTGTTGCCGATTAGGTCTGGCAAATCTTTGCAAACGCGCATTTCGAGCCCTTTATATTGAGTTGCTCTCTTGTTTAGGATGCTCTGAACGGGAACTCAAGCGCCGCCAACCGCTTGAGCGCGCAAACGGTCGCGATTTTGCGCCAACCAGTAGGCTGAGAGGAGCAGCGGGCCGTTGGCGCCTGCCCCGCTTGTGACCCGTTCCATGAAGGCGTCAAAACTCAGAATGTGGCGCTGTATATCTTCGCCCTCCGCCGCTACACCGCCCAAACCTGCCGTAACCTTCGAGAGGTCCGTGATGCCGATATAGCTGTATAAATACTCGGTAATAGCACCGGGGGATGGGTAATATTCCCCAATGAGTTCAAGCTCAAGCGCGGTCAGGCCCGCCTCCTCCAAGCTTTCTCGATGGGCCGCCATTTCAGGGGTCTCTCCGGCATCAACCCGCCCTGCTATTGGCTCAACACTCCACGGCGACGTGTCACCGCGGATCAACGGTCCGACGCGAAATTGCTCAATTAAAAGAACGCGATCCAACACGGGGTCATAGGGCAAAACAGTGACGGAATCGACCATCACAAAGATGGCGCGTTCGATTTCAGGGCTGACGTCGCCATCAAAGCGGCGATGGGTCAGACGCACGTCGTCCAGTGCGAAAAAATGATCATAGGCGCGATTCTGCGCGATGATCGTTACGTCTGTTGTGGAAAAGCGGTTGGTTAACGGCGCAGATTGTCCGCGCAATTTGGAGGCGGCGCGGGCACGGATGACGCCAAAACGCTTACCAACCTCCTTGGGGACTTCGCGGCCAAACGCCGCCATGACTTCGCGCGCGGCCTCAACCGAAATCGGCCCCCAAACCGTTTGCCAATCGGCAAGCGACCACTGCGGACCAGCTTCAATCACTTGTGGGGGCAAATAAATAAGCGCTTCCTGCCCATCGGTGAGCGTCACGCGGTGCACCTCATAGTCAAAACAGGCCTCGTAGAAGTCCATCCGCGCTTGCATCTGCTCTGTAGGGTTGGGCAGGACCACTCCTTGAGCTGTGAGGCCCGCAGCAGGCAATAAGCACGGATAACCCGCGTCTTTGGCCCAATATACACAATGATCTTGCAAGGAAGCGGGCTGGTTTTCAGGCAGCGTCTCATTGCCCAGCACGACTTCAAGAAGCGGATCGTGCCGCAGGGAACCATAGAGAAAAAGGGCTGTCACGGCGTGTCCTAAATATGGGATATCAATTGAATTGGGAAACGTATCAGTTCCAGCGGCGGCTGGCCCATTCCACGGCAAAACCACCAAAAATTCCGCCAAAAACCATTATGGCAATAGGGAAAGGTGTCGCTGCGATCATCGCATATTTGCCCGCGATACTAAACATATCAACGATGGCTTCCATGGGGCCACCATAGGCTTTGCGCATCGACTGATCGATCATCTCGATCCCTGCATGAAGAAACGTCACACAAATGGTGATGGCCACTGCCGTCGTAAGCCCCGTAGAAAACGCAGCCTTATACCCTTCGCGCTGATGGGGGCCTGCGATGCGCCACGCGACAACAAAGGCGAGTGCCGCACTTATGACGGAAAACAGACCAGGATTTTTGTCATCGGGCAGTGTGAAAACAACGAATTCGCAAGCGAACCATGTGACAATCGCGAAAACAACGCCAGCGACTACTCGGGATGCAGAAAGCATAGAAACCTCATTCGTTTTCCACGATTTATGCGGGTTTTGGGCGTTTGGGCAAGGATTTCGCGCGGGCTTTGTGAATGGGCGCGCGAGGGTTGCAATCAAACCACGCCTCGCGCGCGCTATTTTTTAGGCGTTTACGTCCACAACAACGCGGCCTTTGATTTTCCCTTTGATGATATCCGCACCCAATTGCGGTAAATCACTGAGGGTTGCGGGCACCACCATTGCCTCAAGTTTATCAAGCGGCAGGTCCGTCGCAATGCGTGCCCACGCCCGTTTGCGATTTTCAAAAGGTTGCATCACCGAGTCGATGCCGAGGAGATTTATCCCGCGCAGAAGGAACGGAATGACCGTCGCCGGAAGTCCCGCCCCGCCCGCCAAACCTATCGCAGCAACCGACCCGCCATAGGAGATTTGCCCCAGAACACGCGCCAACATCGCGCCGCCAACCGCGTCGATGCATCCGGCCCATTGTTCCGCCTCAAGCGGACGTTTGACCGTTTCGGCGAGATCTTCGCGCGGAACAATCTGGGTCGCGCCCAGCGATTTCAAATAGTCAGCCGTTTCAGGACGCCCCGTGACAGCGGCCACCTGATAGCCGAGATTTGCGAGGATTGCCGTGGCCACAGAGCCAACGCCGCCAGCGGCACCAGTCACCAAAACCGTTCCTTTTTGGGGGGTTAGACCGTGATCTTCAAGTGCCATAACCGCTAACATCGCCGTAAAACCTGCGGTTCCAACGGCCATCGCGGTACGCGGAGTAAGCCCTTCGGGTAACGGCACAAGCCAATCTGCCTTCACCCGCGCCTTTTGCGCGTAACCACCCCAATGCGCTTCGCCCACGCGCCACCCCGTCAAAACAACTTTGTCGCCTGCCTTGTAACGTGCATCGGAACTGTCGAGAACGGTTCCTGCGAAATCGATACCCGGAACATGCGGATAATTGCGCACCAAACCGCCACCCGGCCCTACACAAAGCCCGTCTTTGTAATTGACTGTCGAATAGTCCACCGCGACGGTCACCTCGCCTTCTGGTAGGCGATCCTCGGAAATATTCTGAATACTTGCGCTTGTGGTGCCGTCTTCAAGTTTCTCGACGATTAATGCATTAAACATAGGGGGCTCCTTTAGGGGCTTTGGTTTTTACTCCCAAAACACTGCGCAAAATCATCTGCGACCACAAGCCAAAACCACTTGTAACTCCGCCACACGCGCCCTACATTAAAACTGTCCTTCGGGACTATGGATATAAACGCGCTTGTAATAAGCGGATCGGACCCGGGGGCGGTACCCGGCGACTCCACCAAAATCCTTCTTTGGGGATCATGGGGTCGAAATAGGATCGACGAACGTCTAAAGAGGTTTGCTTTATCTCGGTGAGTTACCACCGTTATCGGTACATAAAAAGCTAGTTGCAAATGACAACGACGCTCCGATGGCTCTAGCTGCGTAAGCAGTTCGAAATATCGAAAACTTAGTCCCCTAGCTTTGCAGCTTTGGGCGGGGTTCGCAGGTACCTGGCAACAGAAACCTGCACTTACTCCCCCTGTATTATTTCTCACGACTTCAAGCGCATTTCCGCTCGATATGGGCAATGTGTCGCGCATTTTTAATCACGAAAATGTCATGGCTTGTTTTTCTTTCTGCACCGGATCAAATGGCTAAAAAAAAGAGTCAGGCAGTCCTATGAGAAACATCGCTTTTATCCTTGCTTCCGCGTCGATACTTTTGGCCGCATCCTCCATCGTGGCAAATGTGCGCAACCCTGAAACGGCGCGTAAAACCATCCAGTATAGCGTGCCCCATACGTTCAATCCTTCGTATGGCGGCTCGTCGTAAACCCACGCTCCCAAGCCCCTCCCGCATCACACAATTTCGGCCCCCGTCAATCCCCGCCTTAACAGCGGCATCTCAACCTGTTACCTCTTGAGAAATCCAGACCGACAGGGCCGAAATGACTCCGACATTCTCCGATTCCACCCGTGTTTTTGCCCGTATCGGGCTTTTGTCTTTTGGCGGCCCTGCAGCGCAAATCGCGGTAATGCACAAAGAGCTGGTGGAGGAGCGCCCGTGGCTGAGCGAAGAGCAATTCCTGTCGGCCTTGTCGTTTTGTATGCTGCTCCCCGGCCCAGAAGCGATGCAACTGGCCACCTATGCGGGATGGCGATTGCACGGGGTGCGTGGCGGCCTGATGGCGGGCGCACTGTTTGTAATCCCAGGAGCGTTGGTCGTATTGGCACTGGCCATATTTTACGCGCTCTATGGCAATGTGCCTCTGGTTGAAGCGCTTTTCCTTGGGGTCAAAGCCGCCGTTGTGGTGATCGTGATCCAAGCCCTGCTCAAAGTTGCCAAACGTGCCCTCAAACACCGCGCGGCATGGGCGATTGCGGCGGCAAGTTTCGTGAGCATCTTCTTTCTGGCACTCCCCTATCCTTTGATCGTAGCGGCGGCAGCACTCGCGGGTGTGGTGTTTTTACCCAAACAAAGCGTGCCCCCTGTGGCAATCACACAACCCAATTCCGCACACCCTGCCCGCACCATCGCGATTTGGGGCAGCCTTTGGCTCTTCCCCCTGCTTTTGTTGCACCTGACGGGGGCAAAACTACTCACGTCCATCGGGTTGTTCTTTTCAAAACTCGCGGTGGTGACCTTTGGCGGCGCCTATGCTGTGCTGGCCTATATGACCCAAGAAGTTGTGGTGCAAAAAGGCTGGATTTCGACGGCGACCATGATGGATGGCCTCGGTCTTGCTGAAACAACGCCGGGCCCTCTGATTCTTGTGACAGAGTTCGTAGGCTTTCAAGCGGCCTTCAATGCAGGCGGCCTCTGGCTTGGAATTGCGGGCGCGATTGTGGCGCTTTGGACAACCTTCATCCCGTGCTTTTTGTGGATTTTCACAGCGGCCCCCTACTTGGCGCAAATCAGCAGCCGCCCGCGCCTTGCTGCGGCCCTGTCGGGCATAACGGCGGCCGTGGTTGGGGTTATTTTCAACCTCTCGATCTGGTTCGCCCTGCATGTCGTTTTTGAGCGCGTCACCCCCACAAGCCTCGGTCCGATCCACCTATTAACTCCTGATTTGCACAGCCTAAACTGGTCTGCAGCCGCCCTTTCTGCCTTTGCTGCCCTCCTCATGCTGCGCTTAAATGTGGGTATGGGCAAAACACTTCTCATCGTTGCCCTCGCGGGTTTCGGTCTGTCATTTCTATAGCTTGCTTGACGATTGCATGAAAAAAAGGCCGCGCGGCCCCTTTTCTTCGCCGAGGGGGCGGCATATGATCGAATTAACTTCACGCGCTGCATAAGGGGGCGACACATGTCTCAATTTATCGACTACGGAAACCTCATGCATGACGCCATGCGCGGTCTGATCCAAAAAGTATTGGAAAATGTGCAACGCGACGGCCTTCCGGGTTCGCACCATTTTTTCATCACGTTTGATACATTGCATCCCGACGTCGAGATCGCGGATTGGCTTTCTGATCGTTATCCGGGCGAAATGACCGTGGTGATGCAAAACTGGTTTGAAGGTCTTGATGTCACCAATGACGGATTTACCGTCAGGATGAAATTCGGTGGCACACCTGAAACGCTCTATATTCCTTATGACGCGATCATCACCTTTGTCGATCCATCGGTCGAGTTTGGCCTGCGCTTTGAAAGCCAAGAACACGACGACGAGACCGAAGACGCTGATGATGCGGAAGCACCAATGGCTGAAGATGTCCCTCAAGAGCCCATCGAAGCCGAAGTCGTTAGTTTGGACTCGTTCCGTAAATAGGTGGTACGCATCTGATCCACCACGCCCCATTTCGGACTATTTAAGCACCACGTTACTCTCTTTATGTTTTGGACACATGTTCAAAACTGGAGATAATCATGGCTAAAATCATCCTCAAACAAACCTACAATGCCCCCGCAGACCGCGTTTGGAAATCATGGGACACCTTTGGTGACATCCAAATTTACAATCCGAACCTAAATTCCTCCTCCCTGATCAACAACAGCAAAGAGACCGGCCTTGGCGCAGAGCGTCGGTGCGATTTTTCCGACGGTAAAAACCATGTTTTGGAACGGATCATTGCGTATAAAGCGGGGGAAAGCATGGAAGTCGACATTTACGACGGTACCGTGCCCCTCAAACGTGCGGTTGCAGGGCTGATTGTAAGAAGCCTGTCACCAAGCCGGAGTGAACTCACCTTCACGATGGATTTCACCCCAAAGTTCGGCCTTCTCGGGGCGTTAATGATACCGATGATGAAGGCGCAGTTTCGCGGTGTTCTGGCAAAACTTCTTGCGGCCAACAAAGACTATGTTGAAAATGGGGTTGAAGTGGTTCGCCCCATCGCGATGGTCGCCTAAAGGCGCGCAATGGAGGCCGACACGGCCTCCATTCGTCTACAGAAGACCTAGCAGCATGGTTGTTCCGAGGGCGATGGAAAACTGCGCAAACGCAGGCCTTTGACGCAGCCCAAAGACCCCCGCCAACGCGACCAAAAAGAAAAACAAATAGGCAAACTAAATCGAACTATACAGCAATTCCGCCGAAAAACCCGCCAGCCCGTGCATTGCGTCAACGTCTCCAAAACCCGTTTTTGCAAGTGTCAAAACCCCGCCGATGAGGCAGCCATACGACCAACATTTCAAACGGGAAATGAGCGTGGGTTTGGGAATAAATGGCGCTTTGGCTCGGGGGGCGACGATATTTGGCATCCGCTTGCGCGTTGCCTTTGAAGGGGGACGCATCCGCGAAGTTGCCCGCCCCGCCGCGTTTTGCCGCGAATGGTTGCGTTCAATCCGTTCCAAGCGGATATAAAAGCTCTCGTGTCCTGTTGTCAAACTCGGCGCCTGCACCTGATCCTCCTGTGCGTTGACACTACCTTTACGATCCCTCTGGTTAATTTTATGTCAAACCGGAGTCGCCGTTTTCGCAGGAATGCGGCCAGTTTGAGACTTTTCCCTAAAACTTTTCTGATTTAACACTGGGTACACACCAGTCAAATTCTTGCCTCCTGCGCGGTTGTGGCAATTGTAATTTAACGGCACGCATTCTATAGAGTGGCAACCCTTAGGCCCTAGGATTTCTCAGGAGAAACTGATGACAGATACCCGCACCGAAACCGACAGCTTTGGCCCGCTTGAGGTCCCCTCTGAGAAATATTGGGGCGCTCAGACGCAACGCTCTTTGATGAATTTCCCCATTGGTTGGGAAAAACAGCCTCTTGCGATTGTCCGTGCCCTCGGGGTGATTAAAATGGCCTGCGCGCAAGCCAACATGACCAACGGCGCGCTGGATGCAACACGCGGCGACGCCATCGTTAAGGCCGCAGGCGAAGTGATCGACGGCAAGTTTGACGACAACTTCCCACTGGTTGTGTGGCAAACAGGGTCCGGCACCCAATCCAACATGAACTCCAACGAGGTCATCGCCAACCGCGCGATTGAAATTCTCGGCGGCGTGATCGGCTCCAAAGATCCGGTTCACCCCAACGATCATTGCAACATGGGCCAGTCCTCAAACGACACATTCCCAACCGCAATGCACATCGGCACCGCGATGATGGCCCGTGATGTTTTGCTCCCCGGTTTGGAAAAACTCCACGCGGCGCTAGAGGCCAAAGTCGTGGAATTCGACGGCATCATCAAAATCGGCCGCACCCACACCATGGATGCAACGCCGCTCACACTGGCCCAAGAATTTTCGGGCTACGCACACCAACTCAAAAAGGGCATCGAGCGCATCAAAGCCTCCCTGCCCGACATTTACGAATTGGCACAGGGAGGCACGGCCGTTGGCACTGGCCTCAACACAACTGCGGGCTGGGGCGAACAAGTCGCCGCAAACATGGCCAAAATCACCGACCTGCCCTTCGTGACTGCCCCCAATAAATTCGAAGCCCTCGCAGCGCATGACGCCCTCGTTATGTTCTCAGGTGCGTTGAAAACTGTCGCCGCCAGCCTGTTCAAAATCGCCAACGACATCCGCCTTTTGGGCTCGGGTCCGCGCTGTGGTTTGGGCGAATTGATGTTGCCAGAAAACGAACCTGGCTCCTCGATCATGCCAGGAAAAGTGAACCCAACCCAATGCGAAGCCCTCACACAGGTCTGCATCCACGTCTTTGGCAACGATGCCGCCGTTGGTTTTGCAGGCAGTCAGGGGCACTTTGAACTCAACGTTTACAACCCAATGATGGCCTATAACATCTTGCAATCTATGCAACTTTTGGGCGATGCTTCCACGGCCTTCACCGACAATTGCGTGGTGGGTATTGAGGCCAACAAAGAGCGTATCGCCAAAATCATGAACGAATCCCTGATGCTGGTAACCGCACTCGCGCCAACAATCGGCTATGACAACGCGACGAAAGTGGCCAAAACAGCCCATAAAAACGGCACGACCTTGAAAGAGGAAGCCATTGCACTGGGCTTTGTGGATGAGGCGACGTTTGATGCGGTTGTGCGTCCGGAAAACATGATCGGCCCCAAACCTTAATGCAAAAATTAATCAACCTCGCCCGCGCACGCAAACAACGTGCGCGGGACGAAAAACGTGCGGATTCGGAGAAAAATACCGCCTCCGCAGGCGTCACAAAGGCGGACCGCCTGTTGCAAGCGACCAAAAACACGCGGGCGCAAAAAATGCTGGATCAACATGTGGTTGATACGGAATTTGATCACGAATAATCGATGACAAGGTGCCTGATCCCTCCAGCCAATTTCATTTTCATGTCTATACGAAATTTTAAGGCTCTGACGTCATTCTCACAGAAGAGCAAAGAATTGCCTCCCCTGACAGATACATCACATGGTGCTGCATCGGCCTTTCCCTTTTGGAAAGAAATGCAAGAATGTGTTGTTTGAATACAAGTGAGATGCAAGGGTTTGGGGAGCGGTTCTAAAGAGGCATTAGGATAAGGGCGGCCACTCCATTGGATTTGGGACGTTGTGTATAATTTATGAGTAGAAGACCTAGAAAACGATCCCTAACATTAAATGGTCACCGAACAAGCGTTTCTCTTGAAGACGAATTTTGGCTGTCGTTCCGCGAGATTGCCGACAAACGTAAAATTCCGATCAATGCATTAGCCGCCGAAATTGACGCCGCGCGTGGGTTGGATATGGGGCTCGCTTCGGCGATCCGTCTGTATATTTTACAGCATTATCGCGCAAATTCCACTATCTCGGGGTGATTTCAAGCCAAATCCCGTCTTTGGCGCGCACCGTAAGATGGGCGACCGGAACGGGAATGTGGCCAGCGACAGGGCTAAACTTAAGCGCCCGTACGAAACTCGCCAACAAGAGCGGCCCTTCAATCATGGCAAACCCTGCCCCCGTACACACGCGCGGTCCTGCAGAAAACGGCATATAGGCCTCGCGCAGGCAGGTCTTCCCGTTTTCGGTTTTGAACCGATCTGGATCAAATTCATCTGGCCGTTCCCAAAGCCGTTCGTGGCGATGCAAATGCCACGGCGACAATACGATCTGAGCACCTGTAGGTACGTCTCGATTGCGAAACTCCTGCGGACACGCGGCCTCACGAACCATCATTGGAACAGGGGGATACAAACGCAGTGCCTCGCGAAACACATCGCGGGTCAGGCGTAATTTTCCGATGTCGGAAAACGCAATATCCCGTTCAGGAATAACCTGCGCAACCTCTTCGGCGACGCGGTTTTGCATATCTGGATCGATAGCCAATAGATACAGCGCCCATGCCAAGGCACTGGCACTCGTTTCATGCCCCGCAAGGAAGAAGATGGCCACCTGATCGACCATTTCCTCGGCGCTGAACTTCGCACCGGTTTGCGGGTCTCTGGTGGTCATAATCTTGGTCGCCAAATCATCCGGCGCGGTCCCTGCCGCAATTTCACCCGCCCGTTGAGCAACCAGATCGCCAATCAACAACCGAATGGCACGCGCCGTTTTTTTGGTGTTTCGACGGTGAAATCGCGGCATCCATCGTGGAAGCGGCACAAAGGCTGCAAGGTTCAAGATCGGCTGATTGCGTTGATAGGCGCGAAATTGAGTGAAAACTTCGGCCGCGGTGCGGTGGGTGATCGGAATAGAAAACAACGTGCGAAAAATGATATCCGCAGCCACAAAGCTGGCGGCTTCCTCTATCTCAATTTCCCTTGGTGCCATCTTGAGCAATCTTGCCACAGCATCTTCGCAAGCCGCGTTCATTGCGCCAAAGGTATCGCGCAGACGCCCACCTTCAAAAGCCGGATCAATAATGCGTCGCTGTTGTTTCCAGACTTCCCCATTGGTCAGAAAAACCGAATTTCCAAGAATAGGTTTCAAGCCTTCACGAATGCGATCCGACTTGGGAAAATGTTCGGGATTGCGCTTAAGAACCTGCGCAATCAACTTAGGATCATTGATGAGAAACGAGCGGAAAAAAGGTGTTTTGAACTCGGCCATCCAAGCGCGATACAATTTCGCGGGTTGTGCAGAGAGGATATCACGCCGAAACGCACGCGCGTATTTAAACAGGCTTATTTTCTCCGCGCGGGCTGTGGGTTTGGGAGGTGTGACGGTCATACGTCGGTGTAACCCGAGGCCGCGACATCAAGGCGTGAACGAGAGGCAGGACGGTCACGATAACGCGCGCTCAACGTTTTTGGGCCCGCTGTAATTTGAAAATAGTCATAGTCTTTGGGACGATCAAAGGCGCAAAGATACTGAAAATGCAGGCGGAAATACTTTCGTTTCAACTCTTGCCACCGTTCGGGGCTAAGCGATTGGGTGAATGCCGCCGAGAACACAAGCGGCCAACGCGCCTTTTGCGGGGCAACCCCAGAGACGGCAACGGGGTCACACAGAGCAAACGAGCAACCATCGCCCGGCGCGGTAACGTCGACCCACGTAATATCGGCGCGCGTTGAAAGCATCGCCAAATCACCGCGTAATCGTGTCGCCTTGGGCAGAAAGCTCACCATCGGAACCACGTGTCCAAGGGTCAGCAATCCAAGGACATGGCCCCGTTTTGGCCCTTGATTTGCCCGCAACAAATCCGCAACAATCGACACCGCAATATGTGCGCCAGAGGAATGGCCAACGATCAACACCTCGTCGTAGTTTTCTGTAAGCGCCTGTGCAATTTGGGCGCGAAACGCTTCGAAACGCTCCTCCATTTTTGGCGGATACGCCCCCCAGTTTTGCGCCGTATGCGCGAAATCATGCATCAGATAATAGGCGTAAATCTTGCTATCGCGCGCATGGAACCAGCGCAAAATATAGATAACGATGGGGATAAAAGTCACCCATCCGGCGCGGGGATAAACATAGGTCGATAAAATCGAGCCAACAACGGACGCGAACGTGATAGCCCCAAGAAGTTGCACGCTAAGGATCGCGATCGGGTATAATGCGGCAATAATCGGCCCCTTGCGCAGCCACATAAGCCGCCGAAGCGCCCCCGAATATATGTAAATCCACGACGTGATCAGCATCTGCCAATAGGTCGCCACAATCCCGTGCCCCATCGACGACTTCACAATATCTGACCACACCAGCACAGAGACGTCCGCGGTCACTTGTGCGCCCTCTATTGTCGCAGTTGCCGTCCAGCCGAAGGGGCCAGAACTCCCTATTTTCCCTTTTGTTTCAATATTATAACCAGAAATTTCAGCTTGTTTCATCGCTTCTTTGCGGTAGAGTTCGCGGTAGCGCCGTGGGTGAAAGGGGTCATAACCAGGAATATAAAAAACACGCCTGCGTTTAACGACAACCGATTGGGCTGAGTTTTGGTTTAATGAGGGTAGCTTTGGCGATTCGGACTGCGACAAGGGAAGCCTTAATTGTTCATTGTTTACTTAATCTAGACAAGAAACCTGACAAAAATAAGCCCCTCCTTGTGGAAAATTCAATTCACTTGAAACAGGTTATAGACTCAGGAAGCACAGGCCGATAAATTCTGCGGATGAATGTAGATTTTACCCTTGATGCCCTTGGGCTCCTTTGCCCTCTGCCCGTCCTCAAAGCTCAAAAAGCTTTGAAATCAATGGCTAAAAACCAAGTCCTAAGCCTTCTTGCAAATGATCCGGCCGCGGAAATCGACGTTCCGCATTTTTGCAGTGAATCCGGCCATGAGTTTCTGGGGCAAGAGACCGCAAATGACGGAACATTCTACTTCATTCGACACAAGTAATTCCAACGCGCGTCGTTGGAATATTACCAGATAATTTTCAGAAAATCATAAAATGAAGCGTGTTATTAATTTTTAGGGTTCAAAACAGATGTCACGGAGCCACGGCTTCGAATTTGTCTAAGAACGAAAGAGAGTTAGTAAATGAACGCGGACGCAAGGCACGGTGCTTTTCAGAATGTGATAAATATTTCACAAGGTGAACACGCTGTTTCGTCGGCCGAAAACGACCTGATTTCAACGGTTTTGGGATCATGTGTCGCGACCTGCCTTTGGGATGAACAGGCCGCAATTGGTGGAATGAACCATATATTATTGCCCCAAGATCTCTCGACAACATCGATTTCACAAATGCATGGCGTCAACGCCATGGAAGTCTTGATAAACGCGATGATCAAATCTGGCGCTGTAAAATCGCGCATTCGGGCAAAACTTTTTGGCGGCGCGCGGATGGTCGCTGGATTGTCGAATATCGGCGAGCGAAATGCTGTTTTCGCCCAAGAGTTTCTTCGGGGAGAGGGAATTCTTTGCGAGGCCAAAAACCTTGGGGGCACCATGGCACGTCGTATTCAATTTTGGCCTTCAAGCGGTCGCGTTTTACAAAAAATTGTTGGAACGTCACCCGTTGAACAAGTTGTTGTTGCCGCTCCGGCGAATGATGTGGAGTTGTTTTAAACACCTCAACGCGTCATCCGTTCAAAGGGCATAACTTCTTACTTGAGGAGCGCTGGACGTACCGCTAATTACTCCAAAGGCAGGATGGATAACCGTACCCCCACCGCCACGACAATCCGCTACAGGGGCCGCCGCCCAAACGAACCGCTTGGTACATTCCTTTGGCGATTAAGGTGTAGGCCTGATCAACGACGCTTGTGTCGATTGAAAACTCTTCGGCGAGAGTGTCGCGTCGCTGAACGCCGTCCTGCAATACACACTGCATCAATGTTTTATCCGCATTCAAACGCGCATTGTAGCTTTCAAACGCGGTCTGTGTATCGCTCGCATTGTAATACGCTTGGTCATGGACCACACAACACGCCTCCCACGGCGGCGATTCTGAATAGTTTTCAGCGAACCCTGGTATAATCTGGGCCACCGGCGCCCAAGTCGCCGACATCCCGCCACTACACCCGTCGGTTGTGAAAGGCGCGATCGAAGTCGCTGGGTCCCTTCTAAGCCGTAGCAGTTTTTCGTGGTGCGGCGTTTCAATCCACCGACCGACCTCCTCCCAAGTGCTCTCAGGTTGGATAGATTGTTCTGCAACGACTGGAACCCCGATGCAAAACAGCCAAGCAACCAAAACGGATTTACGCATCTGTGCTATCAGCGATCAAATTCAACGGGGACAACTGGATAAAGTCTGCAACCCAAAGCACCAAACGTTCCGCAGCCGTGAGGTCGTTGTTATACTCCAAAACGCGGCGCGCGAGTGCGGGATCATTCGTGATCAGCCCATCAACCCCCATCGTGATCAAACTTGACATTTGCACGGGATCATCAACCGTCCATGCATACACATCCTTGCCTTGCGCATGTGCCCGACGAATGAGTTGTCGTGAGATTTGTCCCGCGTTCAAAGCTAGAAAATCGGCCTCCAAACGGGCGACATTCCCCACAGACTTTGCGGCCAACACACCAACAGTCCACGAGGGACGCATTGCCTTAAGCTTCAAAACTGCAGGGTATTTCAACGACATAAGCGACACCTGCTCTGCCATACCTTCCTCTTCGACGATCCGAATAACTTCGGCTTCAATATCCACATCATGGCCATAATATTTCAGCTCGATGACCACTTTTGCGCGCCCCTTGGCGGCCTGCAGCACATCCCGCAGCAAGGGGGTGCGTTCATCAGCATATTGGGCATCAAACCAACTCCCAATATCTATCGCATCCAATTCCGTGCGCGATACCTCCCATGTTTTGATTGGCTGGTTCGCGAGCTTCATAAAATCGGAATCGTGGGCGATGATCAATTCTCCCTCGGCGGATTCCTGCACGTCGATTTCAACCCAATCAGTACCATCCTCCAGCGCCTTTTCTACGGCGGCCATTGTGTTTTCCGGACGTAAATTCGCAGCTCCACGATGGGCAATAATCTCCACTTGCGAAGTTTTATCGAGTTTCTCAAGCATGGCGCCTGTGAGGAATACTCCCAAAGTCACCACCCCAACGGCGCCAGCGAGTATCGCCCAAAGAGGCGTTTTAAAAGTGACCTCCACGGTATTATCACCAATAGCCTCGCTAAAAGCGGTCTTTGTGGCCTTGGAATAAGTGCGCAAGAGTATTTCGGCCAAGGCCCCATTCGCGAACGCTGAGGCAACCATATAAACGCCTCCCCAAACTAAGAATTCGAGCAGCAGAACGCCAACCATTAAACGTAGATTTATCGCCGCATGATCCAGTAAAACGGACGTCAGTTTGGTGAAGATCAACGCAATTACCGTGAGAATTGCAAAACGGATAAGTGCCCAAAGGGCGATATTGACGACGAGACCGAACCGCTTCCCAGCCAACAATCGGCGGCTTTCTTTAAACGCCAGCCCTACTTTAAGGTCGCGTGCGAGATAAAGATGCAATGCAATCGCCCAGCCAGAAAGAAAAAACAACAGAATCCCCACCATAATAACAAGCAATACGGCGATCATCCCCACCGCACGGATGAACTCGGGCGGCCAATAGGTAAGGTAATAATTGATGTCAAATTCAGTGAGTTTGTTGAGGCCGATCCCAGCGGCAACCACCAGAAATGGTGTGACAATGACAAAAACCCTCAAAACAAGCCCGTTACAAAACCAAACGAGCCTGAAAAAATTGGACAAGACAAAACCGAAGCTTCTTTGAACCGCGACAACTGGATGCGTCGTTTTTGTGAACAAAACGAAGGTCATAGCCGTAAAGTCGAGGACAACCGCAGCAAGCACGAAGCTGAAAACAACAATAGAGATAATAAATCCAATTGGGGACAAAACGAACGCTGCGATATCCATGTCGGTAAGTGCTTTTTGGTTGGACAATTGAATGGCAAGCGCAAAAATAATGCCAAACACTGGACCAATTACGGCAGCGCCGAGCAATTGAAACGTCATATGTACTGCGAAAAGGGACTTAAGATAGCTGCGCGCCACGTCGAAAGCGTTCAGAACCAGTTTTGTATGTGTCATGCACTATCTCTTTTTCAAATCTTAAAATTCAACATCTAGTGAGCGGCCAAAACCCTCCGCGCCAGTTAAGCGTTATTGAGCACTTATTTTCAACTGAAACCATGCGGTTGCAAGTCTGAGATTGACAGGTCTTCCAAAAAAACTTCAAGGTAAGATGCGCAAACGGCGCGAACCAACTGCACCTATGCAGTGTCTCGGGGGATGGAAACTGAAACGTTTGGCGCTTTATTTGGCTGTGACCGCGCTCCTTTGGAGTGCCGCTTCTGGCTCTGTGTTGGCCCAGCAGGCCGAAGTCGTTTTGGATAAAACGGAGAATGAATGTCGCTTGTTTAACATGCGTACCGGCGTTCATCCCGACAATGGCACTGGTGTAACCAATGTAGATGTCTCCATTATCGTCGCTGATTTTCTTGGCGTAAACGACGTTGACCAACAGTTAGACATCGATTTATTTGCAACATTTACATGGGTCGATCCCCGTCTCGAAAGCTACCAAGGGTGTCGTTTTGGCAAAACAGAAGTGTGGTTTCCGCGCGTGGTCCTTATAAATTCTTCCAGTTTGCGTGTCCTAAACCAAAACGCGGCAAATCAGGTCATGGTTGGCGAAGGTGGACAGGTTTTTTATCAGCAACGATATACTGGGAACATCTCAAGCTATCATGATTTGCAACGGTTTCCCTTTGATAAACAAGCTTTTAAAATAAAAATCGCCACCCAAGCCTCCGACGCACGCAACGTTGTCCTAACAGCAAACGTCGAAAATACTTGGATTTCGGATACTCTTAATATCGAGGGTTGGAATGTGCATGGCGTCGAAATTGTGGCAAGCACCTCGCAATTTCGCGCAACAGGTGAAGACCATAGCCTGATCACATTAATCATAAATGCCGACCGAAATCCGGACTATTACCTGTATCGGATCATGCTTCTCTTGATGTTTGTCGTTTTCATGTCGTGGGCAATTTTTTGGATACCCCCCAGCCGGTTCGAATTCCAAATCGGCCTTGGCGCGACATCAATGCTGACCTCAATTGCCTTCAACCTTTCGGTCGCAAACAACCTTCCCCAACTGGGTTATCTTACGATATTGGATATGGCCTTAATCTGGGCGATCTTCCTGATATTCCTTTCGATTGTCGAAGCCCTTGTCGCGGGCCTTCTGGTTATGAAAGACCGTGAGTCTTCGGCGCTCAAACTCGACAAGGTCTGTCGTGTGGTTTTCCCCGCCCTCCTATTTGGTGGATGGTACCTTATTGTTCAAACAGCTTAGTGCGGGTTAATTCGCCAAAATAAACTGGACTAACATCTGTGTTGAGCCGTCCTTAGCGTCTGCAGGTTCTCGGCCAGCAACGATCGGCTCAAGGGCAACGGCCAATTCTTTGCCCAACTCAACGCCCCATTGATCGAACGAATTTAACCCCAGAATCACGCCCTCCACGAACACACGATGTTCATAGAGCGCTATGATTTGGCCCAAGACAAAAGGGGTAAGCTTAGGATAAATCAACGTCGTGCTAGGACGATTGCCGTCAAACACACGATGGCGCGCTTGGCGATCCCTCTCCGTTCCCGTAAGGCCTTTTGCAGTCATAAGGGCCTTTGCTTCGTCAAACGAGCGCCCAATCATAAGCGCTTCAGACTGAGCAAGACAATTCGCCATCAACAGGCGATGTTGATGCGCTAACTCTGGCTCAAACCCCTGTTTTCCCGCCATAAATTCGCAAGGGATCACGCGTGTACCTTGGTGGATAAGTTGGTAAAATGCGTGCTGTCCATTGGTGCCAGGTTCGCCCCAAACAACAGGTCCCGACGGCGCATCAAGACGCGAACCATCCATCGCAACGGATTTGCCGTTGCTCTCCATTTCCAACTGTTGAAGGTAGGCAGGAAGGCGGAGCAATCGCTGCTCGTAGGGCAAAACCGCGCGGGTCGCGTACCCACAGCCTTGATTGTGCCAAATCCCGACCAAAGCCAAAAGAACGGGCAGGTTCTCCGCCAAATCCGCCTCGCAGAAATGGCGATCCATCGCCTCGGCTCCCGAGAGAAACCTATGGAAATTGTCGGCGCCAATGGCAATCATGAGCGGCAAACCAATTGGACCCCAAATGGAATACCGACCGCCAACCCAGTCCTCAAAACCAAACACGCGGTTGGGCGGAATACCAAAAGCACCGGTTTTTTCTTCAGCCGAGCTCAAGGCCGCAAATTGTGCCGCGGGGTCGCTTACCGTTTTCGCCATCCAATCTCGTGCGGTTTGGGCATTTGTCATGGTTTCTATCGTAGTAAAGGTTTTCGACGCCACAAGAACCAGCGTGGTTTCAGCATTAAGTCCTTCTAGGACATCGGAAATATGCGCACCATCAACGTTTGAAACATAATGAATTCGCGGGCCATCGTGAAATGGGGCCATTGCAATCGTCGCCATGACGGGACCCAAATCGCTGCCTCCGATGCCAATGTTAATGACGTCGGTGATTTTGCCCCCCTGCCCTTGAAACGTCCCGTTTCGAACATCCGACGCAAAGGATTCCATCCGCGCAAGAGTTGCAAGGACACCTGGCATTACGTTTTCATCGTTCACGTAGATTGGCCGATTTGCAAGGTTGCGCAGGGCCGTGTGCAAAACCGCGCGCCCCTCTGTTTCGTTGATTGCTTCGCCTGTGAACATCGCCGAACGACGTTCCGCAAGATTGGCGTTTTGGGCAAGCGCCAACAGCATTTCCATCGTTGCCGCATCAATGTTGGTTTTTGAAAAATCAAACAACATCTCGCCGCCATCCGACGGAATTCGGGTCGAGAATTCCTGCGCGCGCTTAGGATCTTGAGTAAACAAATCCGTAATTCTGCGGGATTTTACCGCTTTGGCATGTGTCTGAAGGTCCGAAAAATCAACAGTCATTTTAGTCCGCCCAATGGATTGTGGCCCCAGATAAAACCGCGCAGATTGGCGCTTTCATGGGGTCATTAATAAGAATGGCACGTTCTAGCGCCGCCCGCTTTTCCGCGCCCGTAATCAGGATATGACGGTGCTTTGATCCTGCCAAAACACGGGCCGTCAACGTAATCCGCGGCTCGGGAGCACCGGGGGCGCGCATCGGCAGAAGGACCGGGGCATCAGGAGCGAACGCCTCGGCCAATAGATCCGCTTCAGGGAAAATACTCGCCGTATGCATGTCCGCGCCCAACCCCATCACGCAAACAGATAAAGGGAGTACGTTTTCAATAGCTTGGGAGAGTTCATTGAGGCGATCCTCAGGCCGATCTGCGGGTGCATAAAGCGGTAAAAGTGTTGCCCTTGCCGCTTTATTTTGCAACAACCGACGACGCAAAAGAGCCGTGTTTGAGCGCTCGCTCGTTTCGGGAACCCAACGTTCGTCCCCAAGCAGAACCGACACCTTTTCCCACGGCAAATCCACCTGAGATAGCGCGTCAAATATTGGACCCGGCGTTGAACCACCCGGGACAGCGAGCGCCGCCGATCCTGTCTCCGCAATCTCGGCCGTAAGCTCTTGTGCGATGCGCGACGCAAGGCCTGACATTAAGGCCTCGCGTGAGGAATATTCGACAAACTTCATTCTTTAATCTCTCTCCAACGACGCCCGTCTTTATGTAACAACATCAAAGCATCTTCTGGCCCCGAACTTCCGGAATCATAGGATTTTGGCATGTCCCCACGCTCCTGCCATTCGTTGATGATCGGGTCTGTCCACGCCCAAGCCGCTTCAACTTCATCGCCACGCATAAAGAGGGTTTGGTTGCCGCGGATCACGTCCATAATCAGACGCTCATAGGCATCGGGCGTATCTTCCGCATCGGCCCCAAGCGCATCGGCGAAGCTCATATCAAGGGGCACTTCCATCAAACGCATACCGCCGGGACCGGGTTCTTTGATGGTCACACGCAGGGTCATGCCCTCGTTTGGCTGAAGGCGGATCGCCAAAACATTGCCGCGACGCCCTTCTTGTTTGCCGAAAATAGAATGGGGCGGGTCTTTAAAAACTACGGCGATTTCACTGGTGCGCGCACGCAAGCGTTTGCCCGTCCGCAGATAAATCGGTGTACCCTTCCAACGCCAATTGGAAATATTCACCTTCATGGCGATAAAACTCTCGGTACTGCTATCCGGATTTCCCGATTCCTCAAGATAGGACGGACCGTCCTTGTTGGCCTCGTAGCGCCCGCGCACGATGTCACTCGAATTCACAGGATCTAGCGCGCGGATGACCTTGAGTTTTTCGTCGCGCACGGCGTCTGGCTCAAACTCGTTTGGCGGCTCCATTGCGATCAAACACAAAAGTTGCATCAAGTGGTTTTGAACCATGTCCCGCATGGCACCGGATTTATCGTAATAGGCTCCACGGCTGCCAACAGCGACGGTTTCTGCGGCCGTAATCTGAATGTGATCGACATATTGGCTGTTCCAAAGTGGCTCAAACAAAATGTTGCCAAACCGAACAGCCATGAGGTTTTGAACGGTCTCCTTGCCCAAATAATGGTCAATGCGGTAAATCTGGCTTTCATCAAAATGCTCGGCCAAGACAGCATTCAGCGCCTTCGCCGATGCCAAATCGCGGCCAAATGGCTTTTCCACCACAATCCGACTTTGGCTATCTGCGATTTTATACGTGTGCAAACGCTCGGCCAAATCACCAAACAAACTCGGTGCGACCGAAAAATAGAACGCTTTCACCACGTCTTTGCGGGTGAGCTTTTTAAGATCACTCCAGCCGCCGGCGCCCTGTGCGTCGATCACAATATAAGAAATAAGTTCCAGAAAACCCGCTATCGATTTGGAATCACGGTATTTTTCAGGCACGAACTCTTTGATCGCGGCACCGATAAGTTTGCGATAGACCGCGCTATCCTGATCCTGACGCGCCGCGCCAATAATCCGCGCCCCTTCGGGCATTTGCCCTGACCTATAGCGACGATAAAGACCCGGGAGAATTTTGCGGCGGGCAAGATCGCCCGTGCCACCAAAAATAACTAAATCGAAATCTTCCACTGGGATGACGCGCGAAACCATTTGGTCCTCATTTCGTTTGTATTGCTCAAAAAACAGGGAACTTCTCCTGCTCCGTTAGCGCTAACGTATTGTCCTTGCGCATCTAATAACGCCCCTTTTCGCGCAAGTCTAGCACGCAAGTATTCTATCACAACTCTGTCAGGCTGTTTCTTTTAGCTTTTCGCGCAATGTTGGACCCGATACCAGTCAATAAAACAGGAAAGTTGCCCCATGAAAGATCAGCCGACACACGCTACGTCCATCCACACCGCGAACATTGGGAAGTTTCAAGATCCTTTTGTGACCGCCAAAGGCGACGAACGTGCACAGGTTGCCCTCACCAATCCAGAGACGCTTTGGTTTAACACGGGAACGCTGTGCAACATTGCTTGTGTGAACTGCTATATTGATAGTTCGCCCAAGAATGATGCATTGGTTTACATTTCAGCCGATGAGGTGAGCGCGTATTTGGCGCAACTGGTTACGCGCAAATGGGGCGCTCACGAGATCGGATTCACGGGTGGCGAGCCCTTTATGAATCCAGAAATGATCGAGATTTTGACCCGCAGCTTGGAAGCGGGGTATGAGGTTTTGGTCCTGACGAATGCGATGCAGCCGATGATGCGGCCCGCGATGCAACAAGGGATTAAATCGCTGGTTTCCAAATACAGAGACAAGCTGACATTTCGCATTTCCCTCGATCACTACGACATGAAAAACCATGACGACGTGCGCGGGGCCGGCGCATATACGCGCACCCTTGAGGGCATGGCATGGCTCAGCGAACAAAACGCGCAAATTGCCAGTGCGGGACGCATGATGTGGGACGAAACCGAAGCGCAATCCCGCGCAGGATACGGTGACCTTTTCCTCGCGCATGGTTTTGCTATCGACGCCCAAAACCCCTCTCAATGTGTTTTGTTTCCCGAGATGGATGAAAACGTCGAAGTGCCTGAAATTACAACGGCTTGCTGGGATATCCTAAACGTGTCGCCAACCAGTGTGATGTGCTCTAGCTCGCGTATGGTTGTGAAACGCAAAGGGGCAGAGAAGCCCGCCGTTTTGGCCTGTACACTCCTGCCCTATTCGCCCGAATTTGAACTCGGTGAAACACTAGAACAGGCCGAGAAAAGCGTGCAGCTCAACCATCCGCATTGTGCGAAATTCTGTGTACTTGGTGGCGCAAGCTGTTCGGGCTAACCTGCGTTTAAGCGTCTAATTCGGTGTCCCAATACAGAAAATCCATCCAGCTATCATGTAGGAAGTTCGGCGGGAATTTGCGGCCGGTGTTTTGCATTTGAGCCACTTCTGGCTGACAGGGCGTTTTTCTGAGATGCATCGTCGACTGGCGCAAAGATTTACTGCCCTTTTTCAGGTTGCAGGGCGAACAGGCCGCCACAACATTTTGCCAACTGGTGATTCCGCCCGCCGCCCGTGGAATCACATGGTCAAACGTAAGGTCCCCACGCGCGCCACAATATTGGCACTTAAACTCATCCCGCAAAAACAGGTTAAAACGAGTGAAAGCAACGCTCGCTTTTGGGCGGACATATTCCTTTAAAACCACGACCGAGGGCACGCGAATTTCCATCGACGGGCTATGCACAACATGGTCATATTCCGCAACAATATCAACGCGATCAAGGTAGGCAGCCTTGATGGCTTCTTGCCATGGCCACAGAGACAAAGGATAATAGGAAAGTGGCCGATAATCCGCATTCAAAACCAATGCAGGATGCTGTTTTAATTTCCCCGGTTCACGGGTGAATTCAGTTCGAAAATCGCCGTCCATGGGTCAAATTTCCCTACCCTGTCTACTGTACCCAGCACCAGAGCGAGGATCTCGCCCTAGCCTGTGGATAACTATATATAGCTCCAACGCGGTGGCAAGCCTCCTGATGTGGTGAACTGCCTGCGATTGACTTTATATTAACAAGGTAACGTCAATGTGACGCCAAAAAGCGCTAAATATACCCCAATTTTTGCATTAAAAATTGATTGGCCGAAGACAACCCGTCGGGGCCGATTCCGTGTGCTGTGCCTTCCATGACATGCGCATAAACGTCAAATCCTGCCGCAACCAATGCGTCGCCCGCATCCGCCATGCTTTGAATTGGGACCACGTCATCCTGATCACCGTGGATGAGGATAACTGGCGGTTTGCTTACCGTTTCTTGAGCAAGCTTTTCCGGCGCTAACAGTCGGCCAGAGAAGGCTACAACACCGGCGAAGGGCTTAGCTCGCCGCGGGGCCACATGGAGGGCCATCATCGTGCCTTGGGAAAAGCCCAAAAGCACGCAATTCTCTGGCGCGACGTCATTTTCCGCCAAAATACCATCCAAAAATGCGTTCAGGTCCTCGCTCGCCAATTTGAGGCCAGCCTCAGCCTGTGCTTCACTGCTACCGTCGATCCATGGAATCGGGAACCACTGAAATCCAAACGGCGCGCCCGGAATAGTTTCGGGCGCGTCAGGTGCGAAAAAGGCCGTGTCTTTGAGGTTGGGTCCCAATGGATCGGCCAACCCCATCAAATCCGCGCCATTCGCGCCGTACCCGTGCAGCAAAACCACAATGGACTTTGTGGTGCCAGAAACAGGTGCGCGCGAGGTGTATTTCAGAGTGCGAGTCATCGGATGCCTTCTCGTTGTTTTGCAATATGGTAATAGGCCCAGAGCAGCCGCGCCGCAACCGCCCGATGCGGCGACCATGCTTCAGCCATTTCGCGAAATGCACGCTCTTTTGGGCGGTCCGGCAGACCAAAGAGCAAGCGCGCGCTCTCCTGAAGCGCCAAATCTCCTGGTGCGAAGACATCCGCGTGACCCAATGAAAACATTGCATAAATCTCGGCGGTCCATGCGCCAATTCCAGACACTTCGGTGAGGGTTTTGATGACGTCATCGCTGGATGCCGTGCGCAAAGCAGCGTAATCAATCCGCGCCTCCGCTAGGGCACGGGCATAGCGCACCTTTTGACGACTCAGGCCAAGGTCGCGCAATTCTGCGTCGCTGGCCGCGATGATTTTTCGCGGCCCCATCATTTTTGCGTCTTTCAACCGTTTTGAAATTGCATTCGCGGAGGCAACGCTCACCTGCTGACTAATGATGGCATCAAACAGCGCGTCAAACCCGTCTTTCCTACGGCGCAAAGGAAGCGGCCCTGTCGCCTGATAGGCAGGTGCGAACCGTGGCTCAAGCGCGACAAGCCTCTCTGCATGTCTTTCAACGTCTTCCAAATTTTCAATTATCATACAGATACTTCTTGGAGGTTCTTAATCCACGAGAGGGCTTCAGAAACGGTTTCCACATGATCCCCTGAGAGCATCGGTGGACGGCGCAACATCAAGACCGGAAGACCAAGAAGGCGTGCTGCATCAAGCTTCGTACGGCTAGGCTCCCCGCCGGCGTTTTTTACGACGAGCACGTCCACATCCAAGTCGCGAAACAACGCCACCTCGTCTTCTACTGAAAACGGTGGTTTTCCAACGAGGTAACGCCCGTTCTTATACGGAAATGGACCGTCGGGCGGGTCAATTTGCCGGCAAATCAATGTCATTTCCGATAGATTTTCGAACGACGCCAAAGTGCTCCGCCCCGTCGCGAGAAATACAACAGATCCGGTTGGAATAAGATCCTTCGCTTCGGCAGGGTTGTCGATCATCGTCCAATCATCTTCTGGTACGGCCTGCCACTCTGGCCGCCGAATATGCAGGTAAGGCACTGAAATTTCGCTGCAAATTTCTTGCGTGCGCTCGGAAATCCGTGCTGCAAACGGATGTGTGGCGTCTATAACAGCGCCAAAACCTTCGCCCAAAATATAATCACGCTGCGCCGCATAGCCGCCAAACCCACCGATACGTGTGCTAACCGGCAAAACCGTTGGTTGCCGCGTTACACCAGCCAAAGAGGAAACCACGGTAACACTCTGATCCCGCGACAAAAATTCAGCTAAACGGCGCGCTTCTCCCGACCCTGAAAGAAGGAGGATTTTCAGTGTTTTGGTCATTCTTGCGCCCGCCCAATCACCAGACCAACACGGTCAATAATCACCACATCCACCTGAATTGGCGTGTCTCGGAGTTGTTTTCGGATTTGGAGTAACGCCTCACGCGCCACATCATTTGCAAGAGGTTTTCCTATTTTTTCATATACTTGCAAGGCTGTATTCATGTTGCATATGCTAGCATCGTCACATAATTCAGCCAGTCTTGAGAAATCCACCTGACTGCGCCCAGAATGCAAATCAACAGCCCCCTGCGCAAGCTTGACCATTTTTCCGATGCCACCGCCAATTGTGACTCGTTCAACTGGATGTTTTCGCAAGTATTTCAACAATCCACCCGCAAAATCGCCCATATCCAGCATCGCCTCCAGGGGGAGATCGTAGAGGCCCTGCACCACTTTTTCGCTCGTGGACCCCGTACATCCTGCGACATGTGTTAGGCCCGTTGCCCGCGCCACATCGATGCCACGGTGAATTGAAGCGATCCACGCCGAGCAACTGAACGGGCGCACAACGCCCGTTGTTCCCAAAACCGAAAGGCCACCGACAATCCCAAGCCGTGGATTCCATGTTTTCTTGGCGATTTCCAACCCATTATCTATGGATATTTCGATTTCAACCTGTGGGTCGGCGCCGTATTTTGCCGCCATTTCTGCCACAATATCCTGCATCATTTGGCGCGGCACCGGATTGATCGCAGGCTCTCCTACGCCAATCGGCAAGCCCGGCTTGGTGACGGTTCCAACGCCAGCCCCTGCCTTAAAACGGATGCCGTGGCCGCCCAAAGTGACGCGCGACCGGATCATCGCGCCATGGGTGACATCCGGATCGTCGCCCGCGTCTTTGATAATCGCGGCCTCGGCCCAGTCTGTGCCAAATGCGGTTTCTGCCAATGTAAAATCCGGTGTCTCGCCGCGCGGAAGCGTGATCGAGACCTCCTCATCAAACGCCCCGCCCCATAGGCGCACCAATGCCGCCTTGGTCGCGGCGGTCGCGCAGGCGCCCGTGGTCCAGCCACGACGCAATTCTTTGGGCTCCAATGTCATCAACGCGACTATAACGACTAAATTCCTGTCGCCAATTGCTCAATTCAGAGCGTTTCCAGACTTTCCGCCGCCCCAACAACGGGGCATAAGGGGATATGACTGATTCAACGCCACGCGCCGCTTCCCATTCTGCTGTTCTCCCGACGGGAGACTGGCCTGAACTTTTACCTGGATGGGTTTGGCTTTGTGGCGCTGGCCCCGGCGATCCTGGGCTAATGACTTTGCATGGCTTGAACGCGCTGCAACAGGCCGACGTGATTGTCTATGACGCGCTTGTGCAGAAGGATATTCTGGCGTGGGCACGCCCCGATGCCGAATTGATTTACGCAGGTAAGCGGGGCGGGAAACCCTCGGCGAAACAACAAGATATCTCCCTGACGCTTGTTGATTTGGCCAAAGCAGGACGGCGGGTTTTGCGGCTTAAAGGCGGCGACCCTTTTGTTTTTGGACGCGGTGGCGAAGAGGCGCAAACGCTGGTGCAACACGATGTTCCCGTGCGCATTATCCCCGGCATTTCGGCGGGAATTGGCGGGCTGGCTTATGCGGGCATTCCCGTGACCCACCGCGATGTAAACCAATCGGTGACCTTTGTGACGGGCCATGACCAGACGGGCGAAACAACCAATCTCAACTGGAAAGCCATTTCGCAAGGCTCCCAAGTCCTAGTAATATATATGGGAATGAAACACATCGCGCGGATTGCAGGCGCCCTTCTTGATGCGGGACGCGCGGCCGATGAACCCGTTGCCGTCGTCACCGAAGCCACAACGAAAAACCAGCAGGTCCTTGAAACCACGCTTGAAAACGTGGTCGCCGATATTGAAGCCAGCGATCTTGAGCCGCCCGCGATTATTTGCATTGGGCGTTCGGTTAAGATGCGGCAAGTTTTGGATTGGCAAGGGATGCTTGAGGGCAAGCCCGCGCGCAACCTTGATCCGCTCGGGCGCGGTCGCCCCGCCGAAGAACGGTGACATCTGGCGCGATCCTCCTCGCCGCTCCGACCTCAGGTGCGGGAAAAACCACGATCACATTAGGTCTTCTGCGGGCACTCAGAAATGCGGGCATTCCTGTGCGTGGTGCGAAATCCGGCCCAGATTATATTGACCCCCGTTTTCACGAGGCCGCAGCAGGGCAAACCTGTCTGAACCTTGATGCATGGGCCATGTCCCCCGACCGAATCCGCGACTTGGCCACCGGCGACGGGCCGCTTCTGATTGAGGGCGCAATGGGCCTGTTCGACGGTGCGCCGCCCTCCGGTAAAGGGTCTAGTGCCGACATCGCGCGCATCCTCGCCGTGCCCGTTGTCTTGATCGTTGACGCCTCGAAAACCGCGCAATCGGTCGCGCCCTTGGTAGCAGGCTTCGCAGGGTTTGCGCCCGACGTGACCATTGCGGGCGTCATCCTCAATCGCGTGGGGTCCGCGCGGCACGAAGCTATGTTGCGCCAAGCGCTCGCGCCTTTGGGCTTGCCCGTATTAGGCGCGGTTCATCGTTCGGATGCGCTTTCGCGCCCCTCGCGCCACCTTGGTTTGGTACAAGCAGGCGAACACCCCGATTTGGAAGCGTTTCTTGAAATCGCTGCTGCTGAAATCGGGGGGGCCGTTAACCTCAATGCCCTGCTCACCCTTGCACGCCCACCATGCACCTCTCAAGCGGCACCGCGCCTGCGCCCGCCAGCGCAGCGCATCGCCGTCGCACAGGACCGCGCCTTTGCCTTTGCATACCCCCATATGCTGGCGGATTGGCGTTCTGCTGGCGCAGAAATCACGTTTTTCTCACCCTTGAATAACGAAGCGGCCCCCGCCTCTGACTTCCTCTTTCTACCTGGCGGCTATCCGGAGATTTTTGCCGAAACCCTTGCGAATGCAGATGTTTTCAAGGCCTCCGTCAGAACTGCTGCCCAAAAAGGCACCCAAATCTACGGCGAATGCGGTGGCTATATGACTTTGGGTGAGGGCTTGATAGATGCACAGGGTGCGCGTCATGAAATGCTCGGCCTTTTGCCCGTTGAGACAAGCTTTGAAACCCGCAAACTGCATCTGGGCTACCGCGACCTGTATGCCGACGCGGGGCCATTTACCGGCCATTTCAAAGCCCATGAATTTCACTATGCAACGACGTTGCGCGCACAAGGAACACCCCTGTTTGAAGCAACGGATGCCGAAGGAAACGCCCTGCCTCCGATGGGCCTTCTTCAGGCGAATATCTGCGGATCTTTTGCCCATATAATTGATAAAAACTGAATTGCACTTTTTGGGGTTTCACCAGCGGGGTTTCGCCGCTACGAATTGCGCATGACCGAAATTCAATCGCTGTCTCGCGCCCGTAAAAATGTTCTCGTCCTTGTTGCCGCCCAAGCTATTTTGGGCGCCCAGATGTCGATGATCTTTACTTATGCAGGCCTTGCAGGGCAAAACATGGCGACAAACATTTGTTTTGCCACCTTGCCTATTTCGATGATTGTGATGGGGTCAATGCTGGCCGCATCGCCGCTCTCGGCCATTATGCAGAAATTTGGCCGCCAGATCGGATTTTTCGTCGGTGCATTTAGCGGCATGATCGGCGCGGCCATCAGTGCCTATGGCCTCTATTCCGATACTTTCGCCCTCCTCCTTCTAGGCAGTTTAATCACCGGCATCTATATGTCTTCGCAGGGGTTTTTCCGGTTTGCCGCCATCGATACAGCCCCCGAGGACTTCCGCGCCAAGGCGATTTCGTGGGTTATGGCAGGCGGACTTCTTTCGGCATTCATCGGACCGCAATTGGGCAAACTCACCGTCGACAGCACCGCGATCCCCTTCATGGGCGTCTACTTAACGGTCATCGTACTCAATCTGGTCGGCTCGCTTTTGTTCTTCGCACTCGACATCCCAACGCCGCCCAAACCAAGCGTGCACGATGTCAAAGGCCGCACGCGCTGGGAAATGATCAAATCACCGCGCATCCTTGTCGCCGTGATCTGCGCGATGGTTTCCTACGCCCTGATGAACTTGGTGATGACCTCCACGCCCCTCGCGGTGGTTGGATGCGGGTTTGGCAATGACGACGCTGCAAATGTCGTGACGGGCCACGTATTGGCCATGTTCGCCCCCAGCTTCTTCACGGGGCACCTTATTGTGCGGTTCGGCGTTGAAAAAATCGTCGCAACGGGCCTCGCGATCCTCGCGTTAGCGGGCGTTGTCGCCCTTGCAGGTGTCGAGTTAACGAACTTCTATGTCGCGCTCGTGTTGCTTGGCATGGGCTGGAACTTTGGCTTTATCGGCGCGACAACCATGCTCGCCACGGCCCACACCCCCGAGGAACGCGGGCGGATGCAGGGCTTGAATGATATGATCGTTTTCGGCTTTGTCACTGTGGCGTCGCTGGCATCTGGCGGATTGATGAATTGCTCCGGCGGCACCCCAGTTGAGGGCTGGACCAGCGTCAATCTCGCGATGATTCCTTTCCTTGTGCTCGCAGGAGGGGCCTTGATTTGGCTGGTGATGCAGCCCAAACAAACGGCCTAATACCGCCCCAGTACCGACTTGCGCAATAGCCGCGCTTTGCGGGAAAATTCTGGCAAATACAGCGAACCGTCGCCCACCCGTTCGGGGCTTTTGATCGCCAGCTTCAGCAAGGGTTCCGCCTGCCATCCCCACCGCAAAGCGGGAGCAAAATTGCGCGATGGTTTGGCTGATTGCAAACGCTCCAACCCTCGCTGGGCAAGGGATTTTACGCCTTCGTCACGTCCGTCGAGCAACGGAATTTTTCCCCGTTCCACAAGATCAGCAACCGCCGCAAGCCACGCAGCAACTCCGACACCGTATGCATAGGCCCGCACCGATTTCTCATCGTCAGGTTGCGCCCCCAACGTCTGGCAAGCCATCCACATCAAATGCCCCGCCGTGTGATCAATATATTCGTCAAAATCATCCTGATCGGCAAAGGGCTCAGTGTAAGCATCCCAAAGCCGCGCTGCTGCCATTTGGTCTAGATTCTGGGCCGAAAGCCCAAATTCCTGCACGCATTGCACCAAAGATGCCGAAATCTCATGCGTACGCACCACACCTTTCGCCGCGATTTCATCAATCAAATCGCGCCACCACTGAAGCCGCATTTCTGCAATCATCGGCTCTTTGCTCGCCCACGGCGCACGCGCCAATTCAAGGTTATAGGCCGCCAGAGTAAACAGACCGCCACGCACCTCAGGCGCCGCCGCCATCGTCGCTAAAAACCGATCTGGATCGCCCTTTTCCACAAGCGCCGCACACACTGCATAATCCATCATGGCTGCTTCACGTCGCGCACGAGCTTCCACTGAATCGCGTCCAAAAGCGCCTCAAAACTTGCGTCCACAATATTGGACGAAGCGCCAACGGTGGACCAACGCCGCCCTTGCCTATCTTCGCTATCAATCACAACGCGGGTCACAGCCTCGGTGCCACCATTGGTGATGCGCACCTTATAATCAACCAGATGCATGTCATCTATTAGGTCCTGATAAGGGCCTAAATCCTTGAGCAAAGCCTGCATCAACGCATTCACAGGGCCGCGATCCGTGCCGCCCTCGTCCATCGAGTCGCTCACCGACATTTTCTTCTCGCCGTTGATTTTCACAACCACCACGGCTTCCGAAAGGCTTACCATTTTGTTGCGCTTATTTTTGCGCCGCTCGACCGTCACCTTATAGCGTTTTACCTCGAAGAACTCTGGCAAAAGGCCCAACTCACGCCGCGCCAAAAGCTCAAAACTCGCCTGTGCGACGTCAAAGGAATAGCCTTCGTCCTCGCGCTCTTTGATCACCTCAAGAATGCGTGCCAGCGCCGGGTTTTTGACATCCACCTCAAGGCCGGCACTCGCCAAACGACTGCGTAAATTGCTTTGCCCCGCCTGATTGGACATCGGTATTATCCGTGTGTTTCCAACAAGTTCCGGATCGATGTGCTCGTAAGTCGTCGGGTCTTTCAGGATCGCTGAAGCATGCAATCCCGCCTTATGCGCAAAAGCGCTGGCCCCAATATAGGGCGCTTGCCGCATAGGAACACGGTTGAGGATATCATCCAACATTCGGCTAAGTTTCGTCAGCCCCAGCAAGGCCTTACGTTCAATTCCGGTTTCAAATCGGTCCGCATAATCCTGCTTCAAAATCAGGGTCGGAATCAGCGTTGTCAGGTTGGCATTGCCACAGCGTT
Organism: Falsihalocynthiibacter sp. CO-5D18; assembly: GCF_041205445.1. Taxonomy (NCBI): domain Bacteria; kingdom Pseudomonadati; phylum Pseudomonadota; class Alphaproteobacteria; order Rhodobacterales; family Roseobacteraceae; genus Falsihalocynthiibacter; species Falsihalocynthiibacter sp. CO-5D18. Next base: position 106,627 of record NZ_JBGFCF010000012.1, on the reverse strand, counting down.
CGCCCAACCCGTTGAGCGTCCCTTGGATTTGGCACGCCCCCGCTTCAATCGCCGCAAGACTCCCCGCGACGGCATTTTCGGTATCGTTATGGGTGTGGATTCCGACGTTAGCGCCCGCAATTCCGGTGGCGATCACAGCCGAGACAATGCGCCCAATCTCGCTGGGCAAAGTGCCGCCATTGGTGTCGCATAAAACCACCCACCGCGCACCTGCGTCCAATGCTGCCCGCAAACATGCGAGGGCATATTCGCGGTTGGCTTTATAGCCGTCAAAGAAATGTTCCGCATCAAACAGGGCCTCGCGCCCCTGTGCCACGATATAGGCAATCGAGGCGGAAATATTGTCGATATTCTCCTCAAGAGGGATATCAAGCGCGCGGGTAACGTGGAAATCATGGCTTTTGCCAACAAGGCAAACCGCAGGCGTGCGCGCATTCATCACCGCCGCAAGCACGTCGTCGTTTTCAGCACTACGGCCACTGCGTTTGGTCATGCCAAACGCAGTCATCATCGCGCGCGTTTTTGGTGCATCGTCGAAAAAGGCGCTGTCCGTCGGGTTTGCCCCGGGCCAGCCGCCCTCAATGTAATCAAGACCGAGACCATCAAGCGCCTTGGCAATCCGGATTTTCTCGTCGGTCGAGAATTGCACACCCTGCGTTTGTTGTCCGTCGCGTAATGTTGTGTCGTAGAGATAAAGGCGGGTTTTACTCATTTTAGAGCCTCCAGTTTGGAGCGATCAAAGTTCTCCTTAAAATCGAGTGTAACGCCGTCTTTAGACATCCTCACTTCTAATCCAGCTTCAACTAAAGCACTTTTGATACGATCAACTTCTGAAAAATCCTTTGTTTCTTTGCCAATTTTTCGCGCGTTGTCCAACAACGCCTCGTATTCGCCAAGATCAACGAGTATGGCATCCAACGAAGATCCGAAGGTAGTCACCCAAATATGTTTGTAGTCAAATCCGAGAAAATTCAGTGCGGCAGCAAGTTCTACTTTTGAAGTCAGGTCACTTTTAGCTTTAGCAGCCAATTTATGCAGGTGGGAAATGGCCATTGATGTGTTCAGGTCAGATGCAAGTGCCTCTACAACTTCTACTGGTGGGCGGGTATGCGGCAAAAGACGAGCAACATCGTCACGTTCTTCATCAATGATTTGTTTCCAATTCGTAAGCGTTTTTTCGGCCTCGTCCCGTTTTTTTTCGGTCCAGTCCATCGGTTTCCGATAATGCGTCGACAGCATCACAAAGCGGATCACTTCGCCCGGAACCCCTTGGTCGAGCAAATCGCGCACCGTGAAGAAATTGCCAAGGCTCTTGGACATTTTCTTGCCCTCAACCTGCAACATTTCATTGTGCATCCAAACCTTGGCGAACGCCCCCTCGGGATGCGCACAGCAGCTTTGCGCCACTTCGTTTTCGTGATGTGGGAACATCAAATCATTGCCGCCGCCGTGGATGTCAAACGCATCCCCAAGCAACTCATAGGCCATCGCCGAACACTCAATATGCCACCCCGGACGACCAAAGCCCCAAGGGCTTTCCCACCCTGGCGTCGCAGAATCCGACGGCTTCCAAAGCACAAAATCCATCGGATTGCGCTTATAGGGTGCCACTTCGACCCGCGCGCCCGCGATCATATCATCCAGCGAACGCCCCGAAAGAGCCCCGTATTTGTCATAGCTTTCCACCGCAAAAAGCACATGCCCCTCGGCGGCATAGGCGTGGCCCGTTTCGATCAACGTGGTAATCATCGAAATCATCTGGGGAATATATTGCGTGGCCCGTGGCATTTCATCAGGATCTTGCGCCCCCACGGCCCGCATATCGTCCAAGAACCAGCCAATAGTTTCGTCACAAATCTCGCCAATCGAGCGACCAGTTTCCGCCGCCCGCGCATTAATCTTGTCATCAACATCGGTGAAATTGCGTACATAGGTGACGTGCTCCGCCCCATACACATGCCGCAGCAAACGTTGCAAAACATCAAACACAATCACTGGCCGCGCATTGCCAAGGTGGGCGCGATCATAGACCGTCGGCCCACAGACATACATGCGCACATTCTGGGCATCAATCGGTTCAAAAACCTCTTTTTGACGGGTTCTTGTATTGTGTAGCTTTATCTCAACCATAGTGTCCTCACGCGGGTGCTTGCCGCGGGCATATCAACTTTGGTTTCAATTGGAAATGAGAAGACGGCCCGCTTTGATGTTAAGCAGGAATACAAATGCAAATAATGGCGCAAAATTGTCTCATAACGTGGGTGTAGCAAACTGTGCGCCCTCTGCCAAGGCGCTTGACCAGTCAATACCCCTGACCTACCCTCGGCCCACTTTGAGGAGGACCAAATGACAGATCTAGGCCAAACGTTCCGCGCGCTACACCAACGCGGCAATCCCTTTATTCTTGCTAATGCGTGGGATATCGGCAGCGCGAAAATGCTTCAGAACCTCGGCGCGCAAGCTGTCGCGACCTCCTCCGCGGCCCAAGCTTTCACCCTTGGAAAACCCGACGGCGTTACCCGCGACGAGGCCCTCACCCACGCCCAAGACCTCGTTCGCGCGCTGGACATCCCCGTTTCGGGCGATTTTGAGAACGGCTTTGGCGATAGCCCAGACGACGTCGCCGAAACCATCCGTCTTGCGGGCGAAATTGGTCTCGCGGGGGTCTGTATCGAGGATATCGCCCTCCCAAGTGATGCGCCCTATGACGTCGCCCTCGCTACGGAACGGATCAAAGCCGCAGCCTCGGCTGCCCGCGCGTTAAAAAACGACTTTTTCCTCTTGGCCCGCGCCGACGGGATCATGCATGGAGTCTATGATCTCGCCGAAGCCCTCATCCGGATCAAAGCGTTTGAAGACGCCGGTGCCGACAGTCTCTATGTACCCATGCCCGCCTCATGGGACGACCTCGCGACAATCTGTGCCAGCTCCACCTTACCCGTCAACGCGCTTGCGTCCGGTCCCTATGCCCAACGCCGCAAAAGCGAGTTTGCCGCCATCGGTGTCGCGCGCATTTCGCTCGGCTCCTCCCTTGCCCGCGTCACCCATCGTGCGCTTTACGACGCCGCAAACACAATACTGCGGGACGGGGATTTTTCGCCCCTCGCAAATGGAATTTCAAGCGATATTATCGACAACCTCCTCGTTTAAGCGGCTGTAATCGGAAGAAACTATATGAATCACGATGATCTGGCCCATTGGTCAAAAATCGCCGCCGATTGGGCGCGCGACTATCATGCGGGTCTGCGCGACGTCCCTGTACGCCCCAATATAAAACCCGGCTCGATTGCCGCACAACTCCCTGCCAAGGCCCCCGACGGCCCCGAAGATATGAGCACAATTTTCGCGGATTTCGAACGCCTCGTGCCCAGCAACACAACCCACTGGCAACACCCGCGTTTCTTTGCCTATTTCCCCGCCAATGCCTCGCCGGCTTCCATGCTTGCAGAGCAACTCGCCAATGCCATCGCGGGTCAAGCCATGCTCTGGCAAACTGCCCCCGCCGCCAATGAAATCGAGGCCGTGATGATCGGCTGGCTCGCCAATGCGATGGGCCTGCCCGACACGTTCACCGGTACAATCCACGACAGCGCCACCACGACAACCCTGTCGGCGATACTCACCATGCGCGAACGTGCGCTAGATTGGGCGGGCCTCACCGACGGCCTGAGCGGCCAACCCCGCTTGCGCATTTACGCCTCTGCCCAGACCCACAGTTCCGTCGACAAGGCCGTGCGCGTGGCAGGCATCGGCCAAGACAACCTCGTCAAAATCCCCACAACTTCGGATTACGGCATGGACCCCGCGGCGCTTGACGCGGCCATTCGCGCCGACATCGAGGCGGGCCACCTCCCCGCAGGCGTCGTCCTGTGCACGGGCGGCACTTCGATAGGCGCCTGCGATCCCATTGCCGCCTGTATCAAAGTCGCAAAAGCCCACAACCTCTTCGTACATGTCGACGCTGCATGGGCTGGAAGCGCGATGATCTGCGAGGAATTCCGCCCCCTTTGGGAGGGCATTGAAGGCGCGGATTCCATCGTATTCAACCCGCACAAATGGCTCGGGGTCCAATTCGATTGCGCCATCCAGTTCATGCCCAATCCAAGCGAGCAAATCCGCACTCTCGGCCTGCGCCCCGCCTATCTCAACACCCAAGGCCAAGACGAAATCGTCAACTACAACGAATGGACCGTCCCCTTGGGCCGCCGTTTCCGCGCGCTCAAAATTTGGTTTACGCTACGGGCCTATGGCTTAGATGGCTTGCGCGAACGCATCCGCAACCACGTCGCATGGTCACTTGAGGCCCGCGACGCCATCGCGTTGATCCCCGGTTGCCTCCTCACAACCTCGCCGCGGCTGTCCCTTTTCACCTTTTCCTATATCGATGACGTCGAAACAGCCGCCTTACTCGAACGCATCAACGCGGACGGGCGTATCTATCTGACCCAAACCACCCACGACGAGCGCTTTGTGATCCGCGTCCAAGTCGGACAATTCGATTGCACCCGCGATGACGTGATGATGATCCCCACGGTCATCCGTGACCTCATTGCTTGATTTCTATGAAAACGGGTCTAAACTCTGGTTCAACGTGTTTTTGGAGCTGAAATGACCCGTTTGTTAGCCGCTTTGGTCGTTGCCCTCGGCCTCCTTGCTGTCTCCCTCCCCGGCCAAGCCCAAACCCTTCCCGAATATGAAAACCTCTATGTCAATGATTACGCCAACATGCTTTCACCCGAAATTCAAGATACCCTGCGGCGCAAACTCAACTACCTCAGGGAGGACATCGGCACCGAGATGAGCATCCTCACCGTCACTGACATGGCGTCATATGGCGATCGGACGAATATCGCGGATTTTACCACGGCGGTTTTTAACAAATGGGGCATTGGCAAAGCTGAACGAAACGACGGCCTTTTGCTGGTGATCTCCAAAAATGACCGCACCTTCCGCATTGAAGTGGGCAGCGGCTATCCCCCGATTTACGACGATATATCCGAGGACATTATCCAGTTTTACATCACCCCCGCTTTCAAGGACGGGGATTTTGACGACGGTGTCTTGGATGGTGCGGACAAAATGATCTCGCTGATCGCCTTGCCTTTTAATGGCGGCGAGTTGTCTCCTGAGCGCCCCAAAAATCCAAACGGCATCGCGGATCTGATTTTTTGGGGCATGGCGATATTCTTTGGTGGCAGTGTAGTTGCGGCGGTCCTTGGCCCCAAACTTTCCGGTTTTCAATTCGCACGCAAACCCTGCCCTCAATGTGGGCAAAAAGGCATGGTGAGGAAAATAACCACCCTGCAATCTGCCACAACAAGCGATACGGGTCTGCGTGAAACAAACATCACTTGCCCAAATTGCAGCTATTTTAATGTCACACAATTCATAATTCCACGCGTCTCTGACACAGACGACAACAATAGTTCAGGCTCGGGTGGGTCAAGTTTCGGTGGCGGATGCAGTTCAGGCGGCGGTGCTTCAGGTAAATGGTAAAGGCTTGATTAAAACCGCCCTGGCCTTTATTGAACAAGTGTTCAATTATTTTCTGGGAGGTCGCAATGGACATCACAACGACAAAAGCCATCATCACCGGCGGCGCGTCTGGCTTGGGCGAAGGCTGCGCACGGGCCTTGGCGGCCTCAGGCGCACAGGTCACGATTTTTGACCGCGACGCGACACGCGGCCCCATGGTTGCTGCCGAAATCGGTGCAACATTCGTCGAAGTTGACGTGACCGACGAGGCATCCGTAATGGCAGCCATCGCGCAGGCCAAATCAGCGATGGGCGGCATCACAGCTTGTGTGAATTGCGCGGGAATCGTTACTGGCGCGAGCACGTTGGGAAAAAACGGCCCCTTCCCGCTCGCGGATTTTCAGCGCACCATCGACATCAATCTCGTGGGTACGTTCAACGTTGCGCGCCTCGCCGCCCAAGCCATGGCTGACAACGCCCCAAACGCCGATAATGAGCGTGGCGTTATTATCAACACGGCTTCGGTTGCCGCCTTTGACGGGCAGCGCGGCCAAGCAGCTTATGCGGCGTCCAAAGCGGGAATTGCGGGACTTTCCTTGCCGATGGCCCGCGACTTGGGACGCACGGGTATCCGTGTGATGGCCATCGCGCCGGGCATATTCATGACCCCGATGCTCGAAAGTCTTGGCGAGGAGATCATCGCAGGCCTGTCAAAAGACGTGGTGCATCCCAAGCGATTGGGCACCGCGCATGACTTTGCCCGCCTCGTAGAATTCATCATATCACACCCGTATTTGAACGCGGAAGTAATCCGTCTGGACGGTGGCCTGCGCATGGCCTAGGCGCTTAAAGTTGCAGAGCGGGCCTAAGCCTCGGCCCGTTCCGCAAGTTTCATCCACTCTTCTTCAGCCTTGGCCAAAGCATCGTGACGTTCCAAAAGCGCGTCAGTGCCTTTTTGGAATTTTACCGGCTCATCGGTAAACAAATCAGGCGCCGCGAGAAATTCTTCAAGCTTGGTGATCTCGGCCTCAAAGCGCGCAATTTCCTTGGGAAGCGCTTCCAAACGGTGTTGCTCCACAAAGGACAAGCCGTTGGATTTTGCGGCTGACTTGCTCGCGGAGGCGTTTTTCGAACCGCCCGATCCCGAAGATTTTGCGACGGGTGCAGCCTTTGCCTCTTCTTGACGCTGGGCGCGATAATCGCTCCATCCGCCAGCATAAGCGACGGCGTTACCGTTGCCTTCCATGGCGATGGTTGTTTGGGTCACGCGGTCCAGAAAATCACGGTCGTGGCTGACCAAAAGCACGGTACCGTCGTATTCGCCGATCAAATCTTGCAACAAGTCGAGGGTTTCGACGTCGAGGTCGTTGGTTGGCTCGTCGAGCACCAGAAGGTTGCTTTCACGCGCCATGATTTTCGCTAGCAAAAGACGCGCCTTCTCGCCACCCGAAAGGGAGGACACAGGCGCGCGGGCGCGGGTTTCGTCAAAGAGGAAATCCTTGAGATAACCGATAACATGACGCGGTACGCCACGCACGCTGACTTGGTCGGCTTTGCCCGAAACACGCATATCGGGATCGCCCGTCAGGCTGTCCCAAAGGGTCATATTCGGATCAAGTTGCGACCGATTTTGGTCAAAAACAACGGTTTGAAGTTTGGTGCCGCGTTTTACTGTGCCGCTATCGGCCTCAATGTCGCCAATCAGGATTTTGAGCAACGTGGTTTTGCCAACGCCGTTCGGTCCCACAAAAGCCACGCGATCGCCACGGGCAATTTTGATCGAAAAATCGCTGAGAATCTGTTTGTCATCATAGCGCATCGTCAGGTTTTCGGCTTCGATCACCTTGCGGCCCGATTGCGGACTGGCATCAAAGGCCATCGCGGCCGCACCTTGACGTTTAACTTGTCCGGAACGTTGTTCTTTGAGGTCCCCTAAAGCACGAAGACGGCCTTGGTTACGCGTGCGACGCGCCGAAATACCTTCAACGGCCCATTTGGCCTCGGATTTAATCAGACGATTTAATTTGTGGCGCTGCGAGTCTTCGTCTTCCCACGTTTTATCACGCCACCCCTCAAAAGCTTCGAATCCTTCTTCCAGACGACGCACTTTGCCACGGTCCACCCAGAGGGTCGCGCGGGTCAGGGCATTGAGGAAGGCACGGTCGTGCGAGATCAGAATGAAGCCCGCGCGGGTGGAACGTAATTGATCTTCGAGCCACGCAATGGCTTCGATATCGAGGTGGTTTGTCGGCTCATCGAGCAGCATAAGTTGCGGCTCTTCGGCCAGCAATTTTGCGAGGGCGGCACGGCGTTTCTCGCCGCCAGAAGCCGCAGAAATCAGGGTTTCAGGCTTAAATTTAAGGCCTTCGGCGACCATATCGACCTTATAGGATTCGATAGGGTCAAGTTCACTGGAAGCGAAATCGCCGAGCGTTTCGAAGCCACTTAAATCGGGGTCCTGCTCCATATAGCCAACTCGAACGCCGGGCGACACGATGCGCGCGCCATTATCGGGTTCGATCAACCCCGCCATCACCTTCATCAAGGTTGATTTGCCCGATCCGTTGCGGCCAACAAGGGCCACACGGTCGGCGGGTTGCACCACCAAACTAAGGTCTGAAAACAAGGGATCTCCGCCGAATCCGAGCGAAATATCCGTGAGCTGAAGAAGAGGTATACGTGCCATCAGAGTGCGCTAAACGCCTACCGCGCAAACGTCAAGCACTTAGCCCATGACCGCGCGAAGTAGTCGTTTTCGCGCCGGTGGGATTGCGCCGATTTCAATGCCGGTAAAAACATGCAGCGTGTTCATTTGACGATCCACCACCGCATGATCCGACACCCAGCCCCCCATCATCAGATAGGTTTTGAGCAACGGCGGCATTACCCGCATTGCGTTTTGCGCATTCGGTTTGCGCCGCAATCGTTGGGCAAACTTAAACACCGTCGGCGCTTTTATTTTCGGCAACCAGCGTTTTGGCGCAAGGTGGCGTGCCTTGAGCAAGGCAAAAGCATCTGCATAGGTCGCCGCTTCGACCCCCTTAAAAGACGAGCATCCAAACAGCAATTCCACGCCGCGCGCATCGACATATTGGGTCATAGCGCCCCACGCTACGCGTAAAATATCGGGGTCGCTCAAGTTAGGATCGACACAGAACCGCCCCATCTCGACCATAGGACCACCGAAATCACGCAGGCCCGAAAGCTCGTAATATTGCGCCGAATAGCTGGTGTCGATGTCGGCCCCATTGGGCATATCGAGCATACGAAAACAGCAAACCAGCGCATCTGAGGATACATCCTCGATCAAAACATGCGAGCATCGTTGGTCGTAATCATCCGCGTCCGACCCTGTATCTGGGCCAAAAAACGCCCGGTACCGCAGCGCCTGTGCCAAGGCGACATCGTCTGAAGTCTCGGCCAAACGCGCCCGATATTTTCCGCGGTGAAGATTAAACATAGCACCCCTGTCGATTGCGGCCCTTAAAATAACGAGCACCCCTTTCCATATGGTATACCACTGCTTTACGAAAAAGACGTGACAGGAAATTATTTACGGAGGGTCAAGTGGCTACAATTGAAAAAACGGACGCGGAGTGGCGCGCAATCCTGAGCGATGAAGCTTATAAGGTGACTCGCAAACATGGGACAGAACGCGCGGGCAGCCACGACAACTTCCCCAGAGACGCGGGCGTATTCCGCTGTATCTGTTGTGATTCTGCCCTGTTCGATCAGGACACCAAGTTTGAATCCGGCACAGGCTGGCCCAGTTTTTTCGCCCCAATTGAAGGCGCGCCCGTGGGCGAAACTGAAGATCGCAAATTATTTATGCGTCGCACAGAAGTTCATTGTGACACCTGCGCGGCCCATTTGGGGCACGTGTTTCCCGACGGGCCAAAACCCACGGGATTGCGCTATTGCTTGAATGGCGTAGCGCTTAAGTTTGAAGCGGATTAAGGCAAAAGGCCGGACCGACGGAACCTGTCGGTCTGGCCTGAACGTTATTGATTTCCGGTCAGCGTACTGCCAGTTAGGTTGCCAAAGCTGCCGAACATTTGCGCCAAGAACCCGACACCCGAGATGCCAGAATCGGTAACACGGCGAGACAAGGCCACGACATTGCCATCTTCAATACCAAAGCGTTCAACATTGGAAACAACGCCTTTGTTGTCAAACCGAATGGCAACAACCTGACGGTCGATTTCCTTTGGCTCGCGATATCCAAAGTTCTTCCAAATGGACTGAACATAGAACCAATCACCATCTTGCAAGAGGCCACGCCCCGAAGGCCGCCCAACCGTGGTTTCAACCGTATCAACGGTATCCACCCCCACAAGGACGTTATCGAGAACTTCTTCGGTCGGAACATAACCGTGCTTCCGGATCACAGGCGAACAGGCCGTAATTGTGAAAACGAGCGCACCAAGGCACACCAATTTTGCCGTTTTCTTGCCTAGGCCTGTATTAATTTGCATTACCACCCTCTTGATCTCTTGGTCCTTGGCTTTTATCCGACATACAGAAGGATGCAAATGTTATCAACAATGGAAGCTCCGAACATGACCAATGACCCAACGCCTCAATCGCCTGCTCTCGCACCTTGGGCACACCCTATGCGCGTCGCGGACTTGGCTCAACGCACCGAAACGAAGTTTTCGATTATTCCCAGCGCGGCTGTTCTGAAGGCGATTGCAGCGGATATTGATGTACTGACCCTCAAGAAAATGCGCTTTGAAGGCAAGCTTTCGGCGCGCGGCAAGACCGACTGGGCCCTTGTGGCCAAGCTCGGTGCGACCGTCACCCAGAATTGCGTGGTAACCCTTGTGCCCGTGAACACGCGGGTCGACGTGCCAGTGCAACGCGTGTTTATTGCCGACCACTCGGTTTTTGAGGGCGAGCCGAATGAAGACGGCGAGATTGAAATGCACACTGACGAAACCCGCGAGCCCCTCCAAGGGGTGATCGATTTGGGGGAGATCATGCTCGAAGCCTTGGCTTTGGCAGTTCCGCTCTATCCGCGGGCCGACGGTGCGGCGCTTGAATCGGCCCAATTTACCGCCCCAGGAACCACACCAATGCAAGATGAAGACGCAAGACCGTTTGCAGGGCTTGCAAATCTTTTAAAAACGGGTGACAAGCCCGATAAGAAATAACGAGCGACAGTGTAAAGATTTGCGAAGGCTCTTCGCGATTCGCGCACCAAGAAAGAATTTGCTTGCACCCTAGTGGAATCGCAGTATGTTCCCGGCCTCATTTACGAGACGGTTGGACATGAGCGACAAGCTCGGGTATGTAGCTCGTGAAGATAACAAACACTGGGGTTTAGCACCTGCTTCTCCCCCCGAATTGACCAAGGTTTTGAGACATGGCTGTCCCTAAGAGTAAGATTACAAAGTCCCGTCGCGGCATGCGCCAATCCCACGATTCTCTGACTGCAGAGAATCCGAACGAATGTGGCAACTGTGGCGAACTGAAACGTCCGCACCATGTTTGTGGCGCGTGTGGTCACTATGCCGATCGTGAAATCATCGCTGTAGCTGCCGACGTCGATTTCGACGAAGACGCAGCTTAAGCGGCGGTTTCGCTGGCTCCTGAGCATGACGATCAACACAAAAGATCTGCTGACTTCGGGGGCTTCGCGCACCATAATTTCGGTTGACGCCATGGGTGGCGATCGTGGACCGGCGGCAGTTGTCGCCGGTATTGGGCTTTCTGCATCAAAAAATCCGGCAATTGGTTTCATCGTTCACGGTGACGCCGAAGTGCTTAAAAAGCTTATCAAAAAGCGCCGCCTCGAATCAGTTTGCGAAGTTCGCGACTGTCCGGGCGTCGTCACCATGGATGCCAAGCCGAGCCAAGTTTTGCGCAACGGTAAGGATACGTCTATGTGGTCCACCATCGAAGCCGTCCGAAATGGCGAAGCGACGGTGGCGGTTTCCTGTGGCAACACGGGCGCGTTGATGGCGATTTCAATGATCCGCCTGCGCAAATTGCCGGGTGTGAACCGTCCGGCCATCGCCTGTCTTTGGCCCTCGCTCAGCAAAAGCGGCTTTAATGTCATGCTTGATGTGGGCGCCGATATTCGCGCCGATGAGCAAGATTTACTGCAATATGCCATGATGGGCGCTTCTTATGCGCGCAACGGGTTGGGTATTGCCCGCCCGCGCATTGGCCTGCTGAACGTCGGCACCGAAGAACACAAAGGCCGCGCAGAACTCAAAGCCGCAAATGATTTGATCGCGAGTCACGCTGAACAAGCGGGGATCGACTATGTCGGATTTGTGGAGGGGGGCGATATTCCGTCGGATCGGGTTGACGTCATTGTCACGGATGGGTTCACAGGAAATATTGCGCTCAAAACTGGCGAAGGCACGGCAAATCTGATTTCACAGCAGTTGCGTGCCGCCTTTAAACATTCGCCCTTGTCGCGCCTCGCTGCCCTATTGGCCCTCACCTCCCTGCGCCGTCTGTCCAAACGGATTGATCCGCGTCGGGTGAATGGCGGGGTGTTTTTGGGCCTGAATGGGACTGTGGTGAAATCCCACGGGTCCGCCGATGAAACCGGAATCGCTGCTGCGATCAAACTCGCCTTTACCCTCGCCGAGATCGGTTTTTCCGACAAACTCGCTGCACGGGTTGCATCCTCTGCCGCCTCGCCGCAAGATGCTCAAGAAATGGGCAATTTGGATGGGAACCAAGAATGACAATACGCGCCGTCGTCTCAGGCGTCGGGCATTATCTGCCCGAACGGATTGTTCCTAACAGCGAACTCGAAACCACCGTAGATACAACCGATGAATGGATTCGCACGCGCTCAGGTATTGAGCGCCGCCATTTTGCCGCCGAGGGGGAAAATACCTCCGATTTAGCGATAAATGCCGCCAATGCCGCGCTCAAAGACGCCGGATTGGTCGCAAACGACATCGACGCCATCATCCTCGCCACCTCCACCGCTGATTTCACCTTTCCATCGGCCGCGACCATGGTGCAAGCGGGCATCGGCATGACGCGCGGCTTTGCCTTTGATGTGCAGGCCGTCTGCGCGGGGTTTGTCTATGCATTGGCCAACGCGAATGCGCTTATAGTCTCCGGCCAAGCCAAACGCGTTTTGGTGATTGGCGCAGAAACCTTTAGCCGCATCCTTGATTTTAGCGACCGTGCAACTTGCGTGTTATTTGGCGACGGTGCGGGCGCTTTGATCCTTGAAGCCCAAGAGGGGTCCGGCGAAAACACCGACCGTGGCATTCTTTCCTGCGATTTGCATTCCGATGGCCGATTCAAAGACCTCCTCTATGTGGATGGCGGCACCTCTACGGGCACCTCTGGCCATCTTCGGATGCAAGGACGTGAACTTTTCCGCCACGCCATCGAAAAACTGGCCGAAACGGCGCATGCCTCCCTCGACAAAGCGGGCCTCGCGGGGGACGACGTCGATTGGATAGTGCCACACCAAGCCAACATTCGCATCATCGCGGGCACTGCCAAGAAAATGAACGTGTCCATGGATCGGGTTGTCGTTACCGTCCAAGATCACGGCAATACGTCGGCGGCCTCCATCCCACTTGCCCTCTCGGTGGGCAAGGCGCGTGGCCAGATCAAACAAGGCGATCTCTTGGTAACTGAGGCCATTGGTGGCGGTTTGGCGTGGGGCTCTGTCGTGCTGCGCTGGTAAGGCGACGACCGTTCAAAATCCAATTTTTCGCACGCCCAGACCATTTCTCGACATTTATCAACAAATAAATGCCGATAATCTTACTTTTACCTCCTTGCGCAAGTCATTGATATTGACTCGGAATTTTGACCCGCACTATGCTACACGCCAAGCACGCGGGGCGTTTCTGCCAAGTCCCGTCACTTTCGGATTGGCCCGCGTCGGTGCCAGTTTCAATCAATCAGGGGGTCATGATGAGTGATAAAACACTAACGCGTATGGATTTAAGCGAAGCGGTCTTTCAAGAAGTCGGCCTAAGCCGCAACGAAAGCGCGCAACTGGTTGAAGGCGTTCTGGACCATATTTCCGACGTTTTGTCCGCGGGCGAGTCTGTTAAAATCTCGTCTTTTGGGACATTTGGTGTCCGCGATAAAGCAGCCCGTATCGGTCGCAACCCAAAAACCGGCGAAGAAGTGCCTATTCAACCGCGCCGCGTTCTAACATTCCGCCCGTCGCACTTGATGAAAGAGCGCGTTTCAAACGGCAATAAATAGGCGCGTCTGACTCATGTCCAAATCACAAGATGCGTTTCGTACCATCTCAGAAGTCGCCGACTGGCTTGAAACGCCAGCCCATGTGTTGCGTTTCTGGGAAAGCCGCTTCACCCAAGTGAAGCCCGTAAAACGTGCGGGCGGTCGGCGCTATTACCGCCCCGCCGACATGGAATTGTTGAGCGGCATCAAAAAGCTTCTGCATGAAGATGGCATGACGATTAAAGGCGTGCAAAAACTACTGCGCGCCGAAGGGATTAAGCATGTCGCGGCACTGGGCCAGCCCTTGGATGACGTGGGGATCGACATTCCCCCCGCCCAAGCGGAGCGCACAGCAGACGAAATTCTTGAAGCTACGCGCAGCGCGGCAATTTTTATGCCGAACGCGGCCCCGCCGGCTGAAGAAATAGCGCCGACAAATCAGGTGATTTCGTTCCCTAAACCACCCGAAGTACCAGACGAGGCGCCAGAGGAAATCCCCGACGACGCGCCCGAAGAAATACCGGACGAAACGCCTGACACTCCTCCAGATAATCCTGAGGTTCAAACGGTTGACGAGCCGCCGCTCCAAGCTTCCTTCCTAGACGATATTCCCGAGGTTGAATCCGTTTCTGTGCCAGAGGACTCCGTTCCGGATGAGGTTGTTGCGTTGGAAACCGCCACATTCGACGCTACCGATGATACTTCCAATGTCGACCTGAAAACCGAGTTTGCGGAGAAATCCGAAGGTAACGTCGAAAGCGATGCAGAAGAAGAATCCCTTGTTTCTGAGTTCATCGCCCAAGACCCACCTTCCGAACCCGACATGACCACAGAGACCGATGAAGCCGAGGATAATGACCCTATAGTTCCCGCGTCCCAAGAGCCTGTGGCTTTGCCGCCCGAAATAACGTCCGTCTCACAGCTTTCGCTTCCTGATCCCTCGGAGATTCCCGAAGTTTCGGGCGGGTATTCTGCCTTTCACGCCGATGACCTCGAAGAGGACACGCAAGAATCTGAGCAGAGCGAAACGCCCACTGCGGAACCGCTCCAAACCTCAGATATCGAAGGCACCCCCGAGACGAGTGTTGAAGACAACGTATTCGATGTGGCCTATCCGGAGCCCGATGACTCGCCAAGCGAGGAAGACTTAAACGATCTTGCGGCGCTTGATATTCCCAAATTTGACAGCCCTAATAACCTTCAGGAAACATCCGTTGAGCCGGAGCCTGAAAACATTCCTTTAGAAGCGTCCTCCGATGAGGAGGAATCCGCAGACCCCGCCACGCAGGTCACTTTGGAGACAACGCCCGAATTCTCATCGGAAATTCCGAGTCATGTTGAAAGCGAAGCCACCGAAGATGCGCCGGTTGAAGTCACACCCGAACCCACATTTTCCGCGCCACAAGACCTTGAGCAAACTGACGACACTGCGGTTGACGCCATAGAAACATCGAGCTTCCAAGCGGCTTCGGACCCCCTGCCGGAGGACGAAACCACCTTTGAGCCTGAACCCGATCTTGAAAACAATCCTGAAGCCGAAATGGAAACTGCAGAGGTAACGACAGAGACCGCTCACGGGGATATCACAGACGATTCCGCCGAAGAAGTTACCGAGGGAGCAACCGAAAGTGTTCCTATCGAGGAAACCACTCCCGAACCGGAGGAGCAATCTTTGGAACCTGCGGTGGCTCCTATTCACCAAGAAGACGCCACCGCGCCTTCCCAGAACGCCCCTGTGCCAGACAGCGCACCATCAGACATTCCGAGCGAAGCTGAATCGACCGAAGACGATGCACCAGGCGTTGTTGTCACAACATCTCGCCACCGCCTCACGCGACGCGCAGCGCCCTTCTCGGCCGACAAAAAGTCTGAACTGGCGGAACTTACGGCCCGTCTCTCCGCCCTTCGCAAAACCTATGGCACCGTTTCAAAACCCTCTTTGAAAATTTGATGTTCAAGATGGTAATTCTTGCTTGCCCCCACCGCGAAAAACATTATGAAGAGGCACAAGTCGGGCTATGGCGCAGTCTGGTAGCGCGTCCGTCTGGGGGACGGAAGGTCGCAGGTTCGAGTCCTGCTAGCCCGACCAATTTCAAAAACGTCCGCACCTTTCGGGGCTGCGGACGTTTTTGTAAACTCCATATCCGCACACGTCGCGCGGACATCCGTTTTCCACGGTCCTTGACCGCAGCGCGCCGATTGGCAGCATAAGGTAGCTTCATGAACAACCCCGGCGTCCTTCCCAGCCAAGCCCTCGCTGACATGATTGCCCGTGGCGAAATCATCGGTTCACCTGCGATTGATGCAGCACAAATTCAGCCCGCCTCCCTTGATTTACGTCTCGGAACAGTCGCTTACCGTGTTCGCGCCTCGTTTCTGACCGGACATGGCGCGCGCGTTTCCGAGCGTTTGTCTGAGTTTGAAATGCACCGTGTAGACCTCACAAACGGCGCGGTTTTGGAGAAAGGCTGCGTCTATGTTGTTCCCTTGATGGAAAGCCTCGCACTTCCGGATGGCGTCCAAGCGGTGGCCAATGCCAAATCCTCCACAGGCCGCTTAGACTTGCTGACACGCACCATTACGGACGGCGGCACAGAGTTCGATCGCGTCCCCGCAGGCTACACAGGGCCCCTTTACGCTGAAATATGCCCGCGCAGCTTCTCAGTACTTGTCCGCCCCGGTATGCGGCTGAACCAAATTCGGTTTCGCGCCGGACAGGCCGTGATTTCAGATGCCGACCTCACAGTCATGCACGCCGAGCAAGGCTTGGTCTCAGGCGAAGCCGTCATCTCCGAAGGCCTCGGTTTTTCGGTTGACCTCAGTGCGGGCAAAACGGGCCTTGTCGGCTATCGTGCAAAACCCCATACAGGGGTGATCGACCTTGATTTAATCGGCCACTATGACCCAGCCGAATACTGGGAACCCATTCACACGCATGATGAACGCATTATCCTCGACCCCGGCGCGTTCTATATCCTTGTAAGCCGTGAAGCGGTTCACATCCCGCCAGATTGTGCAGCGGAAATGGCCCCCTACCTCGCAATGGTTGGCGAATTTCGCGTCCATTACGCGGGTTTCTTCGACCCCGGATTTGGCCATGATCCCGCCGGTGGCGCAGGAAGCCGTGGCGTTCTCGAAGTGCGATGCCATGAGGCCCCCTTTGTTTTGGAGCACGGGCAAATCGTGGGTCGCCTAGTGTATGAACGCATGTCCGAGGTTCCCAAACAGTTGTATGGTGCCGACATTGCGTCCAACTATCAGGGCCAAGGCCTAAAACTATCCAAACATTTCAAATAGATATTTGTCAGTAAATATTTGGTGTATCCTCAAGCTCGCTTGATATTCCGGCTTGGACGCTGCGCTCGGTATGCGTTGAAAGCGCCACATAGGTCCGTGTGCCGCGCACCCCCTCGGTCGCATAAAGGCGCGCAAGCAAGCCTTCCAAGGCTTCCGAACTGGCCACACGCACTTTCATAATAAGACAAGCATCCCCCGTTGAAGAATGAACCTCCTCAACTTCCGGAATGTCGGCGAACTGCATTAACGCGGGCGTCTTTCCCCAGCCTGTGGTGTCAACATGTACAAATGCGAGCAATGGTTTGCCTACGGCTTTTCCATCTAACATGGCGACCGTTCCCCGAATGACGCCACGCGCCCGCAACCGCTTCACGCGCTCATGTACGGCAGGGGCCGAAAGGCCGACGATTCCGCCAAGAGTTGCGAAACTCTGGGTCGCATCGACTGCCAACTCGCCTAATATTCTTCGGTCAACAGGGTCTAGTTCGGCGTTCCTTGAACCATTTCCCTGAATCCTGTCTGTATTTTTCGCCATGCTGTCGAATCCCTATCGCCGAATACAATTCGGTTGTTATAGGGTTTTTCAAACTCCTATTCAAATGAGACCCGCCATGAACCGTTCTGTCCTGTTGTTGACCGCCATTGTTGGCGTGGTCGGGTCCAACTCTCTGGTCCTGTCGCCCATTGCCGCCAAAGTCGCCCTCTCCCTTGGAGCAGACTCACCCGCTGGCGTGATGACAGCCGCCGCTCTTTACGGCCTCGGAGTCGCGGCGGCAGCGTTGGTTCTGGCTCCCCTCGCCGACCGGTTTGGCGCCGCCCGATCCCTTCGCGTCGCCCTCGTTTTACTTGCCCTAGCCCTTGCAGCTTCCGCCCTATCCAACACCGTATTCATGCTCTGTTTCGCCCAGAGTATCGCGGGAATCGGCGCAGGTGTCGCCATCCCCGCCCTCTATACTCTTGCCGCCCAGATCGCTCCAAAAGGCCAAGAGGCCCGCGTCATTGGCACGGTTTTGACGGGTTGGACACTCTCAATGGTCGGAGGCGTCACGCTTTCTGCCTATGTGGCCGACTTCTTTGGGTGGCAATATGTCTACGGAGGGCTTTGCTTTGCTGTTTTTGCGGTGCTCGTCCCCCTCGCGCGCATGGACCTGCCCCTGCAATTAGCGAGCCAATCGGCAACCTCCCCACTCACGGCCTTAAAGGTTGAAGGAATCGTCCCAGCACTCGTTGCGGTCGCGCTTCTTGGACTCGGATTTTATGGTGTTTACAACTACTTAGGCGCTCATCTTGAAGTAAATCTCAATCGCCCCGTTCGCGATGCGGGCATCCTAACGCTCCTCTATGGCCTCGGTTTCGCAGGGGCCATGGCCTTTGACGGGATCTTGGATCGGATCCCCGTTGTACGCGGATTGGCAGGTATATTTGCCCTGCTCACTGGGTTTTATCTGGTGCTTATTTGGGCGTCATCTAGCTATATGCTGCTGTTGTTGATCATCCCAGCATGGGGTATTTTGGAACATCTCGGCCTCAACCTAACCGTTGGATGGTTGACCCGTCTCGATCCCGCCCAACGCGGCGCGATTATGGGCCTAAACTCCGCGGTAATGTACCTCAGCGTTTTTGTGGCAACTCTCGTTTACCGTCCGGGCTTTACTACTTACGGCCTCGCGATTTGTGGTCTCATTTCCGCCGGACTAAGCCTGTTTGCCGTGGTCTACGTCCTACAATCGCGCAGAAAAACGGCGGTTCCGACCGCTGTTGTCTAAAACTTCGAATTCCGGCGTGTCATTTGTGCGAGTTTGCGACTGCGCTTGGCGTCTTCTTTGGCTTGAATCTGTTGCTCTGGCGTCAATTTGGACGTGCTGCCCTTGCCCATTCCCGAGGCCATATTGATACCTTTGCTAATACCGCCGTTAACCAAGCGACGTAAAATCTGGTTGATAATCATCTTAATAATCCGGTCGATATTCATGTTCGCGTCCTCATCGTTGCTGTGCACACAGGCCAAGTATCGCATAATTTCAGCGAAACTGTGGCGTAATCTTAAAACATTTCGCCTTGATCAATACCATCTATCGATTCATCGTCGTCATCTTCAGTATGGTCTGGCATCCCTGGAATAAGTCCGGGCGGTGGTCGATTTTCCAACAATCCAGCGGCACGCAACTCTTTAAGGCCGGGCAGATCGCGCGCGTTCTCTAGACCAAAGTGATCCAGAAACCCTTGAGTTACAACAAAAGTTACCGGTCGCCCCGGTGTCATCCGACGCCGCCCGAACCGAATCCATTCCATCTCAAGAAGTTGGTCAATCGTTCCACGTGACACCGAAACGCCGCGAATTTCTTCTATTTCTGCGCGGGTTGCAGGCTGGTGATAGGCGATAATCGCCAGTGTTTCGATGGCGGCGCGCGAGAGTTTGCGCGTTTCCACAATCTCTTTTTGCATCAAGTAACTTAGGTCACCCGCCGTGCGCACGGCCCAAGCATCCCCGACCCGATTGATTGTCACTCCCCGCCCTTCATACCGTTTACGAAGGTAAACAAGCGCCTCCGACGCATCGCACCCATGCGGCATCCGTGCTTCGAGTTCGCGCACAGTAACGGGTTCGGAACTCGCAAAAAGAATGGCCTCAACCATGCGCTCTTGCTCGGCCAGCGGAGGGGCCTCAAACAGGCTCTCTTCCATTTGTGGGGCCGGATCGGCGAGGTTTTGGGGGTCAATCGCCATTGGAAACTGCCCTCTTTCTGATTTGAATGGCCGAAAATGCGTCACCTTGACGTATCTCGATTTGCCCCGCTTTCACCAACTCAAGCGAGGCTGCAAATGTTGAGGCCGTGGCGCTGCGCCGTTTTGCGGGATCAAAGTTCCACCCCTCCGGCAAATAGGTCTCAAGCCCCGTCCAATCCCCCGCATAGCCAATCAACCCGCGCAGGCGTTCAAGGGCTTGCTCCATGGTTAAAATCGAGTGGCGATCCAAAACAAAGGGGCGAAAATCGTCTCGGGTACGCGTGCGCGCATATCCCTGCATCAGGTCCAAAAGCGTCGCCGAATACGTCACTTTGCGCACGCGCTCCACGGTTTCTGGGAAGCCACGCGCAAAGAAATCCCGCCCTAATTGATCCCGAGCCATCAGTTGGGCTGCACAATCGCGCATCGCTTGCAAACGTTCCAACTGATAGGCCAAGTGCGCGGCCAGTTCTTCGCCCGTAGGCCCGTCTTCACCGGGAATCGGGGGCAAAAGGAGCCGTGATTTCAAGAAAGCCAACCACGCGGCCATAACTAAATAGTCAGCAGCCAATTCAATACGCAACGCCTTCGCTTGATCGATAAACCTTAGGTATTGCTCAGCCAATTCGGTCACCGAAATACGCCGCAAGTCCACCTTTTGGGTGCGGCTGAGCGACAACAAAAGGTCGAGCGGTCCGGCAAACCCCTCCACATCCACAATCAGAGATTCCGCCGCCAAACGTTCCTCAACAGAGAGGTCATCCGCTGTTTTTTTGGCCAATTCTTCTGATGCGAACAGGTTTTCAGACACGGCCAGCTCCAGACAAAAGTGCGCGATGTTCAGCTTCTAAAATGGAAATATCCGCGTCATCTGGGGCGCGGCGTGTCGCCAAGGCATTTTGCGCACGTATTTTCGCAACATCTGTCAGAGGGCCCGCGGCCTCGGCGACGGCTTCCATTTCCGACAGGATTCCGTTGCAATGCAAAACCACGTCAATGCCCGCTTCCCGACAGGCCGCCGCGCGTGTGGCTGGCGTTCCCGAGAGAGCTTCCATCGACAAATCGTCACTCATCAGTAGACCAGAGAAGCCGATATACTGACGGATCAAACGGATCATTTTTAGGGATGTTGTTGCAGGAACCGTGTCATAAGCCTCGTAAACAACATGAGCGCTCATCGCCATGGGGAGGTCATTGAGCGCCTTAAAGGGAGCAAAATCATGCGCCGCCAGAAGCTCGGCTGTTGCGTCTGTGCGTGGGAGGTCTTTGTGGCTATCAACACTCGCGCGCCCGTGCCCTGGCATATGTTTCGCCACAGGGAAAACGCCCCCATCACGCAAACCACTGGCAACCGCGCGGCCTATTTTCACAACCATTTCAGGGATTTCGCCATAGCAACGGTTGGCCAAAACACCATGAGTTTCCGGACGAACCAAATCCAAAACGGGTGCGCAATTTGCGTCAATGCCGACGGCCAGTAATTCCTGTGCCATGATCCGCGAACGCAAATACATGCTGCGCTCAGGGTGAGAGGACGTCGCGACCTCGTCAAGTGCTGGCAGCCATTCGCGCCAATGTGGAGCGCGCATGCGGGCCACGCGACCACCCTCTTGGTCGATCAATATCGGCGCGTCACAACCAACACTGTTTCGCAAATCAGATGTCAATTTTGAAAGTTGTTCGGGCGACTCAATATTTCTGGCAAACAGTATAAATCCAAAGGGCTTGATCCGAGCAAAAAAATCGGACTCTGCGCGCAGGAGTTCTGGTCCTAAACAGCCGAAAATGACGGCGCTTGTCGCGGTCTGAATAGCAGTATTCTCGCTCATTTACGTATCACAACGGAAATACATTCCGCTCCTTCAGCTTGAAGCGCGGCACAAAATTGGCGGGCTTCGTTGATCGTGTCAAACCCGTGCACACGCAAACGATAGAACGCGCGACCGCCACTTTCGGCTTGCTGGATGACCCGTGTTTTTCCCGACATAAAGTCTTCAAATTTGGCCGCTTTCTTGTCCCATTCCGCGCGGGCAATTTCGGCACTTGGATAAGCGCCGAGCTGTGCCAAATTGGTACCGGCGGGTAGATTTTCAGGGGCTATTTCGACAGCACTTAATCCTTGCAACTCCCCGTCTTCGCCTACCTGTGTCGACGATACTGCGCTGGTTTGGCTCGCGATGATGCGTTGCTCCAAAACACGATCCGAGAAATCCGCAGGACGATCAAGAGGACGTGGCGATTTCGAAACGCCCGGTACTGAAATGGCTATGGCATCCGGCTGGAGATCATCACCGCTCAACTCGGTCGCAAGGGCTTGATCTTCGTTATCATCCAAGAGCACTTGTTCTGAAGCCGCAACAACATCCAACGCAGCAGGCGCTTTGATCGCAATCTCTTGCTTGGGCGTTTCGATGGAGATTTCTTCCGCAACTGCCTCTTCAATTTCATCAACCTCGGGCACCGAAGGAGTATCGAACGCTTGCGGGGCATTTGCTACAACTGCTTCAAGTTTTTTAGGGGTTTCGGGTGTCTGCTCCGAGCTTTTTTCGGTACCTTTGAGGGATATAATGGGGGCGGATAACACTCCATCCCCTTCCCGAATTTCGACCGGTGATGGCGCAAGAACCAACCGATCAGCTGTCGCTTCCGCCTCGCCTGCGGCCTGAACCGCGTTCACCGCGAGTCCTTGATAGGTCGCCAATTCGCCCCCTGGATCTTCGGGTTGAATGCGCATGGGCCCCTCAAGAGCCTTAACAATTGGAATGCCCGAAACGTCACGCACCGCCAAGCGATACCCCCAAAAACCGAGTCCCAAAACCAAAGCGATGGATGTCGCAGCGCCGACAAGGTTCAATATTTTTGCCATTGGCCGTGCAGGTTTATGCGCGGGT
The DNA here is from genome assembly GCF_041205445.1 of Falsihalocynthiibacter sp. CO-5D18. Classification (NCBI taxonomy): domain Bacteria; kingdom Pseudomonadati; phylum Pseudomonadota; class Alphaproteobacteria; order Rhodobacterales; family Roseobacteraceae; genus Falsihalocynthiibacter; species Falsihalocynthiibacter sp. CO-5D18. The sequence goes on along the minus strand of NZ_JBGFCF010000012.1, from coordinate 84,053 downwards.
TCGGGAATGGGGTCGGGCACAGATTGCGCGCGGTTTGCCGGAACAAAAATATACGCGGATTCAGCCTCTACCTCTTTGGTATCAGCACGGGAATCCACACGCGAGTAGACGCGATCGAACGCCTCGGGTTGGTTAGAAACTTCGGGCTGAAGTGTGATTTGTGGCTGGTAAGATGGCGGTGGCAAATCCTCCAAATCGATGTCTTCACGGGGGCCACGACGGGTTGAACGGCTATCGTCCGCCTGCACTCCTGCGGGCCGACCTTGGACGTATTGCGTGGGATCAAAAGGCCGAGACGCCGTTTTCCGCGCCCCAGAACGGCCCGTCGGACGCCCGTCAGAATCCAACTCCTCGCCAAGGGAGGGCAGGGAAAAATCTTGGGGTTTGGGGGGTCGCCCAGAGGGGCGCTCCTGCTCGCTCATGTTTGCCTCGCCACAATCTTAACATGGGGCAAATGCCCCCTGTATTGCTTAAGATCCGGCTCAATTGCCCTTGTCGTCAGCGCATTTCCTGAACCGGAGTAACTCCGAGAATACCAAGACCTGAAGAAATAACAACGCCTGCTGCCCGAATGAGCGCAATTTTAGCTTGCGACGTTGCCACTTCACCCTCTTGGATAAACCGAAGCGTCACATCATCGTTGCCAAGGTTCCACAAGGCATGCACCTCGGAGGCAATATCAAAGAGGTAAAACGCGATGCGATGCGGTTCATTTGTACGCGCTGCGATTTCGACCATTCGCGGCCATTCCGCGATTTTCTTGGCCAAGGAAATCTCCGACGGATGGATCAGTCCACTAAGATCGGCAGCGATCAAGTCTTTGTCTTCGCAGGAAATTCCCGCCTCGGTCGCCTTGCGCAAAACCGAGTTCACCCGCGCATGTGCGTATTGAACATAGAACACGGGATTATCTTTGCTTTGCTCCTGAACCTTGGCAAAATCAAAATCCAAGGGCGCGTCGTTTTTGCGGGTAAGCATCACAAAACGGGTCACATCGGGGCCAACTTGCTCGACCAGATCGCGCAACATAATGAAGGTCCCTGCCCGTTTGGACATTTTGAACGGCTCGCCATCCTTAAACAGACGGACAAGCTGGGTCAATTTCACGTCAAGAGAGACTTCGCCGCCCGAAAGTGCGGAAACCGCTGCCTTCATGCGCTTCACATAGCCACCATGATCCGCGCCGAAGACGTCGATCAACTGGTCAAATCCGCGCTCTATTTTGGTATAGTGATAGGCAATATCAGGGGCGAAATACGTCCATGCGCCATCTGATTTCATAACGGGGCGATCCACGTCATCGCCATGCTCTGTTGACTTAAACAAGGTTTGCTCGCGGGGTTCCCAGTCTTCGGGGAGCTTGCCTTTGGGGGCCTCAAGAGTGCCCGTATAGATCAAGCCTTGCATGCGAAGCGCCTCAATGGCACCTTCGATTTGGCCCGTGCCATAGAGGGCTTTCTCGCTTGAGAAAACGTCCATCTCGACACCCAAACTCGCAAGGTCTTCGCGGATCAGATGCATCATCGCGTCGATGGAAAAATCGCGCAACATAGGAAGCCACTCGGCCTCCTCCATTTTTGTCAGCTTATCGCCGTAAACTTCGGCAAGAGTTTTGCCGACGGGGATCAAATAGTCGCCCGGATAAGTGCCATCCTCAAATGCCACTTCTTGGCCAAGCGCCTCAAGATAGCGTAGGTAAACCGACCGCGCGAGCACATCAACCTGTGCGCCACCGTCGTTTATATAGTACTCGCGGGTCACGTCATAGCCCGCGTAATCCAGCAAGCTTGACAGCGCATCACCAAAAACCGCGCCGCGTGTGTGGCCTACATGCAAGGGGCCTGTGGGGTTGGCGGAGACAAACTCAACGTTTACCTTAATGCCCGCGCCCAGAGTAGAACGGCCAAAATTTGGGTCCGCAAGAGCCGTTTTGACAATCCCATGCCAAAGATTAGGAGCCAAACGCAAATTCAAAAAACCGGGGCCAGCAACTTCGGCAAGGTCAATGCGCGGATCCGCAGTCAGCTTGAGCGCCAAAGCATCGGCCACATCGCGTGGTTTCATTTTGGCGGGTTTGGCCAAAACCATTGCTGCATTCGTTGCCATATCGCCGTGAGCTGCATCGCGCGGAGGCTCAACTGCGACGTTCGCAAAATCGAGTCCTTCGGGCAAAATCCCCTCGGATGTCATGGCATTAAGGCTCTCGATCACGAGGCCACGAATTTCGGCAAAAAGGTTCATTCTTTGGTTCCTATAGCTATGCTCGCGGTTTAGCATGATCTACGGAACATTCAACCATTCCGATGCGCGTTAATCTTTAAACTCGATCTGTCCCGTCACGATATTATTGGGCTTCACGCCGCCAATCAGACGCTTGTGTTCTTGGATCGCAAATCGGTCCGTCATTCCCGAAATATAATCCGCCACAATCCGCGCCAATTCGGTTTCGCTTTCGCTATCGGCCACATCTTTGCGCCATTGTTTGGGCAGCAAATCTGGCTGTGTCATAAAGAGCGGAAACAATTCATCCACCATTTGCGTCACTTTTCCACGCATCTTCACAACCATCGGCGCGCGGTACATCCGCGCAAACAAGAACGCGCGGATTTCTTTTAGGTCTTTCCAAACGGGAGTCGAGAATTGGATCATGGAACGCCCTGCGGCACGAATATCTTCGACGGATTGCGGGTTGAGGTCTGCGAGGCGAGCCTTGCTTTCAACCAGCACATCTTCGACCAAAACCCCAAAGAACCGGCGCAGGGCTTCGTGGCGACGACGGTAATAATTCAGGTCTGGATATTTAGCATCTACCCTTGCAAAACAATCGCTTAGAAGCGGGAGCTCAGACAGATCATCAGTTGAAAACAGTTCCGCCCGCAACCCGTCATGCAGGTCATGCGAGTTATAGGCGATATCATCCGCAAGGGCGGCACATTGCGCCTCGGCGCTGGCATAGGTATCCAATTCCAAATCGTGGCGGGCATTATATTCAACCAGCGCATAGGGCAAATTGCCCGTGACCGGACCGTTGTGTTTGGCAATACCCTCAAGAGTTTCCCACGTGAGGTTGAGGCCATCGAATTCGGCATAGTGACGCTCCAAATCGGTCACAATCCGCAAGGCCTGTGCGTTATGGTCAAAGCCACCATAGGGCGCCATCAGCGCCGATAACGCATCTTCGCCCGTATGCCCGAACGGCGTGTGCCCCAGATCATGCGCCAAGGCCACGGCCTCAGTAAGTTCTTGATTAAGCCCAAAACTTCCCGCCAAAGTGCGCGCAACCTGTGCCACCTCAATTGAATGGGTGAGCCGCGTGCGGAAATAATCGCCTTCATGCTCAATAAACACTTGGGTTTTGTGCTTGAGCCGCCGAAAGGCGCTGGCGTGGATGATGCGATCCCGATCCCGTTGAAACGGCGAGCGATGGGCGCTTTCCTCTTCAGGAAACAGGCGTCCCCTACTTCTAGCTGGATCGGAAGCAAATTTTGCGAGCATAATGTTCTGCCTGTTGTCGCTGTGCGTTAGACACCTTATATGTGTTTGGTAACAGAATGGAAACGCGCTAATGATTTTGCCACCCCGAGTGACCCCCCGTGCCTTTGAACGCCTCGCCGAAATCGGTGCTGCGGGTGAAGGAAAAGTTTTGCGTGTGGCCGTCGAAGGCGGCGGATGCAGTGGCTTTCAGTATGAAATCAAACTTGACGAAGCTTTGGATGAGGACTTGGTCCTTGAAAGCGGCGGCGAGAAAGTTGTTGTCGACAGCGTCTCCCTGCCGTTTCTTGCGAATGCTGTGATCGACTTCTCGGAAGAATTGATTGGCGCACGCTTTACCATCGAAAACCCGAATGCCACCGCAAGCTGTGGTTGCGGCACCAGCTTTTCCATGTAAAACCTCTCTAAAAACTGGCGACGGGGCGAAAATGAAAATTGCGACATTCAATATCAATGGTATCAAAGCCCGTATCAACGCCTTGCCCGAGTGGCTTCAAGAGGCCAAACCAGACGTTGTTTTATTGCAAGAAATCAAGACTGTAGACGAGGGATTCCCTTCCGAACTTTTTGAGGACATGGGATATATCGTTGAAGTCCACGGCCAGAAATCCTTTAACGGCGTCGCGATTCTGAGCAAATACCCTCTCGAAGATGTCACGCGCGGATTACCCGGAGATGAAGCTGACGAGCAAGCCCGCTGGATCGAAGCGACTGTCATGGGCGACACGCCGATCCGCGTTTGCGGGTTGTATTTACCAAACGGCAATCCGGTGGAACTGGACTCCGGTGGGAAGCCCGTCGCAGGCGGTAAATTCGCCTATAAACTTGGGTGGATGGAGCGTCTCTATACCCACGCGCAGGCCCTTTTGGCCGAAGAAATCCCCGTTCTGATGACCGGCGACTACAATATTATTCCCCAAGCCGAAGACGCTGCCAACCCCGCCCAATGGGAAGGCGACGCGGCCTACCGCCCCGAAAGTCTTGCGATTTGGCGTCGAATCCTAAATCTTGGCTTCACCGAAGCTTTCCGCGCCCGCGTGCAAGGCCCTGATCACTATAGTTTCTGGGATTATCAGGCTGGCGCGTGGAACAAAAACAACGGCATTCGCATCGATCATTTCCTGCTGTCGCCGCAATGCGCCGACTTGCTGCTCGATTGCCAAATCGACAGCGAAGTGCGCGGCAAAGAAAAACCCTCGGACCACGTGCCTGTCTGGGTTGAACTCGCCGCTTAGGTGTTTTTTGTGACGTCGTGGGTGTAAATCCAGTCGAACTTTTTCGCGGCCATCTGGGGTGCGATGTGCGATCCGAGTTTAAGTGCCCCATGTGCCAATGTGCGAAACGGTCCCGGGCGCAAATGATAGTTACGCGCATTTTGACTTGCGGCCTCAATAATTCGCGATACCCTGGAAAAACGAGTATTTTGATAAAGCGCAAACGCCTGATCCGCAGTTTCCGCCGCAATCATCGCATCTGCCAAAACCCACGCATCCTCCAACGCCATAACCGCGCCTTGCGCCAGAAAAGGCAAAGTCGGGTGCGCTGCATCTCCTAGAATTGCCGCGTTGTTTTTGTGCCAGATTGGCGCAACCGGATGCCTGAAAAGCCCCCAAAGTTGAGTGGTCTTAATTTTAGCAAGGAGGGCCTGAACTTCGGGGCGAAACGCAGCGAATGCGGTCCGCAAATTATCCGGATTGTCGGCATGATTCCAGCCTTCGTCAGCCCAAAGATCTCGCTCTTGAACCGCTACGATATTGGTCATTGACCCATCGCGTAACGGATAGCAAACGAGGTGACATCCGGGGCCCATATAGACCTTAACGGTCGTCTCGTTTCGGGAGTTTTCGGCAGAGGGCACAATTGCACGCCACGCGACTTGGCCCGTAAACCTTGGCGGCGCTTCACCGTTGAGCGCCGCGCGCACCTTAGAATGCAAGCCATCCGCGCCCAGCAAAATATCACAGGCAATTTCTGTGCCATCTTCCAGCTTCAGACGCGGGGCCTCTGCAGAGACATCAACGGCTTCAATGCGTTGTCCTAATTTAATTTCAACACCAGCAGCGCGGGCGGCCTCTTCAAGGAGGCCAATAAGATCGGCGCGATGGACAAAATAATAGGGAAACCCGTCGCCGTTTACGTCCAAATCAAGCGAGAACACAGGACCGCCGCGCCGAAAATCCAAAAGCTCTACGCGGCGTCCCCGTCGCGCGACGTTTCTAAGCGCGTCCCCCATCCCCAAGGCCCGCAAAACTGCAAACCCGTTGGGTGAAATTTGAAGGCCTGCCCCGACCTCTTTGATCTCGGGCGCTTGCTCATAGATCGTAACCTGCGCCCCACGATGCGCCAACGCTGTGGCGACGGTTAAACCGCCGATTCCCGCGCCAAGGACGCTAATTTTTTGACCAATGAGCAACATAGAACTGCCTTAACGCAAAACCGCCGCTGTATGAATACGGCGGCGGCTTTAATTATTGGTTATTAAGAGCGCTTAATCGTCGCGGTGAACTTTTTCACGGCGCTCGTGAGATTCTTGTGCCTCAAGGGACAATGTCGCAATGGGGCGCGCTTCAAGACGTTTCAACGAAATTGGCTCGCCAGTGACCGCACAATATCCATACTCTTCTTCGTCAATCCGACGAAGAGCGGCATCAATTTTGGACACCAGCTTGCGTTGACGATCCCGTGTGCGCAACTCAAGCGCGCGGTCGGTTTCTTCCGACGCACGGTCGGCAACATCAGGAATGTTGCGCGTTCCGTCTGCGAGACCTTCAAGGGTGTCTTTGCTTCCCGCGACAAGCTCGTGTTTCCAATCCAGCAATTTGCGGCGGAAATACTCTGTTTGGCGGTCATTCATGAAGTCTTCGTCCTCAGTGGGACTATAGTCTTCGGAAAAGATTTCAGTGGCTTTCATGCCTGCTCCTCGTACAGTCCTGATACCTTAACTTTGAGTGAGTCGGTTATCAGGCGCCCTCATACTGCGCGTGGTTTATTGCATCCTAAACCGATTGTCACCCCGATTTAGCCCCCCATTGAAGCATTTTCACCATGACGGTAAGCTCAACGGACACTTTACAGATAGGCCACGATAAACCTTATGAAATTCACTGGTACGGACGCTTATGTAGCGACGCAAGATTTGACGGTTGCCGTAAATGCGGCAATTACTTTGGAACGTCCCCTTTTGGTAAAAGGCGAACCTGGAACGGGCAAAACCGAACTCGCGGTTCAAATCAGCAAAGCGCTCAACATGCCGCTGCTGGAATGGCACATCAAATCGACGACCAAGGCGCAACAAGGGCTCTATGAATATGATGCGGTCAGTCGCCTGCGCGATAGCCAGTTGGGCGACGAACGCGTGCACGATGTGCGCAATTACATCAAAAAGGGCAAGCTTTGGCAGGCTTTTGACTCGCCTGAGCGGGTGATTTTGCTGATTGATGAAATTGACAAGGCCGACATCGAATTCCCGAACGACTTGCTCCAAGAGCTCGATAAAATGGCTTTTAACGTCTATGAAACAGGGGAAACAATCAGCGCGAAACTGCGCCCGATTGTGATCATCACATCCAATAATGAAAAAGAACTCCCAGACGCCTTCTTGCGTCGTTGCTTTTTCCACTACATTCGTTTTCCCGATTTCGACACGCTAAAAGCGATCGTCAAAACGCATTATCCGAACATAAAAGAACAGCTTTTGACCACAGCTTTGACCCAATTTAATGAAATCCGTGACACCCAAGGGCTCAAGAAAAAGCCCTCCACATCCGAGGTATTAGATTGGTTAAAACTATTGCTTGCCGAAGACCTCACCGCAGAAGACCTGAAACGCGATGCGCGGTCGTCCCTTCCGAAACTTCACGGGGCATTGTTGAAGAATGAGCAAGATGTTGCTCTCTTTGAACGCCTCGCCTTTATCGCACGAGGGCAACGATGACCGTCCATATTAGGCCCCTAACACTTGAGGACAAATCCGAGTGGAGTCGCCTTTGGCGCGGATATCTGTCCTTTTACAAAACCACCCTTCCCGACCACATTTATGACGTATATTTTGAGCGCCTCTTGGGGGATGACCCGCGCGATTTCAACGGGTTGATCGCAGAGATTGACGGTAAGCCTGTTGGCCTAACCCACTATATTTTCCACCGCCACGGATGGAAAATTGAAGACGTTTGCTATCTGCAAGACCTCTGGGCCGATCCGCATGTGCGCGGCAAAGGCATTGGGCGCGCCCTCATTGAAGCCGTCTATGAAAAAGCCGCTAAGGCGGGAAATCCGTCCGTTTATTGGAATACCGCTCAAGATAATGCCCAAGCCCGTCAGCTTTATGATAGGATTGCAAGTCTGACCCCTTTCCTCAAATATCAGGGACCATAAATGTTTAAAAAAATTGCCTTCCTCCTACTTCTTTCAGCCTGTGCAGCGCCAACGGTCCATGAACCTACCGCCCGCAGAGATTCTCGAACCCAGTTTGACGGCAATACATTTCCCGCGATGAAAACCTTTTCCGGCACCGCTATTCCACGGGCCAATCGCTCCAATAGCCAGATCGCACAAGACTTCCTTGATCTTTCGTTTCGTCTGGAAAGTGGCCGCCGGATCGAAACCCTGTCGCGCTTTGAGGGGCCGATCACCGTCCGCATGAGCGGCAAGCGCCCGCCGGGTGCCGACAACGAATTGGCCCGCCTTTTGGCGCGTATCCAGCGCGAGGCTGGCATTCAGATCACGATGGTTCCCCAAAATAAAACGGCGTCGATCAATATAGAAACCATTTCCCGCAGGACGCTGCAAAAGTACCTGCCTAATGCGGCCTGTTTTGTCGTGCCACGCATTACGAATTGGTCCGATTACAAGCGCAACCGGCGTGGCGCAGTCACCGATTGGACGACCCTAAGATCGCGCCAACACACAGCGATTTTCATCCCGAATGACGTGAGTACACAAGAGTTTCGGGACTGTCTGCACGAAGAACTCGCCCAAGCGCTTGGGCCGCTAAATGATCTCTATCGTCTGCCGGACAGCGTGTTTAACGATGACAATTTCCATACAATCCTTACGGGCTTTGACATGCTCATTCTGCGCACCTATTACGCGCCAGAACTACGCTCCGGAATGACCAGTAGCGCGGTTCAAGCCGCACTTCCCACGGTTCTCCAACGCCTCAACCCATCGGGAGGAGCTGTGCACCCGGCACCTGCCCTTCAAACGCCCGTAGAGTGGAAACGCGCCATCGAGACCGCGCTCTCACCGGGGAACCCAAAACAAAAACGCACACAGTCTGCCGCACAAGCCGTTGAAATAGCACAAAAGTATGGCTGGACGGATACACGACGCGCCTTTTCCCACTATGTGTATTCCCGTATGCTTTTGTCGACCAATACGGATTATGCCCTCAAACAATTTCTCACAGCACGCCAATATTACATTCAGACGGGCAACACCCAAGCACAGTTAGCGCATATCGGGATGCAACTGGCGGGGTTTGCATTGATCGACGGCAACGGCAAAGCCGCGCTGCAAATCGCCGACAGCCATCTGGCCGACGCCCGCGCCTCAGAGAACGCTATTTTGCTTTCAACCCTCCTGATGATTAAATCAGAGGCCCTCCTCCTTTTGGGGCGCGACGCAGAGGCACAGGCCGTCGCCCTCGACAGCCTTGGCTGGGCACGATATGGGTTTGCCGATATAAACGCGATCCGCCGTCGCCAAGCCGAGATTTCAGGATTGGTTTCTACACGGTCCTAGCGCGGTTCAATGCCAGAGTGAGAAATATATGAACACAATTTTTGCCTTGATCGCCGGTGCCCTTGTTGGGGCGCTTTTTGCCCGTCGTCGCGAGGGTGCAACCTTGGATTATGTCCATTACGCAACCGTTTTCGCCCTGATTTTCGGCCTCCTTTCAGTCATTATCACGTTGATTTTCGCACGCGCCGTGGGTTGACATGTTCCTGCGCTTTTTCACCGAAATGCGCAGCCAGAATGTCCCCGTGACTCTGCGCGAGTTTCTGGTGTTTTTGCGCGGCCTTCAGGCGGGAATCGCGACCTATGACATCGAAACCTTCTATTATTTCGCGCGCACCGCGATGGTCAAAGACGAACGCCACATTGATCGTTTTGACAAAGCCTTCGCGCTAAGTTTCGACGGCATCGCCGAGATTACGGATGCCCAAGTCCTTGAGGCAGTTGATATTCCCGCTGATTGGCTCGAGAAAATTTCAGAAAAGCACCTCACCGCAGAGGAAAAAGCCGAAATCGAAGGTTTGGGCGGGTTTGATAAACTGATGGAGACCCTCAAAGAGCGTCTCAAGGAGCAGCAAGAGCGCCACCAAGGCGGCAACAAATGGATCGGTACCGGCGGCACCTCCCCCTTTGGCGCGCATGGCTACAATCCCGAAGGCGTGCGCATTGGGCAATCCGAAAGCCGCCATCAACGCGCGGTCAAGGTTTGGGACAAGCGAGAGTTTCGCGATTTTGACGACAGCGTTGCCCTAGGGACGCGCAATATCAAAGTCGCGTTGAAACGGTTGCGCAACTGGGCGCGCGATGGAGCGAATGAAGAGCTTGATCTCGATGGAACTATTCGTGCCACTGCCCATAACGGCTATCTTGATGTAATCACCCGCCCCGAGCGGCACAACGCGATCAAGGTTGTGCTGTTTCTGGACGTCGGCGGCAGTATGGACGCCCATATCAAACTGGTTGAGGAACTTTTTTCCGCCGCACGGAGCGAATTCAAACATCTCGAACACTATTATTTCCACAACTGCCTCTATCAAGGGGTGTGGCGCGACAATTCCCGACGCTGGAACGCGCAAATCCCCACGTGGGATATTCTGCGCCGCTATGGAACGGATTACCGCTGTATTTTCGTGGGCGACGCATCGATGTCCCCCTATGAAATCGCCTATAAAGGTGGCGCGAACGAACATTGGAATGACGAGTCTGGGCAAACGTGGCTCGAACGCGCCTGTGAGCAATGGCCAAATCACGTCTGGATCAACCCACTGGACCAGAAATACTGGCCCTACACCCAATCCATCGACATGGTTCGCGATATTTTTGATGACAAAATGGTCCCAATGAGTCTTGATGGGCTTACAAAAGCGATGAAAATCCTGACATAGGCGGAAAATGTCCGACTATTTTGTCCGAAATTTGGCCTCATTTCTGTAATATTTTACCGCATCGACTTATTGCTCGAAGTTCACACAAACCTCCGACCCTAAATCGCATATTCAACTATACACTTGGAAATTCGGCAAAAATTATACCTACAGCCCCCCTGTGACGTTTTGAGTACGTCAACCCGCCCAAACTGTGCGGAAATGCAGATGAGACCTGCATTCGCGCCTGTGCAACTTTCCGCGCATGTTTGGTGCGGTCTTGCACAGCGCTACCTTGAAAAAAGCACCCTTTTATGATATTTTACTCATTCGGTGCGAGGGCGTTCTATTTCAACCCCCTCACGAAAAAATGACTTAGTTTCCAAAGACTAAGATCATTTTACTGTGAACGAAGCTCCCCTTTTTAAAGCTGCGAGCACCGCATATCTGTCTATCATAGAAACGCGGCAACGATTGCTGAATCAGGATCTTGTCGCATCCAAATGGAGACTATCATGTTTAACAAAATAACTCTTTCCGCTCTCGCTCTTGCAGTAGCCCTTCCTTTCGCTGGTGCTGCCAATGCAGGTAACGATCAACTCGCTAAAATTGCAGGAGTTGAAGCTGGCGTTTATACAACAGCGGAATTGATCCAAATCGACCAAGCACGCAAAACTCAAGACGATGAAAAACTGAATTTTTACCTCTTGGGTGAAAACCGCGTGTCGCGCGCAGACTACACTGGAAATGTAAGCGGAGGCGTCGCTGAATTGGCTGCTATCGAAGGCGTATCCACCAATGGATACTCTGCTTCGACTCTCATTGAGCTTTCTGTAGCCGAAAACGAGAATGATCTGGAAAAAATCGCGTTCATCAAAGCGCGCGCTGCAGGTGAAATCAGTGAGATCGCACCGAATGCTGTGAGCCCTGGCAAACGTCAACTTGCAGCCGTACTTGGCCTTGACCCTGCGTCCTATACAACTGCGGAATTGATCGAGATTGCCGATTGGTAAGCGACTTGGTTAATACCCCTTTAACGGAAAAAGAGGCGGCGTGGATTACACCCCGCCTCTTTCTAATTCTGCCATCGCACAGCATTTAGACTTGCTCTACGGCCTTGCCAAATCTTGGTAAACGGGCCTTTTTAAAGAGTTTGCGGGTTTCGATATCCGTACCAGACAGACGGCGTGCTTCTGTTGTTATCTCAGCTGCGATATCGTTCATTATCTTGGGATGTGTCGTACAAAACGCCCGCAGAAAATTATCGGGATCAAAGCGGTCCAGACCTTCTTCGGCCAGAATATTCCCCGGAAAATCTTTGCGATTCATCGTGACAATAGCATCCGCATGCCCTGCGATTGCAGCGGCAAAAACGTGAATGTCGTTGGCATCGGGTAGGTAAAGTCGGCGTTCAAGCCCCTTGGCCTCGGCGATGCAGGAACGCGGGAATTCCGCTTTTAAAACAGTCACTTCCCCACGAGCGATCATTTCGCCAACAGGGCCAAGCCGCGCCGCGGCCCGCGCCCATTCTTCCAAGATACGTTCCGACCAAAGCGGCGTATAAAGCCCTGCACGCGCAGCCCCAATGAGGGCTGCACGCATAACGGTAGGATAGAGGACACAAGCGTCGAGAAGGATCTTAGACATCAAGACGGAAAGTCAGCGCCTTGAGGTATCCACTTTCTGCCAAATGCGGCAAAAGCGGGTGATCGGGGCCTGCGAAATTCGTGCTGACCAATTGCATACGTCGACCAGCGCGGCCGATTCCACGTGCACTTGAGTTGCGGAACTTCTGGAGGTCTGCAGCGTGAGAACACGAACACACAACCAGATAGCCTCCCGGTTTTACCAAGGTTGCCGCAAGACGGGCAATCCGTTCGTAAGCGCGCAAACCTGCTTCGAGCGACTTTTTGGAAGGGGCAAAGGCAGGTGGATCACAGACGACGACGTCAAAGGTTTCGCCCTCTTCGGCCAAAGCGGCCAAGACGTCGAACGCGTCGCCTTTGCGGGTGGTGAATTTATCCTCAAAGCCACTGGCAACAGCCCCTTGGCGGGCGAGTTCGAGCGCGCCTGCGGAGCTATCAACGGCCAGTGCCGATGTCGCGCCGCCAGCCAAGGCCGCGAGGGAGAACCCGCCAACATGCGAGAACATATCAAGGACTTTTGCGCCTTTGCTGAGCTGCTGGGTGAAGGCGTGGTTGGGGCGTTGGTCAAAGAACAAGCCGGTTTTCTGGCCGCCCAGAATGTCCGCCATATAGGTGGCACCATTCATCGGCACAGGGATTGGCGCGTCGATTTCACCTGTCATTACAACAAGTTCCTCGGTCAGCCCCTCAAGGCTGCGGGCGCGGCCCGTGCCGTTTTTCACGACGGTTGTTACACCGGTAACTTTGATCAAGGCGGCACTCAATGTATCAAAGAGCTCCTCCGCCCACGCGGCATTTGGCTGGATCACAGCGACATCACCAAAGCGGTCGATCACAATCCCAGGAAGGCCATCTGCTTCGGCGTGCACAAGCCGGTAAAACGGCGTGTCATACAGCCGTTCGCGATGATCAAGCGCACGGCGAAGCTTGGCCTCAAACCATGCCGCGTCAATCGTGGCCTCTGGATCACGGTCCAGAATACGGGCGATGATTTTGGATTTTGTGTTGAGTGTCACAACGCCCATCGGGGCGCGATTTGTGTCTTCGAGAATGGCCAAAGCACCGGACGCCAGCGCTTTTGTGCGGCGGTCTGTCACGAGTTCATTGGCGTAAACCCAAGGGAAGCCGTGGCGGATTGCGCGAGCTTCGGCGTTGGGTTTAAGGCGGATAATGGGATAAGAGGGATGCGTCATGCCCCCTCTTATGCGTAATTTTCAGCTATGGAAAGGGTCTTGCGCCCTTTGTGCTATGCGGCGTCGTCCAAAACGTTCGTAGAGGGGCTCACGGTAAACATTTGACCCGGATTTCCTTCAAGTCGCGTGCTCAATTGGGTCAACTCACGTTGCAAGACACCTGCAATATGGGATGTAATACGCACCTTTTGCGTCAAACCACGTTGTTCCGCTGCAACGGCCCGCGCGCCACCATAGCCATTTAAGTCGGCCTTGATCACTTTTGAGTCCATCAGAAGCGCGCCCGTTTGAGAATCCCGTACATTCATGACGAATTTGATCGAATGAACACCGCCGACGGAATAGCGCGCCCGCTCGGTCAAGGAATGGAACCGAAGGACTTGTATGTCAACGACGACATGGCGCTTGCCGCTAAAGGCTTTCGCGCCGCGTCCCATTCCGGTTGTAAAGATAGAGGCAACTTGATCGTGGCGGTCGCCAAGCACATCACCGCGCCATACAATGTCGGCAAATGGGTAAAAAAGATGCGCCTCGGAGACCTTCAGCGATTCTGGTACAATAACGTTGACAGCATCAACGGTAAGAACCGCTGGAGCCATAACAACTGGAAACGCGGGAGTTGTGCCTCGGCTCACTTGTTCGGTGCCAGCACATGCTGAGAGTGTTAGGGCCACGGCAAAAACGCATATAGCTTTGATAGATTTCATCTTTCACCTCCGGGCTTCTGCCCTGTTTTCTGCTCACATTAACTTTGGAGGTGAATTGGGGCGACAATGCGCAGGATACAGGGCAATTTCGCGCTCATGATGGGGCTTTATCGTGAAATTCGTAGCCTTAGAAAACCAAAAAGGGTCGCGTTTTCACGCAACCCTCGACGGATCTTGTAGATTTAGTAGGTCTTACGCGCTTGTTGCGACGGGCTTTGCTGCACCGCTATGCACAAGACGGCTCACGAAGGCGCCAATGGCTTTAACCATATCGCGTGTTGCTTGTGCGCGAAGGGCGCGTGCGCGTTTTTCAATTTCAAACATGTCGATTTTAGTATTGTTATTGATCACTAGAGCCATGGTAGGCCTCCTACGGATAAGTCGATAATTTCTTACCTTCCATTTAGGCCAACTGGCTTTGCGTGACTACAGATGTTTCGACATGCCCGACTTGCGTTTTTCGAATACCTTAGGAATGCGCGGGTATTGTCAAAATCTGGTGAACAAGTTGAACTCTCTATTGTTAGCGCTAACAGGATGTGCTACCTGCCCCTATCACTTCCCTTTCCTCCTTGGCCCAAAGGATATGACATGACCGTCAACGCTCAACTCCAAGCCGTCACCGACCGTATTATTCAACGCTCCAAACCCAGCCGTGACATTTATCTGTCCCGCATGCGCCTTGCCGCCAGTGAAGGGCCGCGTCGCGCGCACCTCTCCTGTGGTAACCAAGCACACGCCTATGCGGCTATGGGCGATGACAAGGATACACTTGCCGCCGATCGCGCGCCCAACCTTGGGATTGTGACGGCCTATAACGACATGCTCTCGGCGCACCAACCGTTTGAGACCTACCCTAACCAGATCAAGGAAGCCGCGCGGTCTGTCGGTGCTACAGCGCAAGTTGCTGGTGGCGTTCCGGCCATGTGCGACGGCGTCACCCAAGGCCAAGTCGGCATGGAATTGTCGCTCTTTTCACGTGACGTGATTGCCTTGGCCTCAGGCATTGCCCTCAGCCACAATACGTTTGACGCGGCGGTTTTCCTTGGCGTCTGTGACAAAATCGTTCCTGGAATGGTGATGGCAGCAGCGACCTTTGGCTACCTTCCAACGGTCTTTATCCCCGCTGGCCCCATGAGCAGTGGCCTCCCCAACGACGAAAAATCCGCCGTGCGCAAGAAATTTGCCACCGGAGAAGTGGGCCGCGACGCGCTTATGGCTGCGGAAATGGCCTCCTATCACGGCGCAGGCACCTGTACGTTTTACGGTACCGCGAATTCGAACCAGATGTTGATGGAATTCATGGGCCTTCACCTGCCCGGAGCGTCCTTTGTGCCACCCGAAGGTGATATGCGCGGCGTCCTTACCAATGCCGCAGCCAAACGCGCCCTTGAAATCACCGCCTTGGGGGACGACTACACCCCCGTTTGCGACATCCTAGACGAGCGTGCCTTTGTGAATGGCATCGTTGGCCTGATGGCCACGGGCGGCTCGACCAATCTTGTGCTGCACCTCCCTGCTATGGCGCGCACGGCGGGGATTATCATCGAGTTGCAAGACTTTGAGGATATCTCGGCCATCGTTCCCTTGATGACCAAAGTTTATCCAAACGGCCTCGCCGACGTAAATCATTTCCACGCGGCGGGGGGCCTTGCCTTTGTTATTGGCGAGCTTCTGGCTGCGGGTCTTCTCCACCCCGATGTAAAAACCGTCATGGGCCAAGGCCTTGCGCCCTACGCGCTTGATCCCGTGCTTATTGACGGAATTGTTGAGTGGAAAACTGGCCCCAGCAAGAGCGAAAACGAAAAGATTTTGCGCCCCGCAACCAACCCATTCAACACGGCGGGTGGCTTAAAACGGCTCTCAGGCTCCCTTGGGACTGGCATGATGAAAGTCTCGGCGGTGGAGTCCGCGCGTCAAACCCTCACTGCACCGGCTCGTGTTTTCGCCAGCCAAGATGCCGTAAAAGACGCCTTCAAAGCGGGGGAATTCACCACCGACACGGTGATCGTCGTGCGCTTTCAAGGGCCCAAGGCCAACGGTATGCCCGAATTGCACGGCCTCACGCCCTGCCTCATGGTGCTGCAGGATCGCGGCCTCAACGTGGCCCTTGTTACCGATGGCCGCATGTCTGGCGCATCGGGCAAGGTTCCGGCCGCCATTCACGTCTCGCCCGAAGCGGCCGTTGGTGGACCACTGGCCAAATTGCGCGATGGCGATATCGTCGAGGTTGACGCGATCAACGGCAAGCTCAACGTCCTTGAGGAAGGGTTTGACGCGCGTCCCGCCGCACAGCCCGATCTGTCGGACAACGGCCACGGCATTGGCCGCGAGTTGTTTTCGGTGTTCCGCGATAACGTTGGCTCCTCCACTGAAGGCGCGGCTGTTGTCGTTTAGTTCGAGACATAATATAAGCCGCCCAGCGGCCCAAAATTCCTTTTAGGAGACCCCCAAAGTGACCCCACAAGACGCTAGCAAACGCGCCACCGAAATCTGCCTTTTGGCGCCTGTTGTCCCCGTTCTCGTTGTCGATAACGTGGCCCACGCGCGCCCCCTCGCCCAAGCCCTGATCGCGGGCGGGCTTCCTGCTCTCGAAGTAACCTTGCGTACGCCTTGCGCTCTTGAGGTCATCCGCGAAATGGCAAAAGTTGCCGGCGGTGTTGTCGGTGCGGGCACCCTGCTCACCCCTCAAGACGTCAAAAACGCCATCGAAGCTGGCGCGACATTTGGTGTGTCGCCTGGCGCGACCGATCTTCTTTTGGATGCCTGTGAAGAGTTGGGCTTGCCGCTCCTGCCCGGAATCGCGACCTCGACCGAGGCCATGCGCCTTTTGGAACGTGGCTATACCACCCAGAAGTTTTTCCCCGCAGAAGCCAATGGCGGCGCCAAAGCGCTGGCCTCCATCGGCGGTCCGATCCCGCAAGTGAAATTCTGCCCAACGGGCGGCGTGTCCCTTGCGAATGCGCCCGATTATCTCGGCCTTTCCAACACGCTTTGTGTCGGCGGAAGCTGGGTCGCGCCGAAGAAACTCGTCGAAGCTGGCGATTGGGAGGGCATCGAAGCCCTCGCCCGCGAAGCCGCAGCGCTTTCCCGCTAAGACCCTAAATTCAAAAATCCCGCTACGTATATGTGGCGGGATTTTTACTAGGGCCGAAAATCCTCAATAAAGGCGCGTTGCTCTGCAGTATCTGGCACATCCACACCCCGTGCCTTTGAGACCTGAACAAGTGCTTCCTGCGCCGTCGCACCAAATCGCATCAGCACCCCACATGCCACCATCCCCGAGCGACCAATTCCTGCGCGGCAATGAACTGCCACCGATTTGCCCGCCTCTAAATCGGTGCAAATCAGGCGCAAGATATCAGCGAATTGCTTACCATCCGGCAAGGCAAAATCGGCAATCGGCATATTGCGAAACTCAATTCCTTCTGCGGTACATTGCTCCGCCTCACGGGCCAATCCTAGCTTGTCCGCCTCGATTGCTTCCAAAAGGGAAACAATCGACTGAACGCCTCTTTTTGCCAACACAGAAAATGCCGCACTCTCAGCTGGATGTGGCATGATAAAAAACGCTCCTCGCGCAGGAGTCGCGACGGCAAACGCTTCAATCGTTGACACGTTACGTGCGACCAGTACGCCGCCCCGACCAGCCGCCACGGCGTCCTGTGACAGCGGGTTCCAACAAACTCTCCTTGAGAACCGTGAGCATGGGATGCCCCTCTGGACCCTGTTGATATTGCACATTTAGCGCCTCAAGCGCCTCACGCGTATCCACATCAGCTGGTACACTCAACGCCCAATCGACAAACACCGAACGACATTCCACGTCCGTGATGCCATCCATCGAAAAACAATCTTTAATCAATCCCTTGGGATCAAATCTCGCATCAGTCATCAAGGGGCTCCTTTGGTTGGCCAAACAGGTCTTCAATAACCATTTGGGCGGAATTCGCGGCTTCCGCAAGGCGATTTCTCATGTCATCGAGGCTTTCACACCCTGTTTCCCGCAAAAGAAAATGCACCCCGCCAACTCCGATGTCCTCAACATTCAATGGCCCCTCATTCAAAAGACGCGCCGCCGCTTGCAACTGCCACATTAATTGTCCCGCCTCCATAAGAGTTTGTTTTTGCGCAGGTAATAGATTTCCTGCCTGAATTTGCTCGGCGACGGAAAAGCCGGTAAATCCTGCCATCAAGGCCACCGCTTGCGCACAAAGTTCTACATCTTGCAAACGGCCTTCGCCGATTTTTGCGTCGTTGTCCCCCTGTGGAGTTTTTGCGACAGAAATACGCGCGCGCATTTCGGCAACCTGCGGAATCACCCGATCCGCAGCACCGTTTTGCCCAAGAACCTCCGCCCGAAAAGCTTCAAACTCTGCCGCCAGTGCCTCGTTGCCAGCCACAGGTCGCGCCCGCGTCAGGGCCAAATGCTCCCAAACCCAAGCTTCCTCAAGTTGATAGGACTTGAACGCGGCCCAGTTAGTGGCAACGGGGCCAGCGCGCCCAGAGGGCCGTAACCGCATATCCACTTCATACAAACGCCCCTCCGCCATTGGAGCCGAAAGCGCCGTAACAAAAGCCTGCGTTAAACGGGCGAAATAGGTCCGCACCGCCAAAGGCCGCCGCCCGTCACTCTCCTCAACATCTTGCGCGTCATAAATCACGATGAGATCAAGGTCAGAGGCGGCATGAAGCCTGCGCGCGCCAAGGCTGCCCATCCCCAAAACCACGCCCCCACGTCCCGGAACCGTGCCATGTTTGCGCGCGAATTCCACCCCGACGACGGGCCAAACCTCGGCCAAAACTGCCTGTGCCAAATCCGCATATTGCTGACCTGCTTCGTTTGCCGAAATCAATCCACGCAGGTGGTGCACACCGATCCTGAAATGCCATTCCTTCATCCAGCGGCGCACCGCGTCCAACTGGCTTTCATAGTCGGAATAGCCCGCGAGCATGACGGAAAGGTCGCCTTGAAGCGCCTCTAAACCCGGCCAAGCATCAAAGAAACTTCCGCCGATAACCGCATCAAAAACTTGTGCATTGCTGGCCAGATATTTGGCCAAATTCGGGGCAATGCTGGAGATATCCAGAATAAGGTCAATGAGTTGTGGATTGGCCTCAAAGAGCGAGAACAACTGCACCCCAGCAGGTAATCCCGCTAAAAACCCATCGAATTGCCTCAAGGTTTGCTCAGGATACGCCGAAGCCATCACGCGCGACAGTATCTCGGGCTTCAAGCGTTCAAATATATGCACCGCACGCGAGGACCGTAACGCGGGATAACTCGGCCACCCTGCCATCACATTCTTCATCTCGGCGCTCACTTCGGGGGCCGCGCGGGCTTGCGTGGGCGCAAAGAAGCTCTCGGTCAGGTCATGGACCTCTTCCAACCGCTCACGAATTTCGCGTTTCAAAACAGAGACATCGCCCTGCCCCATGAAATTTGCCAACCGTTGAAACCCTTTCTCGGTCTTTGGGAGGGTGTGGGTTTGGGCGTCGGAAATCATTTGCAAACGGTGTTCAACTTCGCGATGGGCCCTATAATGTGTGGCCAAAATCTTGGCCGTCTCTGACGGAATCCAATCCTTTTTTGCCAACTCCCCGAGCATCGCAACAGTGCCCCGCCCGCGCAATTCACGGTCACGCCCCCCTGCGATCAACTGGCGGGTTTGGGTGAAAAACTCGATTTCGCGAATACCCCCGCGACCCAATTTCATATTATGTTCCGGTAGGGTAATCGCGCCCGTAAACCCGTTATGCGCGCGAATTTTTAGGCGAATATCATGAGCGTCTTGGATCGCGGCAAAATCCAGATGCTTTCGCCAAACGAAAGGGACCAGTCGTTCCAGATAGGCCTCGCCCGCATCAATATCCCCCGCTGCAGGGCGCGCTTTGATATGGGCCGCGCGCTCCCACGTACGCCCCATGCTCTCGTAATAACGCTCGGCGGGGTCCATCGCCATACACACGGGCGTCGAACTCGGATCAGGCCGCAACCGCAGATCAGTGCGAAACACATATCCGTCGCCCGTGACCTCCGAAAGCAGCGTTGCCATCCGGCGAGTCGCGCGAATAAGGCTGGTGCGGGCATCGAAATAGGAGTCATCTTCGTATTGGCTTTCGTCGAACAGGCAAATGAGGTCGATATCGGAGGAGTAGTTCAACTCCCCTGCGCCCATTTTCCCCATCGCGAGCGCAACCATGCCTCCCGTAATTTCCTCGGAATCGCGCGCAAATCCGGGAAGTTTTCCGCGCCGCGCTTCTTGGGAAACTGTCGTGCGGATCGCGCGGTCGACGGCGGTATCGGCCAAATCCGTGAGGGCCTGTGTGACCTGCGCCAAATCCCAAACGCCGGCCAAATCCGCAAGCCCCGCCAACAGCGCAATACGGCGTTTACCGCGGCGCAATCCAGCGGCCATTTCATCGGGCGCGAGGGCCTTCAAGTCGTCCAAAGCCAGTGCCAAAGCCTCCTCCGGCGCACCATTGAGCGCGGGCGAAATCCACTCGGCTTCGCGGCACATTAAGCTAAACAAATAAGGCGAACACCCCGCCGCCCCTGCGATCAAATCCCCAAGGGGCCCCGTCACATCTGGCAAGGCCGCGCGCGCGTCAATTCCGCGATCAAGGTCAAAAGGAATCGGCGCGCGGGTCATACGATTTTGAAATGTCATTTTTTGATCGTGCGGGGGAAAGACGGGAGGGTCAATAAGCCTTGTGGACCCTGAAGAGATTTGAGGCATACCCCGATCAGCAAAAGTTTAAAACCTGTCCGAGCGGCCCTCTAAACCGCTGGCCTGAAAGTCGAAATTCTAGAAGTGAGCGAAGGCACGCGCACCGCTCAAGCCGCAGCAAATGCAGCGAGCTGTGAGGTGGATCAAATCGCCAAATCTATCATTTCCCGAAATGAGGAAGACGGCTCAGCAGTGCTTTTCATCACGGCGGGCGGCAAGAAAATCTGTGCGATTACGGCCAGCGCCCTCGTCGGGGGAACGTTGGGAAAAGCGGACGCAAAACTCATTCGCGCCCAAACAGGGTTCGCGATTGGCGGCGTCTCTCCGATTGGGCACCTTTCCCAACCACGTGCGTTTTTTGATCCCCGTCTCCTAGAATGTAGTTTGACACCGTAACCTGCAGTAAGCGGGAACAAGTGGGATGATGCTGTGACAGGCCTTATTTAAAGGGCCCGGCGAAAAGTTGTGCAACCAAAATTGGCATTCCATAGAGCCTATCATTCGAGTGTCAAAATGGCGGTTTAAGCCCGTATTGGCGAAATCAAAGAATAGCTGCAAACCCCACAGTTACGCTCAAAGGGCGCTAATTATGGGGTTCACGGGGCTTCAGGCGCCCGTTTGACCGGCAATTTAAGTTGATAAAACCTTCTGAACTGGAAAGAAATTTTGGACTTATTGTGGCACAAATCAAGGGGATCAACTCTGTCGGCGGGAACCGGACTTTCGCTGCGATTAGAGAATTTTGATCGACAGAGCGCCAAAAGAGAACTTCGCCGCTCGACCATACAGAGCTAAGTTGAAACCGCCACGACGGATGGATTGCGGGCCTTTGCTGCAATTCCGACGAATACCGGCCAGAAGCGCCCTTCCGAACTCCCCAGTATGGTGAACAGGTAAGGACGGTCCCAACTGAAAGCAACCCGCTGGAAAGGCTGAAAAGTTCCAGAAAATCCACGCCCTTTCTATCCCATAGCACTGCTCCTAGTTTACCCACAAAGGGAGCTGATGCATGTTCAAAGCCCAAGACGCCTTTAGAAGAGCTCAAATTCTGATCGCCATTAACTTCGACGCGAGCAACTTTAGTTTTGGGACAAAGATCTTGAAGCTATCCCACCGGAAATCAATACCCTTACAAACTTGACTGAGCTTGATCTCAACGCCACCGAAATCACTTCCGCAGAGCCTCTTTTTTCCCTCTTAAGCTTGACCAAGCTGGATCTTCGCGGCTCGCGTATCAGCGACCTGCGACCTGCGACCTGCGACCTGCGCACGATCAAAGATTTGAGAGTACAGGGAAACAGCTTACTTGATAATGGCCTACTTTTCGCAAATTGCGCAGCAGCAAACCTCGACCACAAACTCTAAGCTTTTTCTGAAATTGTCGCTACGTGCGAGCGTACAAATAAAACCTCGACTACCTGATTTGCTCACTGAATGGCCGCCGTCAAGATTATTCCAGACGAACGACCAAACGCCCCGAGCTATTTAATGCCCGATGACGGCCCCATCGGCGCAAACGACAAACCTCTTGGCCCGAACGACCGAGAACCGAGAGCTCTGCAGGAAAAATGTCGCCAAAAAGTCCGCGCTCTCATGGCCTCGGTCCGCGACGGCGATAACGAACGAGCCTCCCTTGTCGAAACTGCCTCCAACTATCGCAATTTGTTCGACCAAAAATCGCCAGATATCCTCGTTAGTTCCCTTTGGTCCGCAGCAAACACCCTCAGACCACGGCATGAAGCGCATTGCAGCGCCATTAACCAAGGTCGACTAAATGACGAACTCCCGCCCCTCACAGCTGCTACTCTGAAAGACCTGCTTGAACCCCATGGAATATTCTCTTTAAGCCATCTAGGAGCCTCAGAGGTTGAGCGGAAAATGCGTGAATACCTAAATGGGCCACGCGACCCAGAAGCGCAAAAAGTAGATGATAGGATTGCCGATACACGAACAAGCGCGACAACAGTGCTAATAGCCGAAGCTGCAGTTCCGTTATCACTACTCGATCAGGACGCTGCAAAGGGTGAAGGACCCTCTGCACAGATCGCCGAGGTGTCCTTACAGAACCGTATCAAAATATCATTAGTGCGATTGCTCGGAAGGTCTGGGCGATTTAATCGTCGAAGGTTGTAGTCGCCGTTAATGCGGTGATCAGTGCCGACGTCATTAGTTGGATCGCTGACAACAAACTGTTGATCGTCAAGTTCTACGAAACCGTCACAACCCAATACCCCTATTGGTTCGACGCCATTATGCAAATAATCACAAAAACGCTCATGTAACTCGACAGGTCCAACTGAGCATACCGGTTCGCGAGCGCAAGAACTTGCATGCCTCAATGTCCGCTTGTGTG
This sequence comes from Falsihalocynthiibacter sp. CO-5D18, assembly GCF_041205445.1. Classification (NCBI taxonomy): domain Bacteria; kingdom Pseudomonadati; phylum Pseudomonadota; class Alphaproteobacteria; order Rhodobacterales; family Roseobacteraceae; genus Falsihalocynthiibacter; species Falsihalocynthiibacter sp. CO-5D18. Next base: position 60,831 of record NZ_JBGFCF010000012.1, on the reverse strand, counting down.
AAGCTGCAATGCGGCATCAGCACAGACTGCAAACGGCAGCTTTGGGCAGTTCGCGACCGTGATGGGAAAGGGAAATGTCCCGAATCCTGCACCATGCACATTTCGACTTAGGGCGGAATGCAGACACTCGCTCTTTCAAGCGCTAAAGTCTGCTTTGCAGACAAGGAAGTGACCCAAATAACATTTATTGGCCTGTTGCTTTTGATATACATATTCGATTGCCAACTAATTTTATCAGACCAAACCTTTTACATTGTCACTCGTTAATTCGACCACGAATACTTTATTTGGAGCTGGAACAAATTCAATGAAACACTCGTTCATCGATCAATTTTGAACACTCGATATTCGCTCATTTTCGACGTTTAGTTGGTTGGCTTCTGGCAATTTAAAACGAGATTTAGACTAGAAACGTTCGATTTTGACGACGGTGGAATTCCAGACCAGAGTGCAATCAACAAAAGCGGGGCCAATGCTCGGCCTAAAGACGTTTTATTTAGAAGCGGCAACGTTAGCGGGGTTTAAAAATTCGCTTAGGGTTCGCAAAAAAACAAATTCCTTCAAGGCATGCCACCCGCATTGCTTTGCCATGGGAAAACTTTTCGACAGAACCAACTGGCGTCCTTGAGCGCCGTCAGTCGCTTTTGGGAGAGCTCGTTTCTGGTGAGGGAGTTTTTATAGCAATTTCCCCAACCAATCGTTGAGGACGTTTCAGTATTTCCACACCCCGAAGCGATTGACCGCGGGGTGTGGAAACTGTTGTTGCCGTTTAGTCTTTGGTAACCATAGCTTCCTTCAGCTTGGTTTTGTCAGCTTCTGTTAGAACCGGAGGAGCCACCTTAAGGGTCACTTTTTCCAGCGTACCAGTGAACGCAAACGGGGTTTGGTAATCCTTATCGTCGACGCCGGTGCCAGTGTCGGCCCCGACATCCAGATTTTCATCCCACTGCAAAATCAATGGAATGGTTTTTTCCATTTTTTGCGTGGCGACAACCTTACCGTCGACCTTCAACTCACCAGTCCCAGATCGACCAATGCCACTCATGCTATTGTAAGCCAGAGTGCCCATACCAAGTCCGTCATATTTAAAGTCGAACTCTACGGTATGTTTGCCAGCGCTAAGGGCATCAGCGCCTTCCCAGCGAATCCGCTCAAGGTCCAGCAGGTTCCAAGTCACCACGGGTTTGCCTTTGAGAAGATAGAAGCCGTATCCGCCGAAACGACCACCCTGTGTCAGGATCATGCCATCGCCGCCACCTTCGGGTACATCCACTTCTGCCGTGATCGTGTAGGACGTATTCAGAACCGAAGGAGCATCGCCGTTCGGTGTGCCTGTAAAGGTCCCTTTCCAGACGAATTCATCGCGTCCAGCCGTCAAACTTGGCCGTGGTGTGACCAAGCGGGTCGCCACGGACGCATCCAAGGGAAGGACTTGATATTTCTCGGCCTCTTTCCAGAAAAGCGCCTGCATCTCTTTGAGCTTTTCTGGGTTTTCGGCAGCCACATCGTGCGCCTGCGTCCAGTCTTTATTCAGGTCATAGAGTTCCCACGGTGTGCCTGCGGGGTCTTGGTTCACAGGACCGGTGATTTCCCACGGTGGACGCACAACTTTCGTGCTGCCAATCCAGCCGTCATGATAAATGGCGTGATCGCCCATCATTTCGAAATACTGGGTGTGGTGTGTTGAAGGCGCGTCGGCATTGGCGGCATCAAACAGATACGCCATGCTAACTCCCTCGATTGGGCTTTGAGGTACGCCATTGACCACGGCAGGTGGGGTAATGCCCGTCGCCTCAAGGATTGTCGGAACAATGTCGATAACGTGGTGGAACTGGTGGCGAATACCGCCCTTGTCTTTGATCACATCAGGCCATGCAATGGCCATCCCTTGACGAATGCCACCAAAGTGTGAAGCCACCTGTTTGGTCCATGAGAACGGCGTGTCAAAGGCCCAAGACCATGCAACTGTCATGTGGGGGTTGGTTTCGTTGCTGCCCCATTCGTCGTAGAATTCAGACAGCTGATCTTTGATTGGAACATTCACGCCATTGAACGCCGCGACCTCGTTCGGGGTGCCGATCAAAGCGCCTTCGGCGCTGCCGCCGTTGTCGCCGCTGATGTACATGATAATCGTGTTATCAAGTTTGCCCATATCATCGACGGCTTGAATGACGCGGCCGATTTCGTGGTCGGTATAGGCAACATAAGCCGCAAACACGTCAACTTGACGAATGAACATCTTCTTTTCGTCGTCCGTGAGAGTATCCCAAGGTTTCAGCAAATCTTTTGGCCAAGGAGTTAACTCCGCGTGTTGGGGAATAACGCCCAGCTTTTTCTGATTGGCAAAGATGGTCGCGCGCAGTTCATTCCACCCTTTGTCAAACAGGTGCATATCGCTGATCTTGTCGATCCATTCTTTGGTTGGGTGATGTGGCGCATGCACGCCGCCCGGAACATAATACACAAAGAAAGGCTGCTCAGGTGCCAGCGTATTAATCCGGTTCATATAATCGATGGCTTCATCCGCCATGGCCGTGATCAAGTTGTAGTCCGGGTCGCCTACATAAGGATAAATCGGAGTTGTGTTGCGCATCAACGGCCCTGGTGTCCACTGGCTGGTGTCGCCGCCCATAAACCCATAGAAATACTCAAAACCCATGCCGATAGGCCACTGATCAAAGAGGCCATTCTAACTGACTTGGAAGGCGGGTGTATTGTGGTTTTTGCCGAACCACGATGTGCGGTATCCGTTGTCTTTTAGGATGGTGCCGACGGTCGCTTTGTCATCGGCAATGATGCTGTTGTAACCAGGGTATCCGGTGGCTTGTTCGGCGATGACGCCAAATCCGGCGGAGTGGTGATTGCGCCCCGTGATAAGCGCCGCCCGCGTCGGCGAGCACAGAGCCGTCGAATTGAAGTTTGTGAAACTGACGCCCATCGCGGCGACCCGATCCAGAGCAGGAGTCGGGATCACACCCCCGAACGTCGACGGAGTGCCATAGCCCGTATCGTCGGTCATAATCAAAAGGACGTTTGGCGACCCTTTGGCCGGAGCAATTTGCGGTGCCCAGTAAGGCTCTGATGCCGTCGCATTGCGCTCGATCTTGCCTTTGAATTCTGGAGGTGGCACCGGAATCTGTAAACCATTAATGGTCGTCGTTGCCGACGGCGTTCCCGGAGTACCTGTGATTGTTTGCGCGGATGCTGTGACCGAAAAATGTGACGCCGCCGCAATTGCAACGGCCAATGTAAACTTGAACTTTGCTGAATTCAGGTTCATTGCTACCCCCCCTTATTAATCAAAAAGTTTAAAAAAATACTTCGCTATTCGATTCTAATTGTAGCCCCATTTGCAATTTTGGGAACTACTTTTTGAAGGAAGCGGGAAAGCAACAACGAACGAGTCGCCCTCTTTGTCAATCTCCTCGCAGAGGATAGACAAAGAGAGGTATCATGCATTCATTTCCTCGAATTTTCTCCAGACTGAACACGTTATTACAGTCAATACAGAGATAGATCGTGCGGGCGGCTATCGCAACGTCAGCGCACCAGAATTTTGGTGCTAGTGCCGCTTTGAGTTGGAAGCTGCCTTTAGTCGCTACCTATATGAAGGGCAGTTATCGGCCGTTCGTGTCATTAAACACTAAGGGCGGAAAGGATCCGTTCGCTACGGAATGCACCAGGGTCTGCTATGCAGACGAAATGAATATTAGTGGCCACAGAGCGAGTAGCGGCATGCGATTTTGATCCATGGATCATTTCTGCCGGAGACCATTCTTTGTCTAAACTTCGTGAGAACGGCTGCTTTGCCACCTGTGTATCTTCAGCCCGAAATTTTTATGGCGCTGGACAATACGTAATGAAAAATTCTCTCACTCTGCCATAATTCTAGACTAAGGATGACGTAGAAACTCGTCTTTACGAAGAGTTGATTCGTCTGCTGCATGGGGCAGTTTTCCACAAAATGAATGGGTTGCGAGATGCGATTTGGTAGGCTTTTGGTGGGGTTGATAGTGATCCTGTTTGCCCTCTGGGTTATTGTTGGTGAACAAATCACGGGCGTCAGTTCAGACGCGGTCGTGAACGCACGATTGTCGACGGTACGCGCGCCGATTGCGGGAACGCTGGATATGCCGATGCGTCCTTTCGGGACGGTTATTCAAGAAGGTGAGGCATTGGCGACGCTGAACGATCCGCTGGTCGATAGTGTTCGGCGTGACGACCTGCGCATGGAGCTTGCCTTTGCTGCGGCGGAAGTTGAGCGCCTCGTGGCTTTCGGTGCAGATCAGGTCGAAGCCAACACCAGCGACAGCTCCGCCGATCCGGAGGTTTTGGCAAACCGCAGCCCGCGGACAGATACGCGCATTGGGCAGTCGGACCTCAACGTCTATTTAAGCGAGGCCCGCAGCCGACTTGCTGCCATTGACGCGCGCCTTTTTGAGGAAAATACGCGGATTACCCGTCTTTCGAATGCCAACCTTACCGCCCCGACCGACGGTCTTTTGTGGGAAGTTCTCGCCGATGACAATGAGGTCGTGCAGCGCGGGCAGGATATCTTGAAACTGATGGTCTGCGATTCAGCCTTGGTCACTCTTTCGGTGCCCGACAACGTCTATAACCACCTGCGCGTCGGCCAACCCGCCAAGTTCCGGCTGGAAGGTGTCGAAACGCTGTATGACGGGACGATCACGCGCATCGCCGGCGCAGGTGCTGAAACGATCTACCGTAACTTGGCGGTCGCACCGTCGATCAAACACCTTGAACGCTATGACATTGCCTTGCTGGTGCCGGAGTTGCGCAAGAATACGGAATTGCGCTGCACGGTCGGCCAAACAGGTCGAGTGTTCTTTGAGACGCGCCCCTTGGACTGGGTTCGGGACTTGCTGAAGTAAATGCACGAGTTCCTATATCTGAGTGACATCGAAAGCAGCCTCATCCGTGTCATGCTGGTGTTGGGGATCGCCATTATTTTGCCGCTGTGGTTTGACGAAAAGAACCACTGGCATCGCAGCACGATGTTCGCGGTTGCTGGAGTGTTGGCGCTTCGGTATCTGTGGTGGCGCGCGACCGAAACTATCGCTCCGGCGGGATTAACTTGGGACTGTTTGGCCAGTTGGTCGCTGCTGGGGCTTGAGGCCCTGTCGATTATCAGCTCGCTTAGCTCATTCGTGATTATGTCACGCATCCGCCATCGCGGGGACGAAGCGACAGCGCAGATTAACTGGTGGGACGCCGCGTCCCCCCCACGTGTCGCCATTTTGATTGCCTCCTACAACGAAGAGCTTGAAATCCTTGAACGCACGATTATCGGGGCCAAAGCACTGAATCATCCCAACAAAGCGGTGCTGGTTCTCGACGATGGCCGCCGCGACTGGTTGCGCGATTATTGCGGCACGCAGGGTGTCCGATATGTTACGCGCGACGACAATGTCGGGTCCAAAGCAGGCAATATGAACAATGCGCTACGGGTGTTGGCGCAGGACGCGGTGCCTCCCGATTACATTGCCGTGCTCGACGCCGATTTTGTGCCGCACCGCGGTTTTCTCAGCCGCTCACTTGCACTGTTCCATGACCCGAAAATTGGACTGGTGCAAACCCCACAGCACTTTTTTAACGCCGATCCGATCCAGCATAATCTTGGGCTAAGCCGGTCTTACCCCGACGAACAGCGGTTCTTTTTTGATCATTTACAGCCCGCACGCGATGCTTGGGGCATTGCGTTTTGTTGTGGCACATCGTCTGTCATGCGCTGGCAGGCGGTACAGGATGTTGGTGGCTTTCCCACCGAAAGCATCACCGAAGATTTCATGATGACGCTGGTCTTGCGCGATGGCGGCTGGGACACCGCCTATCTGGACGAACCGCTGACGGAGGGGCTCGCCCCCGAGGGCCTCAAGGAATACGTCAAGCAACGGTCCCGCTGGTGTCTGGGCATGATGCAAATCGCGCGTAGCCGCGTCGGGCCGTTTGCCCGCAACAACCTGCGTTTGCGCGATAGGTGGAGCGTGATCGACGCCGTCCTCTACTGGCTCAGTACGTTCCCGTTCCGACTGGCGGCGCTGACCTATCCGCTGCTGTATTGGTATTTCAACATCACAGTCGTGAATGCCGAAGTTGCCGATGTGATCGGTTATTTCGGGGTTTATTACATGTGGGTTCTGTTGGCGATGAATGTGGTCGCGCGGGGCATGGTCATCCCTATTCTCAACGACGTCAGCCAGATCCTCGGGGCCATCCCCATCGCCCGCTCGGCCATCGTCGGCCTGATCCAACCCAATGGCCACCCCTTTAAAGTGACGGCGAAAGGCGGCGATCGCAGCCGTATCATCATTCAGTGGGATCTGCTGAGGCCTTATTTGATCCTGCTGCTGCTGACCATCGGGGGCCTGCTGATCGGCATATTCTTCGACGGGTTTTCATTCAATGACGCGGGACAGGGAAAATCTGTGGTGTTGTTCTGGACGCTCTACAATGTCCTCGTCTTGTCGATGACGTTGATAGCATTTGTCGAATTGCCGCGTGAGGAAAAGCATATCGCCGACGCTCCGGAGAAAACCTCTCTGATTGTGGCTGGAACGCCCTAACCCGTTCTCATCAAGTCGCTGACGCAAGACACGTTGCGCTATGAAGGGCTGGGGCACCCTCTGGGCACAGTCGGCACAATCAATCTTAAGGGCGTGGGCGACGTGCGCGTGACCGTAATCGCCAAGACCAACCACGGCGCAAGGTTGCGTCTGCAAACGAAACCTGCCCAAAAAGAAGCACTGCTGTTGCGGTTCTACGTCGACGGAGGGTCCCCCGGCGTGGCGCGCGCTAGAATAGTCGCACTGGTAAAAGACCTCGCCCGCAGACTATCGTTCAATCCCTGAAGGTCGTTAGGTAGGCATCAACGTTCTCAAATAGTTCAGGAGGTGGCGGTTAGCATTTGTTGGTGAAGCATGCAGCATCAATTAATTTGACCCCACGGTTGCCAATGGATGCAAACGCAGCGAAGGTCGGCTTAGAGCTCAAACTGCAAGGGTTCCGCAACGCAGCAGGGGCAAAAACCTTCAACAACTATTCGGATTCTGAATAGTGTTTAGTGACGTCAATCGGGTTTGTTGGCGATAGTGCGTGAAAGGAGCGTTTGTGGACCACGTGCAGCCTCTACGCTACTTTGCCGTTTAACCTATTCGCGCGTTGCCAGCGTCAATTTGATTGATCTGAGCTAGTCGTCCACGCGACTGAGCTTCAAGTTTAATTTTCATCGGGGATGATGCTTTGGATTTATTAATATCATCCCGCAGCTTGGAAAGATGGCCAAGTCGATTAAGAATTACTTATGTCCCAAACAGCACTTTCGTGGACTGTATCGCTCGACCTTGTAAGGTCACCAGCATCAACGCTTTGCTTGCAACCGTCGGCAGCTACCCGTTCATCGATCTCGATCTCGGTCTACATGTCGATATAAGCAAAGAATGCTAAAATAGGGCTACATGGGCTTCCCTGTGGCAACACGTCATTTTCAGTCGCAATCTTTGCCTAGATCAATGCAACAACTGGCGCGCACTGCATCTGCGAACGAAAAAACCACAGCACCTTATTAAAGGTGCAGCTTGGAAAAAATCTTCGATGTCGAGCAACCGAAAAGATCGGACGCATATATCCCCCAAAGTTCCGTCTTTTTTAGGTTTCTGAAAGGCGAAGTAACCGCCCTCTAGCTTTGTCAGTTTCTTCAGCTTTGCTAGCGATACGTGCAATAAATCTGCCCGTTTTGCCTTCGTGCGCAATCGAAAGAAAGGGTTGAATTTCTGGTCATACTTAGGTTTTGGCATGATCAGTTTTCGCCAAAAAAAATTGAATGAACTGTAAGATATTTCCTGCGATTGCAGTCCGTGTCTTTGCGGCCTTCCCCGGATTTTCTAAGTTCTCTGCAAAGAACAATATCTAGGAAGATGGTATCCCAAACCTCTCCGAGTACGTCTGGATCACATCCATGGATGGACCCATTTTCCAGTTCGGACACGTACGATTTGGAAAGGCCAAGTTCATTTGCCTGTAAGACGCAGAGCAAAACTGGGCCACCAAAGCGGCTGCAAGGCGCAGTTGTAGCGGAGTAAAATTCGCCAGTTTATGTCCTTCGTTTATTCGGAAAGCGGGGGATGTACTCTGCGTATACTTATAGTCGTGTAAGCCGTGCTTGTTTGAAGGACGGTATGTCTGCTCGAGAAGCCGCGCGTTATTTCAACAAGGACCGTAAGACGATAGCGAAGATGCTGCGCATAGACAAAGCCCAAATCAAAAAACAGCGCAACACAGCCAAGCGCATCTTTGAGCGCCTGCGGGATGAGCCTGCCGCATTCTAACGCAGTGTTTGTGAAGGGATACCCTGCGGAGACAACCGATCCGTTCTGTGATGGCCATGTGTCTGCCTTTGCGTTCTTTGATGGCATCCCGCAGTCCATTCTTTATGACAATACCAAGATCGCTGTTGCGCGTATCCTTGGAGTCCGACCCCGTGTGCGGACACAGAGTTTTACCGAGTTGCAATCGCATTGCCTGTTTGATGACAAGTTCGGCAGGCCTGCGCGGGGGAACGAGCGAGGAATTGTCCGCCATTGGTCCGAGAGACATGGACGAGCGGCAATGTCGAAGGCATGGTCGGATATACCCGCCGCAACTTCATGGCGCGGCCACAGCCAAACTATTGGCCAGCGTTTGGTATCCGATATTGATGCCCTGATGGGATTGCCTGTCGCAGAGTATGAGGCCTGCGACCATGTCAGCACGCGGGCCACATCAATCTCAATGGTGCGCTACCGTAGCAATGATTACTCTGTGCCGGTGGCCTATGCCCATCACGACGTCCACGTGCGCGGCTTTGTGCATGAGGCCATTATTGGCTGCGATTTTGAGGTGATTGCGCGGCATCAGCGGTCCTATGCCAAAGCGGATATGATCTTTGATCCGCTGCACTTCATGCCCTTGATTGAGCAAAAGGTTGGGGCCTTGGATCAGGCTACCCCTTTGCAGGGTTAGAATTTTCCGGATGTGTTTGCCACCCTGCACCGATTACTTGAAGCCAGAATGGTCAAGCCCGGAAAGCGGGATCGAGCCATTGTCCGCCATTGGTCCGAGGACAATGGCGAGGGTGCAAGTTCTACGCCCGCTGGAAACCTTCGAGATGGGCGTTGTGCAAGGTGCAATTCAACAGGCGGTTGATCTGGGGGCGATTGATTTCTGTGCAGGACGGTTTGCGGTTGAATTATTTTGGTGCTGATAGTTTTTTCCAGCAATCCATTCTCGGTTTGGTCACAACTCTTACAAATAACTTTGATCGGTGCCGTGTTGCTATTGTTGTTGAGGTGGGAAAACCGATCAAGGTTTATGCAAGTGGTGACGATGTTACAAACGCCACGGAGCATTTCTGTTTCCCTACTTTACCGCCTCACAGCCTGACGATTGATACCGATATCGAAGGGTGGACAACGCACCGCGTGGCGCTCCATGCTGGCGCGCTGGAAGGCGAAAAGCTTTACGAGGCTTTGCGGATGGGGGATGCCAGCGCGGTGCATATTTTAGGCGATAGTTTTGTGGTGCAAGAGTTTCCCGATGTTCTGCATGATTTGCTCGCTGAAAACGGCCTTGGTGACGTTATGACGTCTTTCGACGGGATCGGCGGCCTTGCCTTTTACGAAACCGATGGGCGCGGCGAATTGGTGATTAAAACATCGATTATGAGTGTCTTGGAAAAACTCAAATATAACGGCGCGCCAAAGCAAAATATTTTGCTCGAAAGCAACCCGTTGAAACGGGTCGGCGATAGCCGGAACGTTGAATGGTCGGACGCAATGGGCTGGGTGCGCGATGTCATTGGAACCCGTTTTGTCTATACGCTTGAGGCAATGTTTTGCGGCAATGACGGCAGCGCGGGCGATCTTGCGCAAATCGCGACTGGCCTTTGGCCGAGCAGCTTGACCGGCGACGGGACGCACCCGACCGAAGCCGGGCGCGAGATCTATGCCAAAGCGGCTTACGGGGCCTTGGTTGATTTCGGCTGGCTCGAAGGAACCATCACTGTGCCAACCGTTGTGCAAACCCTTGCGACGGCAGGGACGACAATCACATGGGCCGCGCCAGCCAATGACGGGGGCAGCCCAATCCTTGGCTATAAAATCGAGCGCAACACGGGGAGCTGGGTTGCGCAAACACCGCAAGGCTCGGCTGCTGGATATACAAAGCAATATATCCGCTCTTGGGTCGCTCCGGCCTCTGGCACTTATCGCGTGTCGGCGATTACTCGCAAGGGCACCGGATCGCCCACAACAATCGTGGTTTAATCTGCGGGGCGCAGGGCATCCCCCTGCGCTCAAAGAGGCCAACAGATGCCCAACTGTAGATCGATCCGCAGCCACCTGTTTAACGCCCGTTTAAACTTTGCGGGTCGACGGGCCACTTAAACGGTTCTATTAATCAGAAAAACGTTTTGCTGCAGATATCTCTGTCAATCACTGCAAGAATCCCTGTCGAGCTACATCGAGCTACAACAAATTGGGCTGTCGCAGGTACACCGCACCATGTTTTCTCGGCAAAATCACAAGAAATTACCTACGCGCAACATGCTGATTTAATTCAGTAAATCAAGTTAATGTAAAAAAGATTTACATTAGGTCTTGCGTTTTTCGCAAAACTCCCCATTTCTATTGATGTGAAACACATTAACATCGACCCCAACAAATGGAGACAGATATGACATCCGCCACCGCATGGCCCTCACAAGCAGAAACATGGCTTGACGAAAAAGGCAAAGGCGCCTGGATTGCCGCTATGGTTCTTGGATTTATCTTTTTTTGGCCCGTCGGCCTCGCCCTACTTGCCTATATGATCTGGAGTAAACGTATGTTCAAATCAAAATCACGTGGCGGTTGCCGCGCACATTCACACCGTCATTCGCATGGCTTCAGCAGCACAGGCAACTCAGCCTTTGACGCTTACAAAGCCGATACGCTGTCGCGCCTCGAAGAAGAGCAAGTCAATTTTGAATCCTTCCTAGAGCGTCTTCGTGAAGCGAAAGACAAATCCGAATTCGACACGTTTATGGATGAACGCGCCAAAAAGGCACAGTCGCCTAAAAACACCGACAAAGATGCCCCCATCGAGTTGTAATTAACGCCGCATCCCTGTCTCCTCGCGGACTTGCCACCTCCCAAATACTGGCAAGTCCGCAACTTAACGTCTTAACAATAGGTAGTTCTCAAATGGCAAGTGATTTTGATCCCCGCGATTATGGTTTTGAACCGGGTGCAGATACGTCCAACCGCCGCCAAAACCGCGAACAGGCGACGGGTCTCCCTGATCCTGAGCTCCATGCCGGATTTTACGCGGATGTCGCTAAAAAACGTTTTGGCGCGTGGATTATTGATACCATTGCCATCGGTCTTCTGACGGGGCTTGTGCTTATTTTTACAGCCTTTTTGACAGTATTTATTGCGCCCTTTATTTTCCTCGCCATCGGTTTCCTTTATCGCTCTGTTTCCATTGCCAACCATTCCGCGACCCCTGGAATGCGGATGATGGGCATTGAATTGCGTAACAGCGATGGCAACCAGTTGGACGGCTCAATGGCGGTTTTGCACACTTTGGGCTATTCGCTATCCTTTACAATCTTCCTCGTTCAGCTTCTGTCGGTTGGTATTATGTTGACCAGCAACCGCGGAAAAGGCCTTACGGATATGGTTCTAGGGACCGCGATGATTAACTCGATGTCGCGATATTAACCCTTTGTTCAGCATGGGCTTGGCGCAGACGGTTTGGCTTGCTATCCTTATAGGTAGGAAAACGAGCGAGAGTATATGCGTCATAGCCTTCCAGTAGCCCCACAATTTTATGTGACGGCCCCCCAGCCCTGCCCTTATCTTGAGGGGCGCCGCGAGCGTAAGTTATTTACTTCGCTTCAGGGGGAGTTCGCACAGGAACTCAATGACAGCCTTTCCAAACAAGGATTTCGGCGCAGTCAAAATGTTTTGTACCGCCCATCCTGTGCGGATTGTTCGGCCTGTATGTCGGCGCGCATCCGTGTGGCAGATTTCAAACCCAACAAGAGCCAGAAGCGCGTCACACGCAAAAATGCTTATTTGAAACGCCAGGCGCGCTCCCCTTGGGCCACCGAAGAACAGTTCAACCTGTTTCAACACTATCTTGAAACGCGCCATTCCGATGGCGGCATGGCGGAAATGGACGTCTTTGAATTCGCGGCCATGATTGAGGAAACCCCCATTCGCAGCCGCGTTGTGGAATATGTAACGCCCGAAGACACCCCCGATGTGGACACCGGCCTAACAGCCGTGTGTTTGACCGATGTTTTTGATGACGGCGTGTCGATGGTCTATTCCTTTTACAACCCAGATTTGGCGCGCAACAGTTTGGGAACGCACATTATTTTAGACCATATTGAGATCGCCCGCGAGGCTGGCCTGCCCTATGTCTATTTGGGGTATTGGGTCCCTAACAGCCCGAAAATGGGTTATAAGGGGCGTTTTTCAGCCTTGGAAGTTTACAAAAACGGTGCGTGGGTCAAAGTCGTTGACCCCGAAGATTTCAGCCAAGATGACGGCCCAGAATTTGGCGATCAATTGGCCGACCAAGTGGCCCAGATCACCCTACCAAACAGCCGCAACGCCGCGGCACGCCACCCAAATACAGAGTGACGTCTAGCCTAGGTTCCTTACGGTATCTATGAATTTAAACGAAAAAGGGCGTCTCAATCGAGACGCCCTTTCCTGTTTTAGTGTCCGTTGAACCTGATCATTTTCCGATAAGGTTTGGAACGATCGTCACAATCGACGGTATGAAGTAGAGAACCGCAAGCGCCCCGACTTGGATCAAGACAAACGGTACAACCCCGCGATAGATGTGTCGCGTCGTGACTTCCTTGGGGGCGACCCCTCGCAAGTAGAACAGTGCGAAACCGAAGGGCGGGGTTAGGAAGCTTGTTTGCAGGTTCACCGCGATCATGATCGTTACCCATTTTGGGTCCATCGTGCCGCCGTAAATGACCGGTCCAACAATCGGGATCACGATATAAATGATCTCGAGGAAGTCGAGCACGAAGCCAAGAATGAACAACACCACCATCACCAGCAAGAACACTTTGAACTCGTCATCAAAGCTGCGCAGGAATTGTTGGATATAGTGCTCACCACCAAAGGAGATCACCACAAGGTTGAGCATTTGGCTGCCGATAAGGATGGTAAACACCATGCTCGTGACCTTGGCCGTTTCGCGCACAATCGGGGTAAGCACCCTGTTGCGGAACAAAACATAACAGGCGAACAGGATGCCAAACATGGCCATCAAGTAAGCTGCAAGCGCCACAAAGTAGGCAACCCAATCTTCAAACGGAACGCTGGAACGTGTAATCCGAAGATCGAAGTTCACCCCAACGAGGATCATCACAACTACGGCGAAGGCCGAAACCAAGATGATTTTACCCGAACCGCCCTGCTCTTGGAGGCGACGATAGGCCGCCAGCAACAAAGCACCACCCGCGCCAAGCGCCGCAGCCGGTGTTGGGTTGGTGATCCCGCCAAGGATCGATCCCAAAACCGCAATGATCAGAACCAAAGGTGGGAACACCACCCGCAGAAGTTCATTGCGCGCCAACAAGCCAGAGGCATAGCGAACACCGTAGGCCAGCATCAACCCGGGAACGGCCAACAGGATTGTTGCCCCCCCGGGGGATGTTGTCGGCGCGATCAAAAATGCGTCGATAATGAAGGCGAGAAGCACCCCTGCGCCGCCAATAACCAAGGGACGTGTATTGGCATATGGTGCCACACCGCGCGCCGTAGTGAGCGCAAGCCCCATCAACACAAAGAAGATTGCAATGCCTGTGCCAATTGGTGCGATGCTAGAGATTTTCGCAACGGTTGCTGCTTCATACTCTTCTGGTGTCAGCTCGCGGCTTTTAACAGCCCCGCCGGACTCTTTAATCGCCTCTTGTTGATCAATCGCAAGATCCCAAGCTTCTTGGCCGTGCAAGTTAATCATCGCCGCCTGACAGCTGTCCCCGACATTTGTGCGCAAGCTAGCTGCTTTGGACGCATCGGAATAGCTGTCGACGTTGGTATTTTGGCTTCCCACGATATTCGCTTGGCTCAAAAGGATCAAACCACCGATGGCAATCACAGGCATCGCTACGAACCATGTGAGGCTGTTGCGACCACTGCCTTCCGTATTGGCAACGCCCTCAAAGACAACCGCAGGTGCTTTTAACGGGTTAAACAGCGCATAGATAAACGCATAGCCACCATAAAGAACCGCCAGCATGACCCCCGGAAGGATCGCCGCTTGGAACAGGGTCCCAACCGAAACCACGGCCGCTTCGCCAAGATAAGTCAGCGCATCCGTACAGCCAGCTTCCATTGCGCGGGCTTCTTGAGCGGCGGAATAGAGATCCCCCGCCAACGTGCCCAAAAGTACGATAACAATGGACGGCGGGATGATTTGCCCCAACGTCCCAGAGGCTGCGATCACCCCCGTTGCAAGCTCCGGCGAGTAGCCGTGGCGCAACATGGTGGGAAGTGACAGGAGGCCCATGGTGACAACTGTTGCCCCCACGATCCCCGTTGACGCGGCAAGAAACGCGCCCACAACCACAACCGAAACCGCCAAACCGCCAGGCAAAGGGCCAAAGACCCGCGCCATAGTTGTCAGAAGATCGTTCGCGATTTTGGAGCGTTCAAGTGTGATCCCCATCAGGACGAACATCAAAACCGCGAGCAGGGTTTCAATGGATTGCCCCGCGAACACCCGTTCGTTCATACGGTTTACGATGAACGACAAGTTGCGGTTCATCGCGATTTCCCAGCCACCGCCCACAGAGGGGTCTAATTGGCTTGGGAACAGCGGAACCTCAATAACGGGCAAATCCGGATATCGGAACAAAGAGATCACGTCTTGGTGTAACCCTGAGTCGATCAAGGCCCGATAGGCGACCGAACTGGTGTCCACCGAGGCGTGCATCAAGATGCCTGCGCTGTCTAATGCTGCGATAATCCCGAAGGATATCACCCCCGCCCCACCGATGGCAAACGCCACCGGAAAGCCCGAGAGAATGCCCGCAAAGAGGCTGAGGAAGACGATGATTAGGCCGACTTCGACGCCATCGAGTCCAAATAACATAGGTAGTGCCCCTTAAAATTAATGCGTGCCTTCGTAGGCTTCTTCACCCGCGCCAAGCGAGTCACGGTCGAGGTATTTCCCATCACTTTCGGGTCCTTCTTTGCGCTCAAGATAGGAGCGGTAGAAAAACGCGATTGCTTGGAGGAAAACCATACCGGTAAAGGCGACGATAAGGATTTTGAACAAGAAATAGCCGTTGAACCCGTTGGGCGAGAACCCGATGGTTTCGACGTTCCACTTGAGGATTTTGGCTTTCCTCGAGAGCAATTCGATGGTGTCGGTCGCCGAGACTTTCGGGGTCACGAGGTGACGCCACAAGAAGAACCATGCGTACATCCAAACCAGAACCGCGACGGGCATCATAAAGAAAATCGACCCGAACATATCAATTGCGCGTTTAGCGCGGAAACTCACGGCCGAATAGACAAGGTCCACACGTACGTGGCCGCCCTGAACAAAGGTGTAAGACGCACAAAGAGCCACGACCAAAGCATTGTAAAATTTCAACTCTTCGGCCCACCAACTGATGTCGAGGGCCAGTGCGGGACCAAAGCCAAACGTGATTTGGGCTTGAGTGAAAATCCGTTGCACGAACACGATGATAATCTGTTGCAGAACCATCAAAAGGCCGGCCCAAGCAAAGAACCGACCGACACCGTTAGAGATGCCTTCGAGCACCCGCACACAGCCCCACATGAATTGATTTTTCCACATCCCGAAGGCTGTGAGCACGAGAAAGCCGGTGAAGACCACAAAGAAAAACTCAATCGAGCCACCATAGTAGATGAACCGCATAAGCGATGCTTGGTCCGACCAATCGAGCCACATTTGCGGATGCGTTACCGCAAACCCGAAATTGTAGAACGCCATTAGGATGTTCTGAAAGAACCAGACAATGCCATTAAGCATCGAAGTCCCCCTGTTAATTTAATGTCTATGATAACGCCGCTGGTTGCGGGTCAGATTCGGGTTGGGCCTTCCACGAGATCGCAGAAGGCCCTTCCGATAGTGTTAGTGGGGCAAATTAGCCGTTGCCCAGAACACGGGTCCGTTGGTCTACGTAGAAACCATCCGATTTTTGGATCCAAGAAGACGAAGACGCCAAGGATGTTTCAAAGCTCGCACGGATTTTTTGGAACAATGCGTCATCCATGTTTTCGTCCATAACTTCTTTGGAAGCCGTCCCAAATGCATCCCAAACATCATCAGAGAACTGAAGGGTTTTAACACCCTGCGCCTGAAGACGGGCCAAAGCGGCACCGTTGTTTGCGAGCGTTTCGCTCAAGTTATAGTGTGTTGTGGCTTGTGTTGCATAATCAATGATCGCCTGATGTGTTGGCGACAGGGAGTTATACACGTCAAGGTTCATACCAACCGCAAGGCCGGAACCCGGCTCGTGGAAGCCCGCTGTGTAGTACACTTTGGCAACTTCTTGGAAGCCAGCACGTTCGTCCGCAAACGGACCAACCCACTCAAGACCGTCCAAAGCGCCAGACGACAGAGCTTGGTACAATTCACCACCGGGGATATTTTGAACAGACGCGCCCAATTTACCCAGAACTTTACCACCAAGACCCGGCATACGGAACTTAAGGCCGTTGAGATCTTCTGCGGAGTTAATTTCGGAACGGAACCAACCACCAGATTGCGAACCGGAGTTCCCAGCAAGGAAGGAACGCAGGTTGAAGATTTCACCCAGTTCATTGTGAAGGTCCTGGCCGCCACCGTGAAGGTACCAGTTGGTCAGTTCTTGTGCTGTGGCGCCAAATGGAACCGCAGTGAAGTAAGCATAACCTGGGTGTTGGCCCAAGAAATAATAGTCAGCCGAGTGATAAAGATCAGCTTGGCCCGAAGACACAGCGTCAAACACTTCCAACGCGCCAACAAGCTCGCCCGGTGCTTTTTTCTCGATGATGAGGTCGCCACCCGAAAGGGTGTTAACAGCGTTTTCAAAGTAGCTCGCAGCGTCGTCAAGAACAGCAAAGCCACGTGGCCAAGATGTTACCATTGTCAAAACGCGTGTGCCCTGAGCGAGCGCGGGTGTTGCGAGTGATGCAGCGGCAGCAGCAGAGCCACCAAGTGCAGATGTCCGTAGGAATGAACGGCGATCCATAAAGGTCTCCTCCCCTTTATAATGTCCGACTCTTTGGTCGGGACATTCGTTAATAGTAGGTGCAGACTACTTAGTTAAGGCCACGCCACAATACCCAGTCCTACGCAGACGGTCAGAAAAAATGACCAAAACCAATATTTTGACCTTTTAATCAACATTGATTCCCGCGCATTCCCTTGAAAGGGTGTTTGACCATCACGCGACTTGGCCTCATTCTCTATCTCACGTGCGAGGTGACTCGCCGCTTAATTAGGATAACTGCCCCCGTTGCGACCCCCGCGTTTCCAAAAACTGTCAGCTTTCGTAAATGGCCTCTCATTTGGCTATGGGCAAAAGCTGTTTATGTTGGCCACCCTGCCCCTTATTCTCGCGACGGCGGCGATTGCAGTTGTGGTAACCAACCAGTCCCGTGAACTGGCGGAATACGAGATAGCACAGTTGGAACGCGAACTGATTGAAGCCAAGAAGTCCGAATTGAAAAATTATGTAAACCTCGCCCGCTCCGCATTCTTCTTTATCTACGGTCGCGCCGCGCCCGACGATTATCAGGCAAAACTGCGGGTCACCCAAATCCTTTCGGCGATGACTTATGGCGACGATGGCAGCTATTTTGTGTTCGACTACGACGGAAATAACCTCGTCTCACCACGCCAAACCTATCTAATCGGGCGCAATTGGGCGGGACTGACAGACCCCGAAGGCACCCCCATTGTCGACGCGTTGATCTCACTGGCGCGCACGGGCGCGGGGTATCACACCTATACGTGGGAAAAACCCTCCACTGGCGAAACCAGCCAGATGATCACCTATGTGATTGGGCTGCAAAACTGGCGGTGGGCCGTGGGCACAGGCGTTTTCATTGACGATGTGGTCAAAACAACCGAAGAAGCCCGCGCACAGGTCGGCGACCGAATTCGCCAGACCTTTCTCTATATCGGGGCGATCACCCTTGGCGCCCTCCTTTTGGTGTTTTTATCAGGATTGACCCTCAATATTCGCGAACGCCGTTTGGCCGATGTGAAGCTTAAAAAGCTCACCCAACGGGTGTTTGACACCCAAGAAGAAGAGCGCGGCCGTGTGGCGCGCGAATTGCATGACTCCATTAGTCAAATCCTTGTTGGTGTGCGCTATGCGCTGGAACTGACCCGTCGCCGCATGAATAACGGTGATCCCGATGCCGCCGACAGCCTCGATAAGGGCGTGTCGCACCTTAACGGCGCGATCCAAGAAGTCCGCCGAATTAGTCGTGATCTGCGCCCCGGTATGCTAGATGATCTTGGCCTAGGTCCCGCGCTGCAATCTTTGATTAAAGACTTCAGTCTGCGCACCGGTATCAAAACCCAGATCGAAACCGCTGTTTTTCGCAACCGCCTCGACCAAGAAAGCAAAATCGCGCTTTACCGTATCGCCCAGGAAGCCCTGACAAATATTGAGCGACATGCGGGGGCTACGCATGTTAGCCTACGCGTAGGTGGCCATAAAAACGGTGCTTCTCTCGTGATCTCCGATAATGGCCAAGGGATCCCAGAAGCGCGCAAGGACCGAGTTGAAAACGGTATCGGCCTGCGTAATATGCAAGAACGTGTGGATCAACTTGATGGCACCTTTATGATGAATTCAACCAGCGATGGCACAACGATCGAAGTGCAAGTGCCCTTTAGCCACCTATTGCCCCCAGACCGATAATCCTAGGAGTCCAAATGAGCGACACGCCCCAAGTTACACCCACGCGCGTTTTGATTGTCGACGATCACCCGATGGTCGCGGAGGGCATTCAGTCTATTCTTGAGACCTATGACGATATTACGGTTGTAGGCTGCCTGAGCAATGGGCGAGAAGTTATTGAGAAAATTGATGAATTCTCGCCAGACGTCATCCTGCTTGATCTTAATATGCCCGAGGTAAACGGGCTATCCGCCACCGAAATCCTACTGGAAACGCACCCGAACACCCGCATTTTGATCCTGTCGATGCACGACACGCCCGAGTATATTTCGACCGCGCTCTCTGCGGGGGCAAAAGGCTATATTCTCAAGGATGTCCCGACCGAAGAAATCAAAGTCGCCATAGATACGGTGATGGCAGGTAACCAGTATCTTTGCCCCGGTGCAACATCGTCAATTGAGCCTAAAACCACCGATGGCCGCGTCCCCCTTACGAGTCGCGAGCAAACGATCCTGTTGGAATTGGCCCAAGGGCGCAGTAACAAAGAGGTCGCGATCAGCTTGGATATTTCCGTGCGCACTGTTGAAACGCATCGCAAGAATATCAAACGAAAACTGGGGATTAGTTCGACCGCTGGCCTGACGCGCTACGCCATGGAGCAAGGCGTCCTGCAAGGGACAGGCGTGCCGTTCTAAGCTTTTTCAACGCTTAAAACGGCTGTCATTCCGTTGCGGACCAAAAAATACCATGTGTGCACCATAACTTTTTGAGGTCGCGAGTTTCGTTAATGGAGCCTTCATCATAACGAAATAGATTGTGGAAAACGTATGCAGTTAGGATGCCACCCTTATGTCGATCTCGCAAAAATTTTCGCCCCCAAACGCCTCGAAAATAACGTCCTATTCTGATGGGTCTCGGTCCAAGAAGAACGCCGATTCCTTTCAAAAGGATCGCGAAATCTTGGATCAAATTACCCTGACACGCTCGGTGGCTCTGCAAATGAGTCTGCGCGTGATGGCCATCGTTGCCGCGCCATCAAGTAAAGATCGCGACGTGAGTATCGAGGAATTCAACGCTTACCAAGAAAAGTATCTTAAGACGCTTGGGCTTTTGTTTGGCAAAGAAAATATCCTTGACCTTCCCCAAGATAAACTCGACTGGATTAGACAAATCGCCTCACAGGATGGCGAGTTGCGCCAACGTGTTTTGTCGTGCGGAGAACGGATCAAGTCGTTGGGAACGCGTCTTGCGGAAGGGAACATTCCAACCTATCGCGAAGCCTCCCAGTTCTATGAAGCCATTTTTCCCGCTACATATGAAAGTATGAACGTGATTACAGAGGCTCTTTGGGGCGATCTAGAGTTGAAAAAAGGCGACATCGACGGGGCACGTCAGACGCTCACCTCCGCGTTTAACGATATTCGCAAAATTTCCACCTCCATTCGCCTGACAGCCATTAACGCGTCCGTAGAAGCAGCACGGGCTGGAGATGCAGGGCGGGGGTTTTCGGTCATTGCCAGTGAAGTAAAAACCCACGCAGAAGGTATCCAGGCGGCCACAGACAACGCGCAAAGCGTGATTAGCACCCTAATCAACTAACCTCGCCTTACTTAAAATTCCAATTTACCATCGCATTTTGCAACTTTACGCAACTATTTTACATTGCCGCGACACTTTAATCGCGTTTTCGGTGTTGACGCCCCCTTTTCCCGTGATTAATGTCTCTCTACACGCAAAGGAGCTTAGGCAATGTTTTCTATTGTCATTCTAGTCAGAAAGATGCGCATGGGCCGGTAACGGTACACCATTATGGAACCCATGCGCCCTCGGAAATTTCCGGGGGCTTTTTTGTTGCAACACCATACACGCAGATCGCGTGAACATCGGAGAGAAACATGACACGGCAGATGACCGGCGCAGAAATGATTGTTCAAGCCCTTAGGGATCAAGGCGTAGATACCGTCTTTGGCTATCCCGGCGGCGCCGTCCTACCAATCTACGATGCCATTTTTCAACAAAACGACATTCAACATATTCTGGTGCGCCATGAACAGGGCGCGGTTCACGCCGCCGAAGGATATGCGCGCAGCACCGGAAAACCGGGTGTCGTTTTGGTAACGTCCGGCCCTGGGGCCACAAATGCAGTAACCGGTTTGACGGACGCTTTGCTGGATTCCATCCCACTTGTGGTTCTGACCGGCCAAGTGCCGACATTCATGATCGGAACCGACGCGTTTCAAGAGGCCGATACCGTTGGCATCACCCGCCCCTGCACCAAACACAACTGGTTGGTAAAAGACACCGACAAACTCGCAGAAACGTTGCACCAAGCCTTCCATGTCGCGACCAGCGGTCGCCCAGGACCGACGCTTGTAGACATTCCCAAGGACGTTCAATTTGCGACTGGCACTTATACGCCGCCGCAGAAGGCGAAGGTTGATCACTACCAACCCAACCTAAAAGGCGACAAAGAGGCCATTACGGCAATGGTTGAACTGCTCGAAACCGCCAAACGCCCGATCTTCTACACGGGTGGCGGCGTTATCAACTCAGGCCCCGCCGCCAGTCAGCTGCTGCGCGAATGGGTTGCGGCCGCAAACATTCCTGTAACGTCCACCCTCATGGGTCTGGGTGCCTATCCGGCGTCAGGCAAAAATTGGCTCGGCATGTTGGGCATGCACGGGTTGTATGAAGCCAACATGGCGATGCATGATTGCGACGTGATGATCAACATTGGTGCGCGGTTTGATGACAGGATCACCGGCCGTCTCCAATCGTTTAGCCCAAAAAGTACCAAGGTTCACATCGATATTGACCCGAGTTCGATTAACAAAGTGATCCGTGTCGACGTTCCCATTTTAGGCGATATCGGCCATGTGCTCGAGGATGCTTTGAAAATTTGGAAAGCGCGCGGCAGTAAAACAAATGTCGGGGCATTGGCGACTTGGTGGGCACAGATCGACAAATGGCGTGCGAGCAGTTGTCTGACGTACAAAAATTCTGAAACCATCATCAAGCCGCAATATGCGCTGCAACGCCTTGAAGCGCTTACAAAAAAATATGACCGCTATATCACCACCGAAGTTGGTCAGCACCAAATGTGGGCCGCACAATTCCTTGGATTCGAGGATCCAAACCGTTGGATGACCTCCGGCGGATTGGGCACGATGGGCTATGGTTTACCAGCGTCAGTTGGCGTGCAGGTAGCGCATCCCGATAGTCTGGTGATTAACGTCGCGGGCGAAGCGAGTTGGTTGATGAATATGCAAGAGATGGGAACCGCAATTCAATATCGCCTGCCCGTCAAACAGTTCATCCTCAACAATGAGCGTTTGGGCATGGTTCGCCAGTGGCAGGAATTGCTGCATGGCGAACGGTATAGTCACTCATGGAGTGAAAGCTTGCCGGACTTTGTGAAGCTGGCCGAAGCCTTCGGGGGCAAGGGTATTCGCTGCTCCGATCCTGCGGATTTGGACGAAGCGATCATGGAAATGTTGGCCTATGACGGGCCCGTTATTTTCGATTGTATGGTCGAGAAGCACGAAAACTGTTTCCCTATGATTCCGTCTGGTGCCGCGCACAATGAAATGTTGATGGGTGATGCTGACACGCAAAATGCTATTGGAAACACTGGCGCGGTTCTCGTTTAAGAAAGGTCGATAAATGTCTGTTCTAAAGATTAAAAAAGGCGCATCCAAGCACTCGGCTTATGACTTAAAAGACCCGAATGCTGATGTCATAGAAACGCATACTCTAGCTTGTGTTGTTGAAAACGAGGCGGGTGTTTTGGCGCGGGTCATCGGCTTGTTTTCGGGGCGTGGATATAACATCGACAGCCTCACAGTGGCCGAAGTTAACCACGAGTTTCACCGCTCGCGGATCACGATTGTCACCTCGGGAACCCCGCAGGTCATCGAGCAAATCAAAGCGCAACTTGGCCGTATCGTACCCGTTTACCGTGTCAATGATTTGACAGTCGAAGGCCCGAGTGTTGAGCGCGAATTGGCGCTTTTCAAAGTGGCTGGAAATGGCGAAAAACGTGTTGAAGCCTTACGTTTGGCCGATATTTTTCGTGCCAATGTCGTTGACAGCACGCTCGACAGTTTCATTTTTGAGATGACCGGCACAAGTGAAAAAATTGACGCTTTTGCAGAGCTAATGCGCCCGCTTGGGTTGGTTGAAACTGCGCGTACGGGTGTTGCCGCCCTTGCACGTGGCGGGGAAAAATAAGCTGGCTTTTTTAAACTCTTTAAACAAAAAACAGCCGCGTTTTTAAAGATTTGAAACATTAGAAAGCCGAGGTTTTATCCTCGGCTTTTTGCATTTTCCTCGAATTCACACTCGTGGAAAGGAAAAAGGGGAGCCCAAAGGCTCCCCGAGTTTCGCTTATCAGGCTCATCATTCGTACCGCCCGGTATTCTGCCTGCGGCCTGATCCGCGTCAAGGGCGAGCGCACCCGCCCCGGAATTCCCCCGACCCGAAGGTCGAGGAGGTTTTCTAGCTACACCCAGATGTTCCGCCACAGGTGTTGCATTTCATACAGGTGCCATTGCGCACCAGTGTGTAGTTTCCGCAATCACCACAGGGATCGCCCTCGTAGCCTTGCATTTTTGCTTTCGAACGCAGGTCCATTTGGCCCAGGCCGGTTGAAACAGTTCCGGACGAAATCGACGTCGTTGTCGCCGTGGAAACCTCTGGAACAAGTGACCTCAACGTGGCGATTGGATCGGCGAAATCGCTCAATGCAGTTGCCCCCGCGCCGCCCTGAAGGACAATTAACTCTTGGGGAAACCGCTTGCGCAAATAGCCTGTAGAGCTGATTTGTTTCAAAACTTCCAAGGACTTGGATGCTGCAGCTTCACTCACAGTTTGTACGTTTGAGACGCCTTCCTGATCGCCACGACCAATGTCGTCAAAGCTTGCGCCCTCTGGTTTGACATGCGCGAGGTCGGTGCGATCCAAGTAGGAAATAGCTAATTCACGGAAGATGTAGTCAAGGATCGAGGTCGCGCTTTTAACGCTGTCGTTGCCTTGAACCATGCCAGCGGGTTCGAATTTCGTAAACGTAAAGGCATCGACGAATTCTTCGAGAGGCACACCATATTGCAGGCCAACCGAGACCGCGATGGCGAAATTATTCATCATTGCGCGAAAGCCGGCGCCCTCTTTGTGCATATCGATAAAGATTTCACCAAGATTGCCGTCTTCATATTCGCCAGTCCGCAGATACACTTTGTGGCCGCCGACATTGGCCTTTTGGGTATAGCCTTTGCGCCGCTGAGGCATCTTTTCGCGGTGGCTTTTGATGATCTCTTTGATGATGATCTTTTCGACAACTTTCTGCGCCAAAACCGCAGCTTTTTCCCGTTGGGAACCGCTTTCAAGAATGTCTTGTGCCTCCTCGTCGTCCTCAACCAAAGCAGAGGCCAAAGGTTGCGACAGTTTGGATCCATCACGGTATAGCGCGTTTGCCTTGATTCCGAGGGACCAGCTCAATTCATAAGCTTTTTGACAGTCCTCAATCGTAGCATCATTCGCCATGTTGATGGTTTTGGAAATAGCACCCGAGATAAAGCTTTGTGCCGCCGCCATCATATAGATGTGGCTGTTAACACTTAGGAAACGCTTACCAATTTTTCCGCAAGGATTGGCGCAATCGAAGATTTCGTAGTGTTCTTCTTTGAGGTGCGGCGCGCCTTCAAGGGTCATTGTTCCGCAAACATGGTCGTTCGCTGCGTCGATTTCCGCCCGCGTGAAGCCAAGGTGGCGCAGCAGATCGAAGCTTGAGTCATTGAGCTTTGCGACTGGAATTCCGAGCGTCTTGGTGCAGAATTCTTCGCCCAAAGTCCATTGGTTAAACACGAACCGGATGTCAAAGGCGCTTGGCAGCGCTGCTTCGATTTTATTCAATTCGGCCTGACCAAAACCGTGCCCAATGAGGGAGGTGTGATTGATGCTTGGGGCGTTGCCGATGCTGGCGTGGCCAACCGCATAGCTGATAATTTCTTCAATGTGCGCCGTGCCATAGCCTTGTTTTTCGAGGGCCGCGGGAACAGATTGGTTGATGATTTTGAAGTAGCCACCACCCGCGAGTTTCTTGAATTTCACCAGCGCGAAATCAGGTTCAATCCCCGTGGTGTCGCAATCCATAACGAGGCCGATGGTGCCCGTCGGCGCAATAACCGAGACCTGCGCGTTGCGATAGCCGTGCTTCTCGCCAAGGCGCAGAGCTTCATCCCAAGCGGAAGTGGCCAAGTCGATTAGGCGCATGTCGGGACAGTTTTTGTGATCGAGCGCGAGGGGTTTGATATCAAGCCCTTCGTAGCCGTTTACCTTGCCATAGGCTGCGGTGCGGTGATTACGGATGACGCGCAGCATATGCTTGGAGTTTTTCTCGTATTTCGAAAACGCGCCCAGTTCGCCCGCCATTTCGGCGGAGGTCGCATAGGCAACCGCCGTCATGATCGCCGTCAAAGCGCCGCAAAGCGCGCGGCCTTCGTCGCTGTCATAGCCAAAGCCCATGTTCATCAGCAAACCGCCGATGTTGGCATAACCAAGGCCCAACGTCCGGAAATCATAGGAGCGTTGCGCGATTTCTTTGGAGGGGAATTGCGCCATGGTGACGGAAATTTCCAACGTGATGGTCCAAAGACGCGTGGCGTGCATATAGTCTTCGGCTTGGAATTCGTCGTCCTTAAGGAAGGTGAGCAAGTTCATCGACGCAAGGTTACAGGCCGTGTCATCGAGAAACATATATTCGGAACAAGGGTTTGAGCCGCGGATCGCACCGTCTTCGGGGCAGGTGTGCCAAGCATTAACGGTGTCGTGGTATTGGATGCCCGGATCGGCACAGGCCCATGCGGCATGGCCAACTTGTTCCCAAAGGTCGCGGGCTTTTATGGTCTTGGTGACAGCGCCGTCGGTGCGGTTGATCAGGTCCCAATCCGTGTCTACTTCGACCGCTTTCAAGAAGGCGTCCGTGACGCGGATCGAGTTGTTTGAATTTTGGCCAGAAACGGAGCTATAGGCTTCGGAATCCCAGTCTGTGTCGTAGGTTGGGAATTCAATGCTATCATAGCCTTGGCGGGCATAATCCAGAACGCGCTTCACATAAGTCTCTGGGATCGCAACTTTTTTCGCGGCCCGCACGGCGTCTTTTAGCGCGTCGTTCTTTTTGGGTTCATAGGCATCTTGGACGGCGCCATCCCAAAGTTTAATTGCCGCGAAGATGGCGTTCAGCTTCTCTTCGTGCATTTTGGAGCCAGCGACTATGGAGGCAACTTTTTGCTCTTCAAGGACCTTCCAGTTGATGAATTCTTCGATATCTGGGTGGTCCGCATCGACGATCACCATTTTGGCCGCGCGACGGGTTGTGCCGCCGGATTTGATCGCCCCTGCGGCGCGGTCGCCGATTTTTAGGAAACCCATGAGGCCAGACGAACTGCCGCCGCCCGAGAGTTTTTCGCCCGCCGACCGGAGGGACGAGAAGTTGGTGCCAGTGCCAGAGCCGTATTTAAACAGACGTGCTTCGCGGACCCAAAGGTCCATGATACCGCCCTCGCCCACCAGATCGTCGGCCACGGATTGGATAAAGCACGCATGCGGTTGCGGATGCTCATAGGCGGAGGTTGAGAGGGTTAATTCGCCCGTTTTATAGTCGACATAATGGTGGCCTTGGCCCGGTCCGTCGATACCGTAGGCCCAGTGCAGGCCCGTGTTAAACCATTGTGGAGAGTTGGGGGCGGCGCGTTGGCTGGCGAGCATATGGCGCATTTCGTCGTAATAGGCGCGCGCATCGGATTCTGCCGAAAAATAGCCACCCTTCCAACCCCAATAGGCCCAAGCCCCGGCCAGACGGTTAAAAACCTGCTTGGCGCTGAGTTCGCTGGTTGTGCGTTCGGATTTAGGAAGTTTTTCGAGCGCCTTTTCATCAGGAACTGAGCGCCAAAGAAACTCGGGGACACCTTTTTCTTTCACTTTTTTCAGAGCAACCGGCACGCCGGCCTTGCGGAAGTATTTTTGGGCAATGACGTCGCTCGCGACTTGGCTCCACTTAGCGGGCACTTCAATGTCTTTGAGTTGGAACACAATTGTACCATCTGGATTCCGAATTTCCGACAGCGTCTCGGTGAATTCTATATCCGCATATGCGTCTTTTCCGGATTTGGTAAATTTGTGTTCGATTTTCATGTCTTTGCCCCGTCGCTGACCCTGCGGTCTCGTTTTAAAGTGCAAACCAAACCCACACACCGTGATGAAGCTTGATCCCAAATTCGTGCTGGTCGGTGAAGAAAAAGGAGTAAAAACCCGCCAATGATCATGCAATCAACGGCGTAAGCGCGATTTGAAAATTTAATTTCGCTCTTAAACTTGTCTCTGTCCCTTTTGCCGCTCTGCCACTAAATCTTGTGGCTTCCCCGACCGGCACCCACAAGGTGGCGTATTTGAAGCCATTTGGTCAACGCAAATATTTGACTTATCCACTGGTTTTTTTCGTTGACCTGAGCGGATTTTCGGGACGGGTGGCCTCATTTTGATTCTAATGGTTAATTTATTTTTTGCCCGCTTATTGAGCCGGTTTTGGAATTGTTCAATAGATCGGCTGAGTTAGGGAATTGGACTGAGAAACTGGGTGAAGTTATCCACAGCAGAGAGTATTAACAGAAGCCTAAATTCGAAAGATGGCCGAAGCGCCCCTCTCGCGATTGATTCCTAAAAAATGATTACCACCTAGGGTAGTTCTCTCTAAAATCTGTTCTAATTTAGTATCACTTTGGGTTTTGAACTCACAGGACGCAAGACGGGGGCACCTTATGGGACCCCCGTTGTGATTCTCGCCGGTGAAACGTTAATGGATCAAACTGGCCAAATAGGTGCCATAGGCATTTTTGCCATAGGTCTTGGCGTGAACGGCCATCATCCCAGCATCAATCCACTTGTTCTCAAACGCAATCTCTTCGGGACATCCCACCTGCATCCCTTGGCGCAATTGTAGGGTCCGCACGAAATTTCCGGCGTCCAGCAGGCTGCCATGGGTGCCTGTATCGAGCCACGCAAACCCACGCCCCATGGTTTCAACCGTCAGCGAGCCGTCCTCAAGGTAGGTCTCAAGGAGGCTGGTGATTTCCAATTCGCCCCGCGCGGAGGGTTGTACTTGATGCGCACGCTTTGGCGCATCCCCATCGAGGAAATACAGGCCCGTCACCGCGTAGTTCGACGGTGGGTTCTTTGGCTTCTCGATGATTTCATTAGCGTTTCCATCCGCGTCAAACCCAACCACACCATAACGCTCCGGATCGGCGACGTGGTAACCAAACACAGTTCCGCCAGAGTTCTTCTCATCGGCGCGCTCCAGAATTTCCGGAAGCCCGTGGCCAAAAAAGATGTTGTCACCAAGCACCAAAGCCGATGGCGCCCCCGCAAGAAAGTCCTCAGCTAGGATATAGGCCTGCGCCAACCCGTCTGGATTTTCTTGCA
Organism: Falsihalocynthiibacter sp. CO-5D18; assembly: GCF_041205445.1. Classification (NCBI taxonomy): domain Bacteria; kingdom Pseudomonadati; phylum Pseudomonadota; class Alphaproteobacteria; order Rhodobacterales; family Roseobacteraceae; genus Falsihalocynthiibacter; species Falsihalocynthiibacter sp. CO-5D18. Next base: position 32,414 of record NZ_JBGFCF010000012.1, on the reverse strand, counting down.
CGATATAGGTCAGCGATAGGCCCCACTGGCTGCCGTCGCCAAGGGTGCGGATAAATTGGTCTTGGTCGTGCGGCGTTGTGATGATCGCAATTTCGCGAATGCCCGCGAGCATCAAAACCGACATCGGATAGTAAATCATCGGCTTATCATAGATCGGTAGAAGTTGTTTCGAGACGCCAACAGTAATGGGGTAAAGGCGCGTGCCGGAACCGCCCGCGAGAATAATGCCCTTACGTTTTGTCATAATTACTGGTCCAATTTATTTAGTGTTTTAGTCAATGAGGCGCGCCAATCTGGGCGCTCAAGGGAGAAAGCGGACAAATCATAACAATTCATCCGCGAGTTTTTCGGCCTTTTTGCGGGGGTCGGATAGGCCGTTGAGGGAATATCCTGAACCGCGCAGGTGATGCCAGTTTGGTGGAAAATTTCCCGCGCAAAATCCGCCCAACTTACGTCGGGGGCCCCCGCGAAATGATAGGTCCCAGATTTTCTTGGGTCCTGCGCTAGTTGTTGAACGATGTCAAAACAGGCCGCCGCGATATCCTGTGCGGCGGTGGGGCCGCCGACCTGATCGGCCACGATGTTTAAGCTGTCGCGTTCCCGTCCAAGGCGCAACATGGACTTCACAAAGTTGCTGCCATGCTCGGAGAAAACCCAACTTGTTCGCAGGATTGCGTGGATCGGATTTGCCGCCCGCACGGCCTCTTCGCCCGCAAGTTTTGTTGCCCCATAGATATTTAGCGGACCGGTGGTGTCCTCTGGCGATCTAGGACTGTCGCCCGCGCCATCAAAAACATAATCCGTCGAAATTTGAACGAAAGGAATATTCAAATCACGACAGGCAACGGCCATCGCCCCTGCCGTTGTCCCGTTGATCGCCTGTGCGATTTCGGGCTCATCCTCAGCCTTGTCCACATTCGTATAGGCCGCAGCGTTGATCACCCCAAGCGGTGCACGGTCCCGAATAATTCGCGCACAGCCTTCTGGATCACTGAGATCGGCCTCGTCCCGCCCAAGGCAAACCACCCCCGCAAGTTTCGACAATTCGCGCCCGACTTGACCCGTTTTGCCAAAAACCAAAATCATGATTTTGTCCCAAGGCGCGCGCCAACCCCGTCGCGGTTTTGCAACGCCGACCACCAGTCTTGATTATCCAAATACCAATCAACGGTTTTGGCGATACCTTCTTCAACGGTCACCGAAGGGCGCCAGTTGAGTTCGGTGCGGATGCGCGTTGGATCAATCGCATAACGCAAATCATGTCCGGGGCGATCGGCAACAAAGCTGATCAAATCGGCATGGGGCGCGTTTGAGGGGCGGCGTTGATCGAGCACCCCGCAAATCATTTTGACGAGATCCAAATTCGTGGCTTCGTTTTCGCCGCCAACATTATAGCTTCGGTTTAGCACGCCCTTTTCCAACACACACAAAAGCGCGTCGGCGTGGTCTTCAACATAGAGCCAGTCGCGGACGTTTTCGCCCGTGCCGTACACAGGGATCGCCTCGCCCGCGAGCGCCTTCAGGATCACCACGGGAACCAGCTTTTCGGGAAAGTGGTACGGGCCGTAATTATTGGAGCAATTGGTCATCACAACGGGCAAACCATAGGTTTCGGCCCATGCGCGCACAAGGTGGTCACTCGCGGCCTTAGACGCTGAATACGGCGAGTTTGGCGCATAGGGCGTGTCTTCGGTGAACTGCCCGTCGGCCCCCAACGAGCCAAAAACCTCATCGGTTGAGATATGGTGAAAACGGAAGCCCTCGGGCTTGCCCGCCCCTTCCCAATAGGCCCGCGCGGCCTCAAGAAGGATATACGTTCCAGTAATATTGGTCTGGATAAACGCCCCAGGTCCGTCGATCGAGCGGTCAACATGGCTCTCGGCGGCAAGATGCATCACAGCGTCGGGCTTATGCGCAACCAGAATGCGATCCATCGCGGCGCGGTCGCAAATATCGGCGTGCTCGAAGGCATAGAGAGGGTTTTCGGATACGCTTGCGACGTTTTCCAAACAGGCCGCGTAGGTCAACGCATCGACATTCACAACTTCATGGCCGCGCGAAACCGCCAAGCGCACAACTGCGGAGCCAATAAAACCTGCGCCGCCCGTAACCAAAATTTTCATGCTCTAACCTTTATATTCAAATGGGCTGTCGAAGGTGCTAAACACCTGTGCAGCCAAGTCTTTTACCGAAAGAACCGGAGCCGCCACATCAAGGGGCCACGTCACGCCACAACTGTCCCACCGCACCGCGCCGTCACATTCGGGCGCGTAATAATCAGTACATTTATAGACAATTTCCGTATCCGGCTCCAAGGTCATGAACCCATGCAAAAAACCCGCCGGTACAAGAAGCTGTTTGCCGTTTTCAAAGCTCAATATTTCGCATGCCCACTGGCCATAGGTCGGCGAGCCTTTGCGAATATCAACGGACACGTCAAACAAGCTACCTTTGCCACAGCGGACCAACTTGTCTTGCGCATGGGGTGGCGCTTGAAAATGCAGCCCGCGCACAGTGCCTGTTTGCGATGAAAGCGAATGATTGTCTTGGACGAAATCATACGCCAACCCCGCCGCCTCGAATGCACGTTTAGAATAGCTTTCGCTAAAAAAGCCGCGATGGTCGCCAAAACGATCTGGCGTGATCACGAGTACACCTGATAAATCGGTTTGAGCAATATCCACGGGGGCCTCTTAGGTCTAAATGATGGTTTTCGCGTCAATACCGCGAAAACACGCGATTGCCCAGCTTTATCAAATCCATATAGAAGCGGCCAGCCTCAAGCGCCAAATGGCAGGACAAACTCAACCGCCGTAAAGTTCAAATGAGGGTAAAGCCGTTTCTCCCGCCCTATTTTATTTCGCGGCCCGCCCACCACAGGCGCTCATCGATCATGAATAGGCTGGCTCTAGCGATTTCTCTACGATCCCCAACGGCAATGAGTAGGACAACGGTGTTATCATTCACCCATTCTTGGACCGAATCTCGGCACGCATCCTTCGAACGTTTAGTCTGCGCATGGCACTCAAGAAATTTCTCCCGATATATGCCTGACATTATCGTTTTATCGCGAGGCACGGCGTCACTGTAAGTCGTGCGATCAAATTCCATCCCATCAACGAATGTGTTTGATAGCGGAACAGTAATACTCCCAGTTTTGTTAGTCAGTGCTATATAAGCCTCATCAATCAGCGGGCCTTCACCGTCTGGCGCCAGAGTTTCAACAAGAAAGCCACATTCACGTACTTCGTTCCAAAGCACATAACGTACTTTGCCTGCCGTTTTAGAAGTTGTGTCCCAAAGAGCGATGTTTCCTTGCGGAGGATTGCCCGGAACATCCGCCAGTCTCAAGCGCGGATACGTGTTTCCACAGGTCTTTTGAATGCCAAATGGAAAGTAGGGCAGCCTTTGTTCCAATTCTGACCTCAAGCCTTCGGTCCCAGGATATAGGTCTGAGACTTCAGAGGGCGCAACGACCTTGAGATCAGGAGTTCCGGTACTGTTTGGCACACAGGCATTCAGCACAGCCACGGCAAGAACTGTCAGGGAGAGCCTAGCCCAAAATCCACCTATCCTAAACATAGCATCCTCCAACAAATTTTCATCCAATACCCGTAAGCTGCGTTAGGTTTCAGCTTCAGCTGTGCGGATGAAGCGAAAGTCTAATGTGAGCTGTGTGAGGAAGCAATCATCTGACTGTTGTCGCGGTCCAACATATGACATTTCCATCTTCCTCATCCAGCCTTTGCCCTGTTTCCACTAAACCGTTTCGAGCAAGGACGATCTGGGAAGCGGTGTTGTCGATACTGCATTCCGCTGTCACTTCTCGAACCCGGTCGTCGTCCCTCGCCCATGTCAAAAGCTCAGCCAATCCACGACTGACTGCGCCTTTCCTTTGACGTGTGGGGGCAATGCCAAATCCGATCTCGAGACGTCCATCTGCGTGTGGCTTCACAACGGAGCAAATGCCCACGACTTCACCATCTTCGACGAACATCCAGGCCGCTGGGACAAAGTCGAGAGCGATGGAAGAAGCGAGTGAGCGCAACATTTCAAGAACGGCCACAGGAGCCACCTGACTATCAGGGAGGCCTAAACCGCGCGGCGAACCGCCTCCAATTATTTGGTGAAAATCGTTATCGTCTATCGCAATTAGCATTCTATTTCTCTCGTTCTCGCACCTTTTGGTGCACGCTTTAGTGAATTGTCCCGTCGTTTAAGACATTCAGAAACGGGGAAGGCTCGCGAAATAACTTTTACAGCGACGCTTCAACATCTAAATTTTGGGGGAAGCGATTTCATTCCCTCCCAAAATGCGCCAGAACCGAAATGTAATGATATATAATTACATTCAACCACTTAGCGTTTAAAATTATCAGGGCACAACGGAAATAAATCAGGAATGTGATAGGCCGCATTTGTCCCCCCTATTTGGATTCAATGTTGCTGAGAAGAGAGCTTTCACGCGCCGGATCACGATCAAAACGCACGACTTCGGCTGTTAGGGGTGCAATCAATCGGGCACCTTTTACCGATAAATAGTCATCATCAGGGTAAAGGTTTACACCTTTCAAAGTGATGAAACACCTTCTTGTATTAGCATCACAGAGCGCGTCTGCGACAGAAACAACCCGTATCCTGTCGTTTCCACGAGCACGTTTTTCAAACAAATTCACGATGGGAGAACTCCGCTCCAAGTATCGCTCATACGATGTCGTCAACTCACCCTCAGGCACCGTTTCTAACATCCGTTGCTTTACTAAAGTCAGAGGTACGTTCCAGCCCGCCTCTGGAATTGGCGCCCCGAGCACGACATTGAGTTGCGCAGACAGTTCATGTATCCGAAGTTCGATAAGTGAATGAACTCTCTTTCTGCTATCCGCACTATCCCATCGCCAAAACGAATGAATGCTATCCTCAAGGGCTTTTTCTACAACTTCTAAACAGCGAAAATTTAATGGCATTTTATAATGCTGGAAGCCAACCAACGGTGCGCAATTTGGATGACTAGCAGTATAAACTGAAGGGGTCCGACACAACTGGACAGCGTGCTCAGGTGTATCCAACACAAGTGAATGGATACACGAATGACGAAGCGACGGGATTTTTCAGACAAGTTTGAGGCTGCTGTGGCGCTAGAGGCGTTGCGCGGGGACAAGACAGCCAAGCGCTAGCTGCATCCTACACAGGTGAGTACGTGGAAACGGCAGGCGATTGAGGGCATGGCAGGCGTCTTCTCAAATAAGGTTAGGAAGGCTGAGAACAAGGATGGTGAGATCAAAGACCTTCACGCAAAGATTGGTCAGCTGGCGCTTCTCGGGGTGCCCCCCCCCTGCCGGCCAACGGGTAGAGAACGATTTTTGTCACAGGGTCTAAAGCAATGTGCCCGTTAGAACGCCGCGAGATGATCCGCCGGTCATCGATCTATTCCATGCCGGTTAGCTTTGCCCCCGCGGCGTGGCGGTTCAGTTTGTGCCGATTGCGGTTTTGGTGGTTTTGACGGGGAGACGCGGAACATTGGAGGAGCTTGCCGAGCTTGTGGCGCCGCAGTTTCATGCGAAACCTAATCGAGTGAATTTTGTGGTAAGTCGTGGAGGGAGGAGCTTGGGTGTTTTGCATACTGGTCAATCTGGTCGTATTGTAGACTAATCTTGGTACATCTTCTTCATTTCATCGGAAAACTCTACGTCCTAAAATCTTAAGTAACCTGGTGCGCGGGGCGGATTTAGTGTGATTTTCGGATTACTGTCCAACACAGATCTATCTTGCAAGAACGGTGCAGGTCTTCGGCCTGTTGCCCGAAGCCGATCATGGTAAGAACTGCTAATCTTAAGACCATCCGTTAAACTGCTTAAGAAATTTCTTGGTGGTCTTCGTATTCCCACATTCCAAACCGCGCTAGTCTATGTGCAACTTCGTCCCAGCCTTTGCCTGTCGTTTCCGCGCATAGTTTTTCGATCATAGACCTAATCTTTTCCCAATAGTATTCTGCAACCACAAGCATGTGTCTACCGAATACCCCAAAATCCCCAAAATCTTGGTTGATTGACTTGGAAGCTATCCATTGTGGTGTACAAACGAAAAAGGTGAAATTATCAAAAGAGCTGCCTTTCTCTGGCCCAATCGAAGCTTCAATGTTGAAACCGAACGTATCTTCGATATCTGGCCAATATGTGCGTTCATCGATATCTATCGATGCAAGTGATTTGAGTTCGGCTTTCACATTTATATTCCTATTCGGATACGTCGAGGTGCGCATTTGATCTTACGATCCATTTCCCCTTAATAAGTACCCTTGTCTCAAAATTTACTTGAAGGCCAGTGTTAGTAAACGGACTATCCTTTGGGATTGGGGAGCAGAAAGTCCTCATTTTGTCCGCACTCACGAGTGTTCTAATGTCACTTGCAACTCGATAACCTGGCCCAACCCACGCCTGCCCATTTTCAGCCGCTTCTGCTCTTGTGGCACTACCGGCCAATGTAAGGTTACCTTGCCCTAGTTGGGAAGCTTCACGCAATACCCCTTGTTTTTGGGTAGAAGTCAGTGCCCTATTTGCAGCTTTTTTAATTGCAGAGTTTCCAATCGTTTTTGTCACGCTCATGATTGCTTGCAGTGTTTTAGTGATGAAGCCCAGACCAACTTCTACTACCGCGAAACCAAAACCCGCCACACTGCCGACGTAGCGGCCGTCCTCATTTGCCCTTGTCATGTCCGCGGAGCGTTGCATCCTTGGAACCACAACTTTCGCAACATCTGCAGTCTTATTTGCAATTGTGTTTGCTCTTTCTGCCGTACCTGACAACCCATCTAAATCTCCGTTGAAAACAAATTCACCAATTCCTGCACCTATGTTGACGGCTTGGTCGAACCACCCAATTTCATTCCCATTTGGATCGATTTTATTAGTCGGATCGTTAAAGCTATACGAATACCGATTGGTCCCCACACCTGGCAGCGTAGGATCAAATCAGTCTGGCTGGATGAACATGGCAAGTTCGGGGGCGTAGTATCTGGCGTTGAGATATTGCAGGCCGGCGTCGGCATCAAAGCGTTCGCAGATGAAGCCTTTGGTTTCCGCGGGATCGAGGGAAGCGACAATATCGTCGGCTTCACCAATGGGTGCATAGATCGATCGTTTGGCAATGCTGCCCGTGCTATCCGTCACAAGGCGCACGGAGGCGAGTTGATTGCCGTGCATATAGCTGACCTTGGCGCCGGTTTGGCCCGTTTTATAGGAGAGGCGGACGCCACTGAGGGGGCGAGGATGGTTTCCGTTGTCCCCGACTTGCGCAGCTCCACGCCGCCAAAATAGAAGGTCACTTCGCCGCCCACCATTTTGGATAAGCGCGTGCCGTCGGCTGCATATTTATAGGCCGTTGTGACGCCATCCATGGTGACCGATTTGGGCCGGTTCTCGCCATCGCAGGTCATGGTTTTGCCATGCAGACCCTGCTTCATGTTGCCATTCGCATCATTGGTGAAGGTCTCAAGGTCAACTTTATGAGGTGCGTTATGCGACTGCTAAGTGCCACACAGAGAAGCGCGGGCATTCATCGGGGAATAGTTAAAACTCTGGCGGTAAATCAAGTGATCCGCTTCAATCGTGGCTGCGGAAAAACTGCTTTTAATATCACAATCACAGCTCAAAGCAGACCGTCGCCGCCAAGTTCAGCAAGGTCGGCTACGGGCCGTTAGCGACATTGATGGGGGAATGATTTGGCCCAATTTCAGCACCAGACTTCGGCTCTTTCTTCCGGAGGCTGGCCCTTATGGAAAGCTCGCCTCATTCTATTAATGGAAAAATCTGGTGAGAGAAACGCGAGGTTCGCTTATACAGCTAGACCATACTAATGCGCAGCACCATGAAGGGCGGCGACTCCGCTTCGGATATCTCTCTTGCGCGCCTTCAATCGAAGTAGCGTACCAACGGGGTGCTGGCGCGAAATATCTCGATCAGCAAATCTATTACTTCGTCGTCGAGTAGGAGCGCGTCCGACAGGTCTTTGCGGCATCCAAGGCCGACCATTTTCAAATAGGGTTCAGCGGGACCGCTACTCTCAAAGCCGTCCGGCACAGCGCCCAACGTCTTTCGTGTGATCACTCCCTCTGGGAAAGTCTTCTTGAACGCAGCGTCGGCCAAGACGTCAGTCAGGCCTTCCGGATCATCGACCAAACGGGATCGCATCCGTGTGAGCGCTGGCTTAGAGGGTTGAAAAAGCGCGGCACCTGCGTGGCAGTTTCCTGGCTCAATGTGGAGATAGTATCCGAAGTCTTCCGAGGGATGACCTGCGTTGGCAAAAACATCCACACCAGAGCGGTACAGATCACGCCCAATGCGGTCGCGCGGCTCTTGGAATAATTTGGTGTAGCTTTGTTTGGGTTTACAAACCGCCTCCGCAACGAAGGGATCAAAGCGATGCGCGTAGTCGTGCAGTGTCATGGCAATGCCTGCGAAATTGCGCAGGGCGTCATCGCGCGCGTCGCGGTGGGCATCCAGCCAGACTTTGCGGTTGTTCTGTCCGAGATCCGTTAGGAACGTAAATGTTTCTGGCTCAACCATGGGTGTACCTCCAATTCCGCAGTTTCTGCGATGCGCGTACAAAATGCATCAACAAAGTGATTTCTAAAGGTATCAGAAAGGCTATCCAGCCCAAATCATGATCTCGGGTCTTACGGTCATAAGCCACAACAAAATCACAATTGCCAAGAAGGCCGGGATGCCGCACGCGAACCATATACGATAAAGGCGCATGTATCGTGGCGTGAGTGGTGCGCCGGTTTGTGCGGATGCGCGGGCCTCATCTCGCATCTTTGCTTGGATGGCTATAACCGGTAGCCAGAAAAGCCCAATAAAAACATAGAGTGCGAGCGAGAGAGCAATCCAACCTTCCGACAATGGCCATCCATGATTTAGCGCTAAAGTGATTCCAGTGAGGGGCTGTGCAATCGCAGCCGTTGCTGTGAACAGCATATCGGCAATGACCACGATGGCGGCGGTATGGGCGATGCTGGCGGGGTCTTTGGTGCGATGGGCCATGACCATGAAAAAGGCGATACCCGACCCCGTTCCGATCAAAACGCAGGCGCCCAGAACATGCAGCAGACGGACAATTTCGATCCAGTCGATCATCGAGTCTCCAATGCAATGCGTGCGATCATTGCAAGAGCGATTCCGGGTATGACTTTTACCAACGGGCCAAGAGGATCAAACCAAAGGTGCGGAACAAAAAGCGTCGATGCTGCCAGATAGAAAAGGCTGACAAGAACCGCGAGCCAACAGGCCAATTTTGCAGAGGGGCGATAGGCAAAGGCCGCAGCGATCCCAATGTCAACAAAAGCCCAGAAAAGGACACTTCCGAGAGCCAATACATGGGGCCAACCAACGTCTTCCAAAACAAGCGCCGCTTCGTTTGCGCGTATGATACCGATGGCCCCGGACAGGAACCAAAACGTGACGAGCGTGGCAATGATAATAGGGGTGAGTAAAGACATGCGCGCAAACAGGCGATCCTCGACCCGCGCGGGCATATGCGCCAAAGTTTGCGAGAGCGATTTGACCGCAGGTATGCCAAACGCCGAAAGGTCTGAGGGCACACCGGTAACACCATCGGCTAATACTCTAAGTGCGGTCGTGCGCAACGGAGAACGCCACCCCAGCATTGCCAAACCATCCGCGACCTTGGCAATTGAGCGGGTCAAAAAGCTTGAAATGGTGATCTCGCGTCTCGCGGGTGCAAAGCCCAGCCAGCCGCGCATAGAGGCTACGACTTCCCGCAACGAATGCGTTTCGTCTTCAACGAGGTCGCCAACAAAGCCGTCGGGAATATCGCCCCTGACCGCGGCGCTCACGACCTCAGCAAGAACATCCAGTGCAACGGTTTGAACGCTCGCGTCAGGAACCGCCAAGGGTTGGACTAGCGGAAAGGCCGCCAGCATGCGCAGCATGGTCGTGCCCCCATAACTATGTTTTGCCAAGACAAGTCCGGGGCGAAAAATAGTGTGTCGAACGCCCGCTTTCTGAATTGCCGCATCGCCCCTTGCCTTGGATGTAAGAAACAGCGTCGTCGCATCCAAACGAGCCCCAATCGCAGAAATTTGGACGATTTTAATGTCCGCCGAAACGCAGGCTTTGGCCAAAGCTGACACGGCGTGATGATGAACCGCCTCAAGATCATCCTTTGGCCCGTCCTGTAGGGCACCCGAACAATTCACGACAACATCAATGTCTCTCAGGAAGGGTTGCCAAGCATGCGCCTCGGTCAAAGAACGTAGATCGCCTGAAAGCCAACGGATCGTCGGAAGAACACGTTCTCCGGCGGCAATATCCCTGCCAAGCCCAATGATCTTGTGGCCATCTCGTTCCAAACGCTGCGCTATCCCACAACCAATGAGGCCATAAGCTCCGACAACAAGGACATTCACCACAGTTCGGCTTTCCTGATCATGACTATTCATGCAGTTTCTCTAGTGGGTGAACGGGGGAATGGCTATAGGGATGCGAGTGCGCGGTCTTGATCTAAATACACAATTTTACGGCATGGTGAAATTGATCCGTTGCAAGTATCCGCCTTTCGCTGTGGTGTGGAACACTTGCAGGATAGGCTCAAAGCCGCAGTTAGCTGCAACTTTCACGAAGTTCAGCAAAGGGCCGCTCGCGTCAATGCCACGATTACCAATGGGGGCAAGCATAGCGAACAGCGGCTATGTGCCGATATTGAATGCAAATCTTAGTCCCTATGCAAAAATTGGATTAAGCATGTTTTATGATATAATCATGACTTGCGATCCGCATCCTGACTTATGGGCTGAAAACGATGATCATGTTTGCGGACCACTATCACACTCTATTGCGCCACCATAAGTGGACTTCCAGCCTCGCCAAATTGGAAAACAACAAATTTGGCGCGCTCGGTAGCGCTCAGATTCGCACCGGTCATTCCGAGGTCGGGCAGTTCGTAAAACGCTTCACCGGCCGCATAGTCAACAGGTTCTGCGCCATCAACCTCCAGACGCAATCCACCTTCAAGTATGTAGACGAATAATTGTCCTGGATGGATATGATGGTCGGTTTTCCAACCCGGATCGACGTCGAACAGTAGAACTTTTGCCTCTGTATCTGGCATGCCCTCGATGGGGGTTGTCAGCACCGGTGTGATTACCGTCTCCGCCGATACTGGCGCCAGAGTTAGGGCCAAGTGGATCGCGAATGCGGTGAAAGCCGTGATGATAGGTCGTTTCATGGTTCGCTCCTTGAAAAATGTGCCTCAGGGCACTCTTGAACTGTGTTAGTAAGGAAGAGTATTTCGCGGAGACAAAGAGATGTCAGGAAATCCAAACGAAAAAGAACCGAAATATTCTGAAATTGCGATCATTGGGGACTTTCGATTTGATGTCAGAAGCTTGACCCTTTTCGATATTGAATGGCAGCCAGTGTCTTTACGCCATCAGTCGGCATTAGTTTTATGCGAACTTGCAAAGTCACCAAGCAAAACTGTGTCGAAGGATAGGCTCGTAAGTGCCGTTTGGGGCGGGACATTTGTAAGCGACGACAGTCTTGTGCAGTGTATCAAGGACATCCGAAAAGCGCTGTGCGACAATGATCGTAAACTTGTGCGAACGGTCGCCAGGATAGGCTATCGTCTGGATACTTACCAACCGGTCCCCTCATTCACTACGAACCAGAAACCCAGTATCTTTATCGAAAACATTCAGTCCTCCGGAAATCGAAAAATATCCAAGGTTTTTGCTACGAATCTTCGGGACAAACTCGTTTTGGTCATGGCGCCGCGCACCGAAGTGAGGGTCTTCACCAGCACCGGAAACCAAACGGCGACAGACTACATCGTGCAGGGCCGAGCGAATGTCAGCGGCGACTGCGTCAAGCTTTTTTTGTCTCTTTCCGAGGTGACGTTGCACGGCCATTTCTATGCCGAATCTTTCGAGAGAGACGTATCGGAAATAGATCAGCTGGCAGAAGATGTCGCGCGAAAGATTTCAAGTGTTTTGCGTATTAGCGTCTTTAATCATGATGGCGAGAAATATGGTAATAAGCCAGACGGACAACTTGATTTCCAACAACTGATGGCCAAGGCGCACTACTTTTACGGTCGCATTACAGTCCCTGCGACCGCGATCGCTCGAACAACATTGCAGGTCGCCGTCGAAAGATCGCCTGACGACCCGAAAGCACTTGCGATGTTGGCACATTCAACCACGCAGATGCGCCCATACATTCGCATTGAGGACAATGAAGCGGAGACAATTTGGGCGTTGTCACTGGCGGATAGGGCCGTCGCACTCGGCGCAACATCAGCTTTTGCATTCCGCACCCGTGCCAACCTGAGACTTTGGTTGTTGGGGGATCATAAGGGGTGCCGCACCGATTGCGTCCGGGCGCTGGCGATTAACCCGAACTTTTATTTGACTCATCTGACGCTCGCAACCAGTGAAATATTAACAGGGGCGCATATCGCTGGAATTGACCGCATAAGATCTTTCGTTTCCCTGACAAAGATCGATCGTCAATATGCATACTTTCAGTCGTTGATCGGATTGGCGTGGATCTTGGCGGGCGACGATGTTGCCGCAATTCAATTTGCAAGCGACGCCTATGAACGCTTGCTGGATTCCTCATGGCACGCAATGGTCTATGCTGCCGCAGCCTCTGTTAATTCTTCTATCACCAAGACCGAAGAGTTCAAAAAAATGATATATGAAATAGACCTGCCTTTTACGCATTTCAGATCGTTGCCGTTCGCGGACGTGAAGGACGTTGAAATGCTAGAATCCAGGCTTCGTGCAGTAGGCCTTGGGGCGGAGCAGACTAACCTAACATGAGCGCAGGGGCCAAGAAAGGAACGTTGCTCCAGTGCCACGCTCGATAGGCCCCTGCCCTTGTCCAATCAGCTCCGAGTGTGTGAAGCGCTATCGGAGTTCTGTTGATTGCGTAGAAGTTGGCCGCCACAGAGCCTTCATCACGGGCTTCGATGACCATTTATTGCGCAACGTCATGCGAGAAAGCGTCGATTTGGTTGATCTTCAAGCTCTCAAGGAGGCTCGCTTGCGCTTAATCGAAGGGCGCATCAAACAGAACCACGTATTCTTCAGCCAATGCAGCAGGTGCAGATAACAGAGCGGTATAGACGGCAGCCAACGTAATATACCAAGACATCGATTTTCTCCTTTTGGTGAAATTTATCTACTCAAAGTTCACTCCCACTTCATATCAAAGGCCACCGATGTTGACCTGAAAACGGGCGGAAATTTACGCGAAGATCTCCAATGCCCTTCATCTACATCCGTCTTTTTACAAATTTTTGGCAATTGTAACGCCTTGCTCGACACCGATGTCGCTGGATTGACGTTCGCGTTGCTCCGCTCGTCCAGAGAGCACCAAAATCGGGCAGTTTCCGGCGTTTTTTTCCAAACCCTCAATAGTTTTCACAAAGCCTTGGCCCTTAGCCGACCTTCGGATTCCTGTTGTTGGAAGACCGCTTTGCAACTTTCGAAATCGGTCAAAACAAAATATCGTTTATCCAAAGTTTTCCAAAGACACTTCTAAACCAATTTTTTTGCGCCCCATAACGACGGAGGTTCGAAAGCGTCGTACGTTCGAATTTTCGAAAAACAATCGGTGCGTCAATTCTTCGAATTCATGCATATCTTTCGCAGTACAAATAAGACAGAAATCGGCCTCCCCTGTTACGTAATAGCACTGCTGGACCAAGATTTCATTCAGGGTTTGGCGGACAAAAAGGTCAATTTGGTCGCGACGCTCACGCTCTAGCTCGACCATCACGATAAAACTCATGTGTTGGTCAAGCTTACTCGGGTCCAGAATCGACACATCCCGCACGATGACACCAGAGTCGCGCAAAGCTCTTAACCGCCGTTGCACGGAAGCCGTCGATAGACCTGCAAGATGGGCAAGTTTATCTAAACTCGTACGTGCGTTTTCTTGAAGAGTATTTAAAATAACGACATCGGCCTTATCGATCTTCATCGTGCGGTCCCTTATCTAAAATTGAAAAGTTTTCCCATAAATATTTGAATTATGATCATTAGCCATCACGCGTCTTTGATATATTACCTCTATGAAACATTCAACTTTCGCACTTTGCCCCGCTTCTCCGTCCCATCTTCTGAAGCATTGGCCAGCCTATGCGCCATCTCCCTTGGTGCGAGCGCACCTGTCCCAGACACCTCTCCTGCTCAAAGATGAAACAAGCCGTATGGGCCTTGGCTCGTTCAAGGCTCTTGGCGGCGCATATGCGGTTGCGCGGTTGATCATGGGGGACGAAGAGTATTGGGGCCGCCCTCTGGCGGATTTTCATGCAAAGGCCAAGGGCATGACATTCATTTGTGCGAGCGCCGGAAATCATGGGATTTCAGTTGCCGCCGGTGCGCAGTTGTTTGGTGCAAAGGCGCGAATTCATCTTTCAACACTCGTGCCCGAGGCCTTCGCTGTGCGGCTTAAATCTCTGGGAGCTCAGGTGGTTATCTCTGGCGAAACCTATGAGCAGAGCGTGCAATCCGCCATTGAAGAGGCCGCGCGAAGAGACGGCATCCATTTGGCCGACGGATCGTGGGAAGGATATACTGAGCCCCCTCGTTTGGTGATGGAAGGCTATACGATCATTGCCGAGGAAATGCGGATTGAGTTTGAGGAAAAGGGCGACTGGCCGAGCCATGTCTTTTTGCAAGCGGGCGTTGGCGGCATGGCGGGTGCGATCACATATATGATCCGCAAAAATTGGTCCGTTCAGCCCCACATCACTGTGGTCGAACCAAATCGCGCGCCTTGCCTGCGGGATAGTGTGGAAGCTGGCCGGCTTGTCGAGGTGTCCGGGCCTGTTTCCAACATGGGGCGCCTGGATTGCAAAACCGCTTCAATGTTGGGATTTGAAATTTTGCGTGAGAAAGCAGATCATTTCACGACGATCACAGATGCGCAGGCGCAATCAGCGGTCAATGATCTTTGCTCCTATAATTTATACTCGACGCCCTCGGGTGCTGCAGGGTTTGCCGCCGTTGAGCAAGCCAAACTTGGGAAAAATGCGCGCGCATTGGTTCTCATCACCGAGGGTGTGTTATCGTGATTATGATCGAGGACCTCTATCGTTACCCGCTCAAGGGATTTCCTGCGCAGCGTCTGGAAGTCGTTGATCTCAAGGTGGGCCAAGGGATCGCTGGCGATCGCGCGCTTGCACTTGGGTTCAACTCGCAACATGTTGAACCTGCGGGGGGATGGACGCCCTGCCAAGCATTTCAACGCATGAGTATTCGCCCAGATCTAACGCGCTACCAACTCGATGTGCTGGATGAAACGCTTAGATTGACGTCCCCACAGTTGCTGGTTGAGCACATTGATGAAGACAGCAAATGTTTGGTCAATTTAGCAACAAATTTTGGTGAGAAGACGCCGGTGCATCGCAGGAAAGAAGGCGGCGGATATTGGGACCATCCCGACGCTGCACTCTCGATCATCAATATTGCGACCATCGAGGAAATTGCGAAAACTCTCAAGAGGCCTATTGCCCCCTTGCAGTTTCGGGCAAACATTTACGTCCGCGCGGAGCCTTGGGCGGAATTTCACTGGCTGGGGCAGTCTCTTGAGATCGGCGACGCGCGGATTGACATTATACGCCCAATTGATCGGTGCAAAACGACGTCAGTGAATGTCGACACGGGTGAGCTTGACGTAAATATGCCAGCCGCACTGCAACAGCACTTTGGCCACATGTTTTGCGGCGTCTACGCATCGGTTCGTAATACTGGGCGGATAGGCACCCCTGCTATTGCTCAGATCACGCCGAGCGCAGGCCAATCTGCGGTCCGCAAGGCCGCGTCCGTTTCCACCGCCCCGTCTTTGCCGCATTGGCCACGGCCCGCGACTATCTGTGAAACACGCCATGAAGCCGAAGATATAAAATCCATTTGGATCGAGGACAGCCTTTCGGACATCGGCGCGCTCAGCGATTTCAAAGCAGGTCAGTATATCCGCATTCATGGTCTGGGCGGCGAGAGAATTTGGCGGAGTTATACAGTCTCGCCAGTACAAGAAGGCAAACTCCGTGTCACCGTCAAGCGTGACATCGGTGTTGGGTCACAGGCCATGCACAACCTCGTTGCAGGCGATATGGTCACGTTGACAGGCCCCTTTGGTGAGGCAACTCTGCGCGATCCTTGCAAGGCCATTCATTTTGTGAGCGCGGGCATCGGCATCACGCCGATTATTGCAAAATTAAGCGCGCTCGCAGTGCTAAAATACGCCGGCCCTATAGTTGTGCATCACGTTGCGCGTGATCCGGAGAAATTGGCACTGTGGGACGAAATTGAACAGGCTGCGGCGGCATTACCAAATATCGAATTGCATCTTTATCTTACGCAAAATACGGGCGACCGGAGAACGGCACATCACGGACGCCCAAATTGTCACGCCGTGATTGAACAGGCCAATATAGCTCAAGCCGATATCCATATTTGTGGGCCCAACGGGTTTGTTAGAAGTTTGGATGACCACATAGAAGCGGCGAATATACCAAGGGAACGGGTTTTCCGCGATTCATTTTGCTCCTCAAGTGTTACAGTAAATATGCGGGAAATAGCCCCTTCACCGCCAATCAAAGTTACTCTGAGCAGATCTAACATCACCGATTATTGGAGACCGCAAGACGGCACCTTACTTGAATTCGCTGAAAAACGCGGTGTCATTACGCCCTCGCATTGTCGCGCAGGCATTTGCAACACTTGCCAGTGCAACGTGATAGCTGGGGCGACCGAACGGCTTGTCGGGGAAGAAGGCGAAGATCGTGTGAGAACGTTGCTTTGCACCTCAATTCCCACTGAAACTCTGACGTTGGATATTTAAAATGGGTAAGCGCGGGCATTCATGCACGAAGGTCGTGTGGTAAACTGGTGCACTAAATCAGAACCAGTTAGTGTTGCCACCTCACTGCTTGTAAAATGGATATCTCCGTGCGCTATGCGGCGCGCGTCTCGTTCCCGCTCTTTAAGTCGAAAAGTGCGTGGTGCAGAAATTGGGCCAAATCACTCGCCCGTTAATGTCGCGAATGGCCCAGTGCCGCCGTTTGCGACAATATCAAATGCTGCGGCGCAGTCCGTCATTGCAGACATTGGTGAAAAATCGCAGCGATTTCTCATGCACTAACGTCGGTTATCCAGAATAGAGCCGTCGCCCAGAACAGCAAACAAATTTCAGTCCGGACCTTGCGAGTTTAACAAGCGTGACAGCAATGCGGCTTGGTTATGGGTGTCGGTCTTTTCAAACATTCGCCTAACTTGAGTGCGCAAAGTATTTATCGAAACCCCAAGCTCCAACGCTGCAGTTCCCAAATCTTGTCCCAAAGCGAGTAACTCAGCGAGTTTCAATTGCGCGGGCGAAAGTCCGAACGTTGGGACCGCAGCTTCCAATCGCCCACGTAACAAAAACTCATCATCAAACGATATCAACACCCGCTCTTGCTCGGTCGCGATCCAGCAAAAAATAGGATGGCCAGCCTCGTTTTCGCCAATTGGGACAATACTGGCTGGTTCACTCTGAAAGCCGCGTGGCAGATTTGTTGCGAGACGGTTTTTTGCGCGTTCAATTGCCTTGTGAAGATCTGCGTCAAATTTCCTAATCCGTGCATGAAGTCTTCCGCCTGAAACCACCAACCCAGAATGAGCCCCTAGCCGCTCGCTGGCCAACTTATTGATGCGAGCAACACGCCCGTCTGCAGCGAGTTCTATGAGCGGAACATCCTCGCGGCGAATTCCGGGAACAACGACTATCAAGCATATTATCTTCCAAGAGCACTTAAATTTCTGAATGATTTTAACTTCATGCGACATCGGCGAAACATGCATTTTCGGAACGTGTTTAACTGCAATCTGATCATAGGAAATCCATGCCATATCAGCAGTTATTTGAAACTGAATATTTTCCCACCGCAGTAAATCACGCGCTTCAAAATTTTGCGGAAATTGGCGAAAGCCCTCTTGAAAACGAAGGAGCAGTTCATCCCAGCCAGAATGAATGCGGGTACCGACTTGCGGCCCAGATATAATGCGCCGCACTTCGGGCCCGTGATGCCAATGATCGACGAAGGCATCAAAGTCGCCGTGGTAATAGCTTTCTTGTTCCGACCGCAGGAAGGTAAGAATTTCTTCCTCTTCATCTGTAAAAGGCATTGATCGGCTCCACTTGTTTGCCAACTGCACGCTTTCATCCCATGTGGCAGGAGGTTAAAATGACTTTACCTCAACTGTGACGTTTACCTAGGCTCAAAATCGCAATCGAACGCGAGTATTGGGCAACTGTGCCACCCAATACGCGCATTCTTTGCCACGCTGCACGCCGTTGCACACGGCGTTCCTCGGCGCGCAAAATTGAGCGTTCCATCGCGTCCTGATCGAAGCGGAACTGATTGTTGGGAAGGCGTTGAGCGGATATTATTTGATTGAAGTCCATGATGAGTTTCTCCTTGTTGCCACTTCATCATAGTCAATACTCGTGCCGCCACATGTCATCCCAATGCATGACACGTGGACCTTTCGGGAGCCTAAGCGGACCGCCGCGACTGGAGTCAAAGCAATGCATACAGGTCGCTGACCCGCGTTTGGCTTGAACCCGCGATGGCGCAGCGCGGCCATAAAAAACGGCCCTTCAAGCATTTCGACGTCTAGTGTCTTCGGGCGGCCTTTTCCGCCGTTTCGACTGATCTAGGGGAGCGTTATTCGTATTGAATGATAATGGATTCAAAGTCCTCTTTGCTGGTCACCGTGGTGTGGTGACCTTTTCCATGCTTGTCTTCCATATGCCAAACGTCACCCGGGCCAATGTCGCGGAATTCGCCATCGCTGGCCGTCACTCTTACTGTGCCCGCGAGACACACTAGTTTTTGCGCGACGGGTGTTGGATGAATTGGTTCATTCCATCCCGACCGCAGCCTCAAAAACATAGCCTGTTTCACGCGTTCTGGCTCTGATATTTCTATAGCTTGAGCTGGTGGCGCAAAGCTGCGTTCTGTCAATGTGACGCTGACATCCATCCAATGACTCTCGCCATTTTCGTCAGCAATTAGTTTTTGAAATTGCATACTGAAAACCCCCATCCTATGCATAAAATTGATTATTGCTGGAATAGAATGCTATGTCTAATGTAACTGACATGAACGGGGCCTTTGGGCCGATCACGACAAAGACAATATGGGCGGAGAGCGTTTGTTCGCTGCGTTCGCAAACTAAATTGGGCAACCTGAAGAAAGAGGACGCTCGGGGCTGCGACCCAGTTTTTTCGATGCGCAAACGCTGCTAACGGCGGCAGTGAGCCCATAGCTTAGCTTTTCCGCGTCGCTGCCAATGTCTGCTAACGCGAAGATGAAACAATTTAGTGCTTGGAAGATGAATGTACTACCCCGCACAACAGGATAGCTTTGCGACATCCTTTTCGAATGTCTGCGCGGCCAGTTTTAGCCCCTCGACGGTTGTGAGGTAGGGAAAGATCATCGCGCCCAAATCGTCGTAGGTCATGCCCATTTTGAGGGCCATGGCGGCCGTCTGAATGCTATCTGCGCCTTCTGGGGCAATGATGTGCGCTCCAAGGAGCTTCTTACTTTCCTTCTCCGCAATCAACTTGATGAGCCCACGTGTGTCACGCGCAGCCAAAGCACGTGGTACATGCTCCAACCCAAGGACAGATGTGACCACCTCATATCCCAATGTCTTAGCTCGCGTCTCGGTAAGGCCGACACTGGCCACTTGTGGGTCAGAGAAAACAACAGCAGGCATGATGCTGTTGTCATAGCTCAGTGTGTTTCCGTTCATCGCGTTTTTGGCCGCGAGCTTTGCGCCATAAGCGGCCATATAGACGAACTGATCGGTCCCCGTCACATCGCCTGTGGCATAAACGCCGTCCCGCGTGCTGCGCATTTGAGGATCAATCACAATTCCGCCGCGTGCATTCGTGTCGATACCGGCGACATCAAGCGCCAAAGAACCCGTGTTTGGGGCACGGCCTGTCGCCAGCATCAGCTTTTCGGCTTTGATCTCGACTGCGACGCCATTGTGTTTGGCGTGAAGGATGACAGTCTCGTCCGACTTTTCAAATCTATCATATGACAATCCGTCCAGCACTTTGATGCCTTCATCGGCGAAGGCTTTCGTCAGGGCCGCGCTGACTTCGGGTTCAGCCTCTGGCAGCAAACCGCGACGCGTGACAATAGTCACTGCGACGCCAACTCGGGCGAAGATCTGAGCAAGCTCAACGCCAATATACCCGCCGCCCATCACCATCAGCGATTTTGGAAGTTGCTCCTGTTCAAGTGCCGAAGTGCTGTCCAGCCAATCGATACCGTCCAGTCCGAGTATATCTGGAACATGCGGGGAGGAACCCGTTGCGATGATGATTTTTGGCGCGCAAATGGTACGACCGCCAATGTGTAAGGAACCATCTTTCGCGAAGCTTGCCTGACCTTCGATGTACGTAATGCCCTCATAGTTTGGCAGAACATCAACGTATTTTGCGACGCGCAAATCATCCACCAAGGCTTGTTTTTGGGCCACCATTGCCGCCCAATCCGTCACTCTTGCCGTGGCCTCCACGCCGTCAAAGCGGGCGGCACCTTTGGCTGCGTGAAGTGTTTCGACCGCACGGATCATCGCTTTAGACGGGACGCATCCGACGTTGACGCAAGTGCCACCGATGGTTCCGTAGCCTATAAGAGCAACCCGTGCTCCATCCTCCGCTGCGGTGATCGCCGCGGAAAATCCAGCCGAGCCAGCACCAATGACAGCGAGGTCAAATGTATCGGTATCAACCCCATTTGTGTTCTGTGAATCAAGCATGTGGTTGGTCCTTCAAGTTCAGATTTTCCGCGCACGGCGGAGGACAGCGAAAATCGTGATCAGTACAAATATGGCAAAGGCGGGCAACAGAACGTAGTCGAGGTAGCCGACGAAAGCCGAAAGGCCCACGACGCCGAAAAGCACCACCAGAACGGGAGTGAAGCAGCACAGCGCTGCAATAAGCGTGCCGACGATGCCCATTTTAAGTAGTCTATCTTTCATTTACGCTCACGAATTACTGTCGTTGGGTACAAGCTCAGCCTCATAACCCGCAGACGTAGAGGCGCGTGCGATATCATCTGCACTGGTCATGGCATCATCAAAGACGACAAATGCTGTGCGCGTGTCAGAATCTGCGCTCACTGAATTAACGCCCTGTACGGCGCCCATCGCAGATTCAACGATAAAGGGGCAGCTTGCGCAGGTCATACCAGGAACAGAGAATGTCACTGTTTGCTCAGCCGCAAAGATAGGGCTGGCGGCCATAAAACCAAGCAGGGCCAAAACGGAAGTGTGGAGTTTCATTGTATGTCCTTTCAAAGACCAAGAAGAATGGGAGCAACGACCGGCGCGATCCAATTCCAGAACAGCGCGATCACGATAAGAAATGTTGATGCCCACAGCGCGGATTTCACCAACCGGTTGGGAAGTGGGCGGGCACAAGTGTCACCCTCGGCACAGGCTTTGGGCGTGCGGTAAACCATCCAGTAGCCGTAGCCGAGAAACCCCAGCGTAATCACAATGAAGATTGGCTTGTACGGTTCAAGGGCCGTCAGATTGCCGATCCATGCACCGGATATACCAAGACTGAATAGGATCAACGGAACAATGCAGCACGTAGAGGCGGCAAGAGCGCCAAGAATGCCGCCCGCAGCAACCATACGCGCCTTTCGGCTGTCAGGGTCGCTCTGGTTTAGGTCAGCGTCTATGGTGTCAGTCATGCAGGCCCTCGCAATTCAGGTTTCTTCATGTAAGATGCGGTCTGTAGCCACTACAGAAACAAGGGGTTTTTTCGATGTCCGACTTCACGAATGCGCGAGGGTATCCCATTGGCGAAATGTCCAAGCGAACCGGCGTGAATATTGAAACAATTCGCTACTATGAACGCATCGACATCATGCCGAAGCCGGATCGCACGGCAGGTGGCAATCGCCAATACAACCACGACCAGCTCAAGCGGCTGTCCTTTATCAAAACGTCCCGCGAACTTGGGTTCAGCATTGATGAAATCCGCCAACTGCTGGAAATGGTGGACCGGCAAGATTTCACATGTGGTGAAGTGCATGGATTGACCGTTGGGCACTTGGCGTCAGTGCGCGAAAAGATCAAAGGGCTGCGGAAATTAGAGAAAGCCCTTGTTGGAATGGCCGCAGAGTGCAGCCAAGGCGATGTGCCTGATTGCCCCATCCTAGACACACTGTTCGAAACACGGTGACCCTAGGGTGTTCCACCATGAGGCTAAGCGGACATAAGATAACTCTCGGTCAAACGTCGGTTTGTCCGCACGCCGAGGTTTCAACCGACAAAAATGCTGCACCAATCACCAGTCGCCGGTTAAGGCCGTTCACGACGTTGATGGGTGAGTGATTTGGCCAATTTCCGCACCGAGCACATTTCGACCTAAGGGGCGGGAACCGGACATTCGCTGCACCACGCACAAATGCCTTCTGTTTTGATAATTATACAATTCACTGAATTGCGTTGTTTCCTAAGTTTAGGCTCAGCTATGCTCCTGAATCTTTTCAAGTTTTTTATTGTGCGTTAACTTTGATCACTCTGTCTGCGGGACGCGCGGGCTATAGAATTGCCGGCTAAATTGGTTGATTGGATAAAAGAGTGTTTTGGGCTCATCCCAATCGCTAAGCACAGAGACAAGGGACCAACAACTTAATAGCAGAATCGGCGACACTCTGACAGAATTACACCTTCATACTTTTGCAACTTGGGGGCAGGAATAAGTGAGCATTCTTTCGCGGTTTGGAAACCGCCTTCGAAACCGTATTCCGCACGGTGAACTTGAAGATCTGGAAAAACTCGAACGAACCAATAGGTTTATACTTTCTGATCTCTCCGCAGTGCATGGACCAATATTTAAAATAAAAGAAGAAGACCGACCCCAGATCTGTGTTGTTGGTCTGGAGCTTGGTCGTGCGCTCTTGAAAACGCATGCAGAAAGTTTGCAGCCGGTTAATATCGACATTACGCCTGTAGTGGCCGCTGGCTTCATGCGCCACATGACCGGAAACGAGCACATTCACTATCGAGCGGCCTTGACCAAGGCCGTAAGTGCTATGAGCGCGGAAGGTACGCAAGAAGATTACAGAGCACTCACTTTAGCTGCGCTTCAAAAGTACTCGGAAGCCAATCTTGAAGGTGACGACGCGGCGTCAATGCTCCACGATACGCTTTCCGAAATTTCCACAGGATTTCTAATCCGTTTGTTCTTTGGCCTGCGCCCTGAAACAGTGGAATTTGCAGAAGTTTGCCAGCTCTTCCAAAGACTTGGTCCCCACGGAGTTGTATGGAATGTGGGCGATAATCAGAAGCTTGCATTTGATGCGCTTGTGGCCAAGTTGGGCACCCTGCTTGCGACAGATGTTGGGGAAACTGACGACTGCGTGATATCGACGATAAATAATAACGGCCAGCTTGACAGCACAATGCTCGGCAACCTGATCTATATGGTCGAGATTGGACGATACGATATGGCTGGCTTGTTTCTGTGGATCTGCAAAAACGCAGGCCTGTCAGGTCATAGCAGTGACCAAATCCGCAATGAGGCCGATGCTAAAACGGCACGAAGTTTTTCGCGCGCCTTTGTGCTCGAAACTCTAAGGCTTGATCAAAGCGAGCGGCTCATTCGTCGTATCACGCAAGGTTTCACCTTCGAAGGTTTTAAGTTCCCCAAAGATTGGCGGGTTCGCATTTGCATGTGGGAATCCCATAAACTGCCCGATAAGTTTGAAAATCCGTTCGATTTTGCACCCTCTCGTTTCATGAATAACGCGCCCTCGCCTAACGTCTATTCCCCATTTGGACTGGACCATCATCAATGCCCGCTTGCCTCTGTGTCGGTCGCTCTGGGGGCGCGTTTTCTAACATGCCTTGTTGGGAATTACCGTGTGCTGCCAGTGAACGACGGCCCGTCGGTTCGCGGGCCCTACCATTGGGAACCTCCAGTAGATTTCTACGTTGAGCTGCAACATATTTCCGGAGACGAACATGCGTGATGACAGCCCGTTTGCACTGGAAAAAACTGTTTTCGATCTCTTTTCCGCTCAGGTCAGACAAACCCCAAATGCTCTCGCCGTCCGGGCAAGTGATGGCACGCGCAGCTACGCGCAAGTCGAGGAATTTGCGTTCAAGGTCGCGAGCGCGTTACACGCCGACGGCCTTGAGCGGGAAGAGCCTGTTGCCGTGTTCATGCAGCGAACGGCTGATCTTCCGGCGGTACTTCTGGGCATTATGCGCGCTGGCGGAGCCTATCTGCCGATCGACCTTCAAGAACCGCCGGAACGGGTATCGGCGATGGTGAAGATTGCCGGATGCCGCCGCTCAATTGGCGACCGAAAAACCTTCGAAAAGCTGAGTTCCGGCGGGGGCCCCGAGATCAAGTTTTACGATGTGGATGCAATTGGGAGCGTTGACCTCAACCTACCACCGCCGCCATCCTCTACTGATCTGGCCTACGTGATATTCACCTCAGGCAGTACGGGCGCGCCGAAAGCTGTGGAAGTCGAACACCACAGTATGACCAATGTTTTGGTTGAGGCGCGCAATTTGTTTGAGTTCACCTCGCAGGATACCTTTCTGGGCGTCACTACGCTGGCTTTCGATATTTCGGTGATCGAGTTTTTCTTGCCGTTAATCGTCGGCGCCGACATTTTGTTGCGTGATAAGTCGACACTCCTAAAACCGAGGGAAATCGCGCGTCTCGTCCGCGAAGAAGGTGTAACTGCAATCCACACCGGCCCTTCCGTTTGGTCCGTTATCCTCGATTATGTTCCGGATTTTCCGAGACTGAGGATTGCCGTCAGCGCAGGAGAAGCGGTCACCCCGTCGATGGCAAGAACAATAGCGCGATATGCAGACCAAGCGTGGAATATGTACGGCCCAACGGAAGCTACGGTCTGGGCAACGGGGCATTTACTGGAGCATACGGCGGCGGAGAATTTGATTGATATCTCAGCGCCAATTGGGCGTGAATTTCATGGCGTATCGGTGCGCATCGAAGACGAATATGGCAATCTGGTTTCACAAGGCGTCGAAGGTGAGTTGTTGCTCGGAGATATCTGCGTTGCGAGAGGTTATCGAAATAGACCTGATCTGACAGAAGAGCGGTTTGTTTTGCGAGGAGACACGCGTTTTTATAGAACTGGTGATAGGGTCGTTCGAAGTCCTGCGGGATTTTTGTCGTACAAGGGGCGGTTTGACGATCAAATTAGCATACAGGGCCGCCGCATTGAGCCGCGAGAGATCGAAGTTCTGCTTGAGAACGAAGCTGGTATTGCCCAAGCCGCCGCGACTTGGTTTGAAACCGAGAGCCGCACGCGCGCCATTGTGGCTGCCATCGTCCTTGATGGCGAAGAACAACCAGATTTGTTCTTAGTCCGGAAACACCTTGAAGCTCAAATCCCAGAAGCGATGATACCGGCAAAATATCTTGTGCTGGATAGGTTGCCGATAACAAAAAACGCTAAAGTTGACCGTGCGGCGATCCGTGCTCTTCAAGGCGAGGTAGCGATTACGTCTCTGCCGAGCGTAGCTGAAAGCAATATGACGGCAACGGAAGCGATTGTCGCCGAAATCTGGGGCCGCTCAATGCGCGACCCTAACGTTGGCCCTGAATCGAATTTTTTTGAAATCGGTGGCGACAGCCTTGCCGCTGTGAACATCAGCTTGCGATTGGAGCACAAACTGGAATTGTTCTTGCCGTCTCAACTGGTTTTCGAGGCTCCGGTTCTGCGTGATTTTGCTGCCATGGTTGATGAAATCCGGGCCAAGCAGTTTGTGCGCTCCGACAGCAGTTTCATTTTCCCTTTGGTCGAACGGCCAGAAACCACTCCGGTATTCTTTGTTGGCGTTGATCTGAAAATGGCCCACCGTTGGCGTCTTCCATGCTCGCTTTATGCGGTTGCCTATTGGGCGACTGGCGGGCGAATGGTCGAGATGGAGACCGTCGAGCAACTTGCCGCCACATACATAGAGAGTATTCTAAAATTGCAACCACAGGGGCCCTACAGGATTGCGGGATACTCGTTTGGTGCCTTGGTCGCATTTGAGATAGCACAGCAGTTGCAGGCGCTTGGGAGAGATGTCGAACAGCTTTTAATCCTTGACCCCTTTAAGCTTTCACGCACATCTAGCGATGGGACAGAAATGGTCGCCCATCACGAAAGTGCAGCATCTCAAATGTCCAAATACGGCCGAAACAGCATGGGCCGTATTCGTCGGCACGGGCTCGCTGGATTGATCACATCTTTATATAGACCGATTCAAATGATCCGCGGTGGGAACTGGTTGATGTATCAAATATTCCACCTTCATCGCCGCTACCCCAACCTTGTTCAAGAAAGCCTTTTGCCAAAGAAACTCTGGCCTGTTTTCTGGTATTCGGCACGAAGGAAGGCTGGAGAGTATATTGCGAAGCCATACACGGGGCAAACTTTAGCGGTATTCACACCAAAGCAGGGTGGAGAAGATGCGTGGAAGAAGGTTCTGAAGACGGCGAACTTTATGGCACTGAGTGCTGATCACGGAGCCATTTTCGATTCCGACGTTTCGGAAAAGTGGGAGACAGAACTGCGAGAAATGCTGGAAAGGCAAACGTCCACCTGACACGGGAAGCGAGTGTCATACTAATTTGAACCAACGACTTCAATGACAGGTGATTTCAATCGGTCGACGCAATACTTTACTCTTTTTGGAAAGGTGGAGTGTAAATCAGGAAGTATCGGCAACGAACGTTTTATACAGATACGCAGAAGTCGGAGATGTGGGATCCCTCTCAGCCATGCAAGCATCGCCAGTCGGCAGTGGAGGGCCGCGCGGAGCGGGTGAGATCACGTTTGGCGCCGACACTTAATGATCGTGAGGAGATATCGAGGGGGCTGCGTGGAGAGATGTCTTTGCGATCAATTGCAAGATTCCTGAAACGATCAGCCGCCATGGCGCAACCAAAAAGTATCGTGCGGCACGATCAGATGCCGCAGCGTGGGACCCATTGGCGACAGGTGATGGGCACAATCACCGAGAGGGGCTCACCGCGCAAAACCCTGCAAGCTGGCAGGCAATGCCTATCTCTGCCGCGCCATATCGATCCGTGACAGAGGGCCGAGATCGAAGACCGCGCAGTCCCGGGCCACAGGAAAGGCGATCTGATTGCAGGTTCCGAGAACAAGGACAGAAACAGCGTTACCCAAGCCTTGATCAAACAGTCCCGCAAGCTGGCCAAAGAGCTGTACCGCTCACTGACTTGGGACCGCGGATGCGAGATGGCCGAGTGTGAGATGGTCACCTTAGTGACGAAGATCGACATTTTCTTGGGCGCCCCACACAGCCCCTCTCATCGCTGCAAGCAGCGACTGCCGGGCAATGCATGGCAACGCGGTTCAAACGAAAATACCAACCGCCTGCTACGACAGTACTTTCCAAAGGGCACCGATTTGTCGATACATAATCAAGCAAAGCTGAGCGCCGTCGCAAGACAGCTCAACGAACGACCCCGAATGACGCTCGGATACGAAACCCCCGCAGCGCGTTTAAATGCATGTGTCTCGTCGACCAGTTGAGATCGCCGGACGAAGCTACCGTTCAATATACTCATCTGAACGTCACCTATCTGTTCCGGCCAATACCCATTTTGTTTGTTACCCCTGTGTAACGTTATCTCAAAGCCGTTGCCGTACGGCTAATGAAGTCGCTCAAAGCCGCGACACGCGCGATGTCGCTCCGTCCCTTACGGGAAATTACCCACAGATCATGGTACCGTTGTTTCGGAAGTTGAATGATCGCCAACTCCTGATTTTCAGCAAAGGCATCCACGCCGGATTTTGGCAATATTGTGTACCCTAGCCCCTGCGCAACGGGAATTGGGATTTGGCCGATCTGGTTGACGAAAGTCCTGACTCTTAAGCGATCAGAGCCTTTGTAGTCCTTGGGGAAGTTCAGCGAAAAAAGATCATCCGCATATGCATACCCGTCTGGGTGCGCGACAAAACCAAGCTCGTTTAACTGATTAAGATCAAGTTTTCGCCCAGAAAAGGGTCGCGGAACCACCAAACACAACTCTTCTCGGGCCAATTCATGTGCGTCCAGTCGGGGGTGGCTGATGGGTTCCGCGACGACCCCCAGATCAAACTCTCCATTCAGAACGGATGTCACAATGCTCATATGTGGAGCAGCCGTAACACTGATCACAAGCTCTGGCGCGTGCTGCATCCGATCAAGAATATGCGGATAGAGCCACATGGCAAAGCTGCCGGAACACCCGATGCTGATGTCGCCAACGTCTGGATCATCAGTTTGAATGGTGTCTTGCAATTCGCGCTCTTGCTGACGTCGCGCAAGGCCGATGGCCAGCACGGCTTCACCAGCAGGGGTGAGCGTAAAGGACTTACCATCCTTTGATATCAGCGGTTTGCCGACTTGGGACGCCAGTTTGTGCAGATGCTGCGAAACACCAGGTTGTGTCATCCCCAATAGCTCCGCCGTCCGCGTAAAATGTCCGACGTCGCACAGCGTTGTAAAGGTATCCAACCACGTGGCATTTAGCATGACTGCCTCAAAAAATTATGAAAATCATACAAAATGATAATTTTTAATGCGGGCGCAGTCCATCTAATTCTCTTTCAACACTCTTGAAAGGAAACACCATGCAACCGACACCACGTTCATTCTCTCATATCGGTCTATCTGTTCCGGATTTAGACAAGGCTATCAAATTCTACGGCGACGTTCTTGGCTTCTATGTCATCATGGAACCTACTGTCATTATCGAAGACGATAGCGACATTGGCCAGATGTGCTCGGACGTTTTTGGCAAAGGTTGGGGGCGCATGCGCATCGCGCACTTAGCGACGGCTGATCGCATCGGGTTTGAGCTGTTCGAATTTGAAGGACACAAGGCACCAGAAGATAACCTTAACTTCAGACAACACGGCATGTTTCATTTTGCCATTCAGGATCCAAACCTTGAAGATCTACTGGAAAAGATTGTTGCGGCCGGTGGCAAACAACGCATGCCAGTGCGCGAATATTTTCCCGACGAGAAACCATATCGCATGGTCTACGTCGAAGACCCTTTTGGGATCGTCTTTGAACTCTACAGTCACAGCTATGAACTGACATACTCTAACGGTGCATACTCCTAAGCCAGACGCCGACATTCACGTTGCAAGTGAGTGTCGGCACTTTGGCCTCGTTCCGGACCTTCGCTGCAATCATTTCCGACGGCAACTTAACCGAATCTGTCAAACCACGATTGATGAGAGCGGGGGGAGCTTCTAGTGTATCCACCAGCGACGAACTTAATCGTCAAGACATGAGGCTTGGATGAGCATTGTTATTTTCCTAGATTTTATAGGCGTCACACTTTTCGCAGTGACTGGGGCACTGGTGGCGTCACGCAAACAGTTGGATATCATCGGCTTCATTTTCTTGGCGATGGTTACTGGCACAGGTGGTGGAACCGTTCGCGATCTCATACTTGGAGTGCCGGTGTTTTGGGTTGAACAACCGCTGTTCATTCTGGTCTGCACGGTGGCAGCAGTTGTAACGTTTTTCATCGCGCACTTTCTGGAGTCGCGCTACCTTTGGTTGTTATGGCTCGATGCGGCCGCGCTGGCTGCCTATGCCGTGTTTGGCGCCTATAAAGGGTTGCTTGTCACCGGATCGCCAGTGATAGCGGTCGTGATGGGGGTACTCACAGGAGGGCTTGGCGGTGTGTTTCGAGATATTTTGGCTAGCGAACCTTCGGTTTTGATGCGCAAAGATATCTATCTCCTTGCGGCGATGGTTGGCGGTTTGACTTATGTCGGTATTCTAGGGGCCGGAGTTGATCAATTTGTGGCGGCCGGCCTAGGATTTATTTTGGCGTTCCTAACACGCAGCGGTGCGCTGGCTTATGGTTGGAGTATGCCAGTATATCGCTCACGTCCAGGGCGCGACCCTGAGGTCAGCCTTGATGCCGCCAACCGCAACAACCCTGATTAATCTTATTGTTAATGCTGCATTCGACAAAAAGGGCGGAGAGCTACCCCTCGCTGCAAATTGGTCCAACGCCCGCTTTTCGCACAACCTCAATTTGAAACCGCACCAAACGAAACGCTAAGCACACCAAGGTAGATTGTGGCGGCATACTCATACTCCGGAGCTGGGACGCAAAGAGCAGACCGACCGTACGGTAGCCTCGTCAGTCATTCGCCAGTCGCTTATTCATGGAGACGGTGTTGCCGCTTCGGGCCATCTCAGTCCATCCCAAGTGCTGATAGAGGCGAACATTCTCAGGCATATCGACGTGGGTGTTCAGACGCATTTCACTAAATCCTTGCCGCTTGGCCTCACATTCTGAAAGCTCGATCAGTTTGCGTCCTAAGCCCTTCCCGCCATGATCGGGGTGAACCGCCAAGTTCGCGAGTTTCATGAATCCATCACCGGTAACAAGAACGAGACCGGCAATAACCTCCTCGCCTTGCACGGCGACCCAGACCTGATTGTTGGCAATGTCGTCCGCACACCCGTCGGAAACCGATGGCATATCAGAGATGCGCTCCGCGTACTGGGCATATGCCGCGTCAATGCAGGCTGCCAACGCACTAGCATCCGTCGCTTGTGCGGGGCGAATTACTGGATTTTGAATTCTCAAATCATTTCCTTCCTTCAGGCTTGTTTCATGTACCTCTGATCATAGCGCGGAACTCAAAGTCATTGAAGCGGACCTTGGCCGCATCGCAGAAGATAGGTAAAATGGGCGGCGATCTCAACGGGTCGACGCGACACATGCATTTAAACGCGCTGCGGGGGTTTCGTATCCGAGCGTCATTCGGGGTCGTTCGTTGAGCTGTCTTGCGACGGCGCTCAGCTTTGCTTGATTATGTATCGACAAATCGGTGCCCTTTGGAAAGTACTGTCGTAGCAGGCGGTTGGTATTTTCGTTTGAACCGCGTTGCCATGCATTGCCCGGCAGTCGCTGCTTGCAGCGATGAGAGGGGCTGTGTGGGGCGCCCAAGAAAATGTCGATCTTCGTCACTAAGGTGACCATCTCACACTCGGCCATCTCGCATCCGCGGTCCCAAGTCAGT
The DNA here is from genome assembly GCF_041205445.1 of Falsihalocynthiibacter sp. CO-5D18. Lineage (NCBI taxonomy): Bacteria > Pseudomonadati > Pseudomonadota > Alphaproteobacteria > Rhodobacterales > Roseobacteraceae > Falsihalocynthiibacter > Falsihalocynthiibacter sp. CO-5D18. Next base: position 1,265 of record NZ_JBGFCF010000012.1, on the reverse strand, counting down.
GAGCGGTACAGCTCTTTGGCCAGCTTGCGGGACTGTTTGATCAAGGCTTGGGTAACGCTGTTTCTGTCCTTGTTCTCGGAACCTGCAATCAGATCGCCTTTCCTGTGGCCCGGGACTGCGCGGTCTTCGATCTCGGCCCTCTGTCACGGATCGATATGGCGCGGCAGAGATAGGCATTGCCTGCCAGCTTGCAGGGTTTTGCGCGGTGAGCCCCTCTCGGTGATTGTGCCCATCACCTGTCGCCAATGGGGCCCACGCTGCGGCATCTGATCGTGCCGCACGATACTTTTTGGTTGCGCCATGGCGGCTGATCGTTTCAGGAATCTTGCAATTGATCGCAAAGACATCTCTCCACGCAGCCCCCTCGATATCTCCTCACGATCATTAAGTGTCGGCGCCAAACGTGATCTCACCCGCTCCGCGCGGCCCTCCACTGCCGACTGGCGATGCTTGCATGGCTGAGAGGGATCCCACATCTCCGACTTCTGCGTATCTGTATAAAACGTTCGTCGCCGATACTTCCTGATTTACACTCCACCTTTCCAAAAAGAGTAAAGTATTGCGTCGACCGATTGAAATCACCTGTCATTGAAGTCGTTGGTACAAATATTAGCGAATAGCCGCTTTTAGCAAAATTATTCTGCTGCAAATATCCTCGTCACCATTGCAGAAAACCGTGGCGAGCGACAACGAGCTCATACCGTTACTGCAAGTATCCACGTCGAAGAACAGAACAAAACTGGGAGAAAACGGCATACCCTATGTGTAAACAGTATTTAGGGATTTGATGAAAAACAATGTGGGTCATTGTTCCAATTGGTCGGGATGGAAGGATTCGAAACTTCGACATACAGCACCAATAACCACCTAAATCTTTAGAAAAAAAGAGAATTATTACAAATGGGCCCAATTTCCTCGATTATAAATCAATAGGGTACACGTGAAATGTAAACGGGATTTAGCTTAACGTAACGAGCCCCATATGTTCTAGAAAGCGGAATGCGATGCATTCTGTCTCTTTCCCTGCAGTCGGAGAACAAAAATCGGGCCCAACTTTTTATCGCATTTGTGTAAACCAGGGCTGTAGACCATCACTACAGAATCCAAGAATACCGCAGTGCGAGACTGGTTCCCAACGCCCACCCAAACGAAAGGGGCGAGCCTCTTAAGCCCGCCCCTTTATGCATTCAATTGCGCCTCTTTAAACGAAATCAAAGTCGCTTGCGGTGAGATCTGCGCGGTCGAGGCCGGTGAGGAAGATGCTG
>NZ_JBGFCF010000011.1:0-157807 GCF_041205445.1 Falsihalocynthiibacter sp. CO-5D18 | reverse complement strand
CATCTCAAAGTTGGAACGCAAGCTCAAAACCTATGCGACCAAAAGCAAGCCAGGCAAAAGGATTGGCCCCATCAATAAAGGTTTCCCACTGTCTCGCTGTCTCAGCGTCTCACTGTCTCGGCATTGGCATTGGCATTGGCATACAGCAGTCGTTACTAGACGCGGAAAGAAGACCTATGTTGCGTTTCACACCAAGATCGGCGGTTCGTGACTTCTTTGCTATTCGCCGCTAGTTTGTAAGCTGTACGAACGGCTTAGAGCCGCCGTACATACCCGACACAGCCCCAACGTACCGAGGTTAATTGAATGCCCCATCTCTTCGTCAATAGGCCTCGCCTGACTGACCCAACTTCAAGTAATGCGGACCTGCGCAAGAATTTCCTATGGGAGACAATTAATACTGCCGTATATCTTGTTGGCGGTATCGTCTTTGTCATTGGCAGCATCCTGTTTCTTCCCGCGCTGGCCGCCTACGCGGATCTAGGGGCGTGGATCTTCTTTGGCGGCTCCTTGCTCTACCTGTTGGTAACGGGGCACGACCTGTTCGAGGTCCGGCGTCATCTCCGTGAAATTGTTGGGGTCAAAACAGTATGGGACAAACTAGAGTTCTGGGCTGCGCTCAGCTACACCGCCGGTAGCGTGCTGTTCACCATAGGCAGCTTGCTCTTCCTGTCACCGGGTGCGTTATTCATTGCGGGGGCGTGGTGTTTCGTGATCGGTAGTCTGCTATTCGTGCTGGGCGCGGTCATCAACGTATTAGAGATCGTACTGGCGAAAGATCTAATCACTTTGCAGTTGATGAATTTGACGGCCTTGACCTTTGTAACCGGCTCGACACTCTTTGCGGTGGCGTCAATTCCTTACCTTATGGCACTGAATGACCCGGCGGACCGGACGACAATCGACGCGTTTCTAGCGTGGCAATACATCGTGGGAAGTGTGCTATTCTTTGCGGGGGGCGTGTTCAATTACTGGCGCACCTGCGTGATTATGAGGCAGGAGATTCGCGCGGCTCTCGTCGGAAACGCCACCCAATAGAGGCTAGGCCAGAACCACTTGCCTAAAAAACTTGGTAATGAGAATGCGCGCGCGCCATATTCGTGGCTTTTATGCCTGCGAACCAGTTGCGAACCGGTTTGTCAAAATTACGGATAAAATAGGCGCTTAAAAACAATATGTTACAGAATAGGTTAGACCCTACCGTCGGAGCCAAAATAAGCCCTTTAAGTCAGTGACTTAGAGGGCTTTTTGGTTTTTTGGGTTGAGCACTGAATTCAACCTTGTCACCGAATTTGTCACTAATCCTGAACGCGGTGGAATAAGACGATTAGAAGCTCAAAATTTTGAAAAACAGGTCAAACACCGAGATGAATTTGGTCACCGACACGAGTATTGCAAAAAAACAAATTTGATAACGTTGATGCCTCATCATTAACGGCAACTAAAGACGGCCTACTGAAGTGGTCTTGCTTTTCAGTACAGATTTACGGCATTGCTAAGATACATCGGGTTTCTGTTCATGCCGCTTTTCGTGTTTCCATCTGGCTGAAGTATGCGATGTCCGGCGTTCGCTTATCAAATACCGCTATTTGGCCCCATAAGCGCTGACGTCAGACAGTTTAGGCAATCCCAAAGCATAATAAGATCATTGGATAGATAACGGGTAGGTTATGCAAACGCAGCATTCGACATTAAGGGCGGATTGCGGACTTTCGCTGCAAGTGCGCGGGCTCTCGGGCAATCTGGCGAAAGCAGCCGTTCAATAAGAGGTCAAATCCACGAATGCTGCAAACGATCTAATGGCGGCAGTGAGCCCAATGTGCAGATTTTCTGCGTCGCAGCGAATGCCTGCTTCTAAATAATAGCAAGGAATGCAAAGCAGCCCCGAAATCCGAGTTGTATTTACTATTTGTCGGCATGCTCAAGCGCAGTCAATCAGTCAAATCCGACGTAAGCAAATTGAAAGGCTCATCATGGAAGCTCAAGCATTTTTGGTCGTTGAAGCAACGCCAAACCCAGACAACGCCGACGACATGCAGAAGTATGGCTCGCAATCATATGCCATCATGGCTAAGCATGGCGGTGAACCGGCTGCAAATTATAAGGTCCAATCTGTCATGGATTTAGGCGAAAAGCCCGCTATGATCGGGGTGTTTTCATTCCCGAGCGCGGAAGCCATCAATGGGATGGTCAATGACCCAGAATACCTGGCAATCGTACCATTTCGGAACCGAGCATTTTCCAACATTCGTTTATTCGTTTGCGGTGGATAGGTAGGCCAGATGGAACGTATTTTTAGGAGCATCGACTTCGTTGAGAAGAACATGTTCGAGCCAATCGACATTCACGACATGGCGAAAGCATCGCATTATTCGACCTATCACTTTTGTCGAATTTTCCGTTCACTTGTTGGCGATGCTCCTAAAGAATACCTCCGGAAAAGACGGCTGACGATTGCTGCACAGCGATTGGCCAAGGGTGAGAGTTCAATCTTGGACATCGCCCTGAGCTGCCAATTTGAATCACATGCGGCGTTCACGCGGGCCTTTAAACAACTCTTCAAGACCACACCGGAGCAATATCGCGAAAATGCTGACCCGTTTAGACTGATCTATAAGGATCAATTCAGTCCGCATATGTTGAATCACCTTCAAAATCGGCTGGTCATGGAACCCAATATCGTTGTGCGATCCGAAGTAAGGGTCATCGGAACCGCGCGCCAATATACTGAAGAAGATTTGGACATGGACACGTTGTGGTCTGCATTTCGAGAAGAGGTCGTCCATATTTCAAATCGGGTTGGCAGGGATGCGTTTGGAATTTATGAGGAGTATCAAGAAAGCGAAGACGGAGTCGGATTCAGTTATATCTGTGCCGTCGAAGTAAGCGATTTTGATAATATTCCTGACGGTATGATTGCGAGAGTTATCCCATCACATCTGTATGCGGTCTTCCAACATGAAGGGCCGGTCTCATCACTGCCCGAGACAATGAAATACATTTGGGGAAGTTGGCTTCCAAAATCCGACTACGAATACGTCGAAAAACCGGATTTTGAACTCTATTCACCTGACGCACAGCCAAAAGGTGCGGATAAAACGCTATTCCTTCATATCCCCGTGAGCCGCAAGTAGGGCAAAGGTCGGTGAAGCGTTTATGTGCTGCGAATGAAATACTCCGAGCCAATTCGGCTCATCTCTAAGAAAAGGAAACCCCAATGGTCTTTGTTACCGCACTCGTTCTATTCGGACTTCTGACAGTCGTGATGCTGTTTATCGAAATCAATTTTACCTACCTCACTCAAGGTTTTGGCTACGGCTTTTCCTCAAATAGAAGCACGACGACTGAATATTCTCCCTTGGCGCGTCGGATCAAGAACGCCTATCAAAATCAGGTTGAGGCCGCCGCTTATGGCGTACCCATTTTGGCCGCCGCTGCAATAAGCGGACTAGAAAGTGGAAGCGCGGAAACGGCAGCCCATGTATTCGTTCTGGGTCGTGCGGCATTTGCCGTTTTGTACTACACTGGAATTCCGTTCGCTCGTATACCAGCGTTTGCCGCTGCGGTATTGTCGATTGCATATATCGGCTATTCCTTGCTGGTTTCAGGGATGGCGTAACTTTTGTCGCCCTAATGGGCAGTCGGCAACGGAAGCAGACATTGAAGATCGCCGCTTAGTGTCGGCTTTGTCCGCAGTCTGTGAATTCACCGATCACTCGATTCTGCTGGCGCAGCGAAAGTCCGGTCTAACGGGCCCCACTGCGGCATTATCGAGGGTAGGCGAACGGCAACAAAGGGCCGAAAGCGCCATTTGAGCCTCATCGCTCGTACGGCTGCTTTGTCCGCATATCAAGCATTGGTACATATGATAGCGAATAGCCGCTTTCACCAAAATCACTTTGTTAAAAAATCGCCGTCACCATTGCTGAAAACCTTGGCAAGCCACAACGAACTCATACGGTTACCGCAAGTATCTGCGTCGAAGAAAAGAACAAAATGATTAGGAAACCGTAAACCGTATATGTAAACGGCTTGCTGGGATTTGTTGAAAAGCAATGTAAGTCATTGCTTTTATTGGTCGGGACGGAAGGATTCGAACCTTCGACCTACGGTACCCAAAACCGTCGCGCTACCAGGCTGCGCTACGCCCCGACTGAGGGCTTATTAACCACCAGTCGCGGGAATGAAAAGCCCTAAGACGCGTTGCAGGGCCAAGAAGTTGAAAATTGATCAAAAAAACTGTGACGAATTTGGCTTCCAGCTTTAATTCCAAGGGTTTCGGCCATGCCGCCGTTTATTTCAAGAACGGCGATTGATCCGTCTGGTCCGGGAATATGCGTCTCGTCCAAGGGTTTTGCGCGCTCGTGAATGGCCAAGACTTCGCCATTGGGGGCGATAAAAAGCAAATCGAGTGGAATCAATGTGTTTCGCATCCAAAAGGCCATGGGACGCGGCGAATCATACAGGAAAAGCATGCCCGACATCCGTGGCATTTCGGTACGGTGCATCAGACCTTGCGCACGGGATTCGTTGGTATCAGCGATTTCGATTTGAAACTGGGCCTGCCCCCATGGGCCGCGCAATTCGGCGGTGGTGGGGCTGCAATCGGCTAGTCCCGCCGAAGCTATAAACCCCGACAGAACAAAAGGCGCCGTAAAGCGCAAAACATGTGTAAACATGCGAGACGTTGTTAGGTTTCTAAATCGCTGGATAACACAGCCTCCCAAGATGTCACGGACGCGGCCATTTGGCCCCGCTCGCCGTCCACGACCCGCATAGCAACCGCTTCTCCGGGTTGAAGGTCTGCAAGCCCCGCAAGGTGCAACACTTCCACGTGTACAAAAACATCTTCAGGATAGCCAAACACATTGGCAAATCCAAATCCTTTAGTGCGATCAAACCATTTTATCCGCGCCGGAAGTAAGGGACCGGCTTCTCTTGCAACCGAATCAGAATCCCCTTCGCCCGTATCACTGTTTTTTTGGGGCGGTTTGATGGCTAAAACCCGCGTGGCCTGTATGCCGCGGCTGGTATCATGGATCTCGATTTCGACTTCAGCCCCTTCTGAGATAGAGCTTTGCCCGAAATTACGCAGCACGTTTGCATGCAAAAGGATATCCGGCCCGTCGTCGTCGCAGACGACAAAGCCAAACCCTTTTACAGGATCAAACCACTTCACGTACCCATGAACGATACGTCCTATTGCTAATTCTATTGTCATCCCAATACGCCTATTTGGCGCCTTTTATTATGTCCTGCCCGCGGTCCTTTTCGGCAAACACCGCCAAGGTTACAAGAGGTAATTTGAGATGTAGTCTAGAAGAAGTTAACCCTACGTCAACTAAACTATGGGTTGAGACGCACAATTTTCCAATCGGAATCAGTGTCTTCCCGAGTCCAACGGAACCGATCATGGAGGCGAAATTCGCCATCCGCCCAAAACTCGATCTCTGTTGGTTTAATGCGGAATCCCCCCCAAAACGGGGGCCGCGCGGGGGCTGTCCCCTTGGCGAGGGTGATTTTTGCTACTTTCGCGACCAATGCGGATCGTGAACTCAAAGGTTGTGATTGATCCGACGCCCATGCGCCGAGTCGGCTTTTCAGGGAACGGCTGGTAAAATAGGCGTCCGCCTGTGGCCCCTCCTCCCGCTCTACATTTCCCCGCACACGGATTTGCCGCCGCAAGCTCTTCCAATGCATCACAAAACTAGCGGTACCGCTTTGGGCGATTTCCTGCCCCTTTGCGCTGTTGTAATTCGTATAGAAAACGAACCCAGCGGACTCTATTTCTTTGAGCAAAACCATGCGCACATTGGGCATGCCTTGGGAATCCACAGTCGCCAAAGCAATGGCGTTCGGATCGTTCGGCTCGCTAGTTTCCGCCTCGGAAAGCCACCTTTGGGCAATCACAAAAGGGTCGTCACCCGCAAAAATATCTCTTGTCTCGCTCATGGTCGCCTCAAAGTTTTCTGACTGGTCTATTGGTTGGAGCACGCCAACAGACTTGATGCAACACTGACTATCGCTTATGGCAGGTATAATTTGGGGCGTATAAACGTAGGATAACACATGAAACTGATGGACGGTAAACGTGGCCTTATTATGGGGCTCGCCAATGACAAATCTATCGCTTGGGGCATCGCAAAGACCTGTGCTGAACATGGGGCCGAGCTGGCATTCTCTTATATGGGGGATGCTTTTAAAAAGCGCGTAGAGCCACTGGCCGCGACCTTGGGTGTGACCCAGCTTTTTGATTGCGACGCCTCAAACGCCGAGTCGTTGGACGCGATGTTCGCAGGCATCGAAGAAGCATGGGGCGAAATCGATTTCGTCGTCCATGCCATCGGTTTCTCGGATAAAAACGAATTGCGTGGCCGCTATGTTGACACGTCGGCGGCAAACTTCCGCATGACGATGGATATCTCGGTTTACACGTTTACTGCCGTTGCACAACGCGCAGAAAAACTGATGAAATCAGGTGGTTCCATGTTGACGCTCACCTACTACGGTGCCGAGCAAGTCATGCCACATTATAATGTCATGGGTGTCGCAAAGGCTGCACTTGAAGCCTCGGTGAAATACCTCGCCGAAGACCTTGGCAAAGATGGCATCCGCGTGAATGCAATCTCTGCAGGCCCTATCAAAACACTGGCCGCTTCTGGGATTGGCGATTTCCGTTACATCATGAAATGGAACGAATTGAACTCGCCCCTGCGCCGCAATGTCACCCAAGAAGAAGTCGGTAAGGCAGCACTCTATCTGCTTTCGGATCTTGGATCTGGAACAACGGGCGAGAATCTGCACGTTGACGCGGGCTATCACGTGGTCGGCATGAAAGCCGTCGATGCGCCCGATATCGACGCGACAAAAGGCAGCTAAACCATGACACTCGCCGCCTTTATCGCTGTCGCGCTTCTGCACCTTATGGCTGCTATCAGTCCGGGCCCCTCGGTCCTGATGGCGGCGCGCACGGGAGTCACGCATGGCTTTCGCGCAGCAACGGGTGTGGCCATCGGCATCGGAATCGGCGGCGTTATTTGGGCGGCGGCGGCCTTATTCGGCCTGTCGCTGCTTTTCGCGTATGCACCAATTTTATTGACTGTTTTCAAACTCGCGGGCGGCGCTTTCCTCGTTTATATGGCGATTAAACTGTTTAAACAGGCCGATACCCCCCTCAATACAGGCACCTCTGTGACGGCACCAAGTCTGGGTCGCGGCGTCCTTTTGGGGTTGATCACACAGTTGGCAAATCCCAAACCCGCGATCCTTTTTGCAGCCATCTTTTTGGGGACAGTGCCTTCGGACGCAGGCGCAACTGTCATCGCTGCTTTGCTCGCAATTGTCTTCTTTAACGAGACTGTTTGGAATATCCTTGTGGGGCGGATTTTCTCTCTCGAACGCACGCGGCGCAATTATCTCAACCTCAAAGGCACCATTGATCGCATTTTCGGTGGCCTCTTGGGGGCTTTAGGGCTAAAAATTGCCCTTACATAAGTTACCTTATCTGCCTGCAACCATGAAAGAGCTGCCATGACCGATCGTTTGCCACATGAAAAAGGCTTCCACATTAGCTGGGATCAAATCCACCGTGACTCGCGCGCTTTGGCGTGGCGGCTTGACGGCAAGGGGTCTGTGGACGGGTCTTGGCGAGCTGTTGTTGCGATCACACGCGGCGGCATGGCCCCCGCAATGATCATGGCGCGCGAATTGGACATCCGCACCGTGGATACAATTTCGGTCAAATCCTATGACCACCAAGACCAAAGCAAGGCGGAAATCCTCAAAGCGCCCGACGCGGCCCTGATGGGCGATGGCGAAGGCATTCTGATTGTCGACGATTTGGTCGATTCTGGCCGCACCCTTGAGTTGGTCCGCGCACTCTACCCCAAGGCCCATTTCGCCACAGTATATGCCAAGCCAAAAGGCCGCGCGATGGTGGACACGTTCATCACCGAAGTTTCCCAAGACACATGGATTTTCTTTCCGTGGGACATGGCATTGCAATACGTCCAACCCTATCGCGGCAAAGATTAATTTTTAAGGTACAGCATGAAATTTACCCTCAATCCTTTGATGGAATCCACTGCTGTGCCTCCGGTAATGGAAGCGCGACGTTGGCTTGACGGGGTTTCCTTCCCCGCCGACCAGCCGTTGATCAACGTCAGCCAAGCCGCTCCCGTGGACACCCCGCCCGCCGAAATGCGCGCCGCGATGTCCGAGGCAATTTTGACGCAAGCCGACTCGCATCTCTATGGTGCCGTTTTGGGCCGTCAGGATTTACGTGCCGCCCTTGCCGCGCGATGGGCCAAGGCTTATGGCTGCGAAGTTGCCGCAGAAAATGTCGCAATTACATCGGGTTGCAATCAGGCCTTTGCAGCAGTGATCGCCTGTTTGGCGGGCAAAGGTGATGAGGTCGTCATCCCGACTCCGTGGTATTTCAACCATCAAATGTGGTGCGATATGCAGGGGGTGCGTGCCGTGCCCCTGCCAGCGCAATCTGATCTTTTGCCCGACCCCGACGAGGCCCGCGCGCTGCTTACGCCCCGCACAAAAGCCATCGTTCTAGTCAGCCCCAACAACCCCGGTGGCGTCGAATACCCTGCCGAGCTGATCGCCAGTTTCCGCGACCTCGCACGTGAAAACGGCATCGCCCTGATTATCGACGAAACCTATCGCGATTTTCACAGCAAAACCGGCGCGCCGCACACCCTTCTGAACGATCCCGATTGGGACGACACGGTCATTTCGCTCTATTCGTTCTCCAAATCCTACCGCCTCACGGGCCATCGCGTTGGCGCAATCATCGCCGCACCGCGCTTTCTAGTTGAGGTCGAGAAATTCCTCGACACCGTCGCTATTTGCCCCAACCAACTCGGCCAGATCGGCGCGCTCTGGGGGATCGAAAACCTTGACGATTGGCTCGCAGGTGAACGCCTTGAAATTTTGGATCGACGCGCCGCGATCATCGAAGGTTTCCCCGCGTTAAAAGCACAAGGTTGGGAGCTCATGGGGGCTGGTGCGTATTTTGCCTATTTGCGCCATCCGTTTCAAATACCGTCGAACGAATTGGCCAAAAACTTGGTTAGTACAGCGGGCGTTCTCTTGCTTCCGGGCACGATGTTCCGCCCTGCGAACGACCCAAACGGAGCGCGCGAAGTACGCGTGGCCTTCGCCAATGTTGATCGTGCCGGAATAACGTCGCTGTTTGAACGTTTAACGGCACAAAAACCCTAACCTTTTACGCTCCCGCGCCCTTACGCCCTTGCTCCCGTAGAACCAAACCCTTAAACATTCTGCAACAAGCGAAAAAGGGTAGGAAAATATGGCTATTGGCGGCAAACGTGGCATCTCACAGTTCTTTGTGTGGATCCTAATTCTCGGGCTTATTGTCGGGCTTGCGGGCTTTAGCATTACGAATTTCGGCGGTGGATCTACCCCCGTTGCCAAAGTGGGCAAAACCGAAGTCACCGCCGATGAGTATTACCGCGCCCTCAACAGTGAATTGAACCGGTATACTGAGCAATTTGGCACGCAAGTGACCCTTTCAATGGCCAACCAATTCGGAATTGACCAGAACCTGCGCCAACAGCTTTACGCCACGGCCGCCATCGACAATGAGGTGAAAAACCTTGGCCTTTCCGTCGGCGATGAACAGGTGGCGCTTGAGTTGCTTGACCAGCCAGAATTTCAAGGCATTGATGGCAATTTTGACCGTGCGGGTTACGATTTTTTCCTTCAGCGCAATGGCCTTTCAGAGAAGCAATTCGAAAATACGCTGCGGGTTGAAACTGCGCGTACATTGTACCAGCAAGCCATGGCGACGGGTATTGTGGTTCCTGAATCGCTGGCCGATCTGTCGATGGAATATATTGCCGGACGCCGCGATTTTGCATGGGGTGTTTTGAACGAAACAAACCTCGCAGAAGACATTCCAGAGCCGACCCCTGAAGAGTTAACCGCTTATCATGCTGAAAACCCAGCGGATTTCACCCTTCCTGAGAAGAAACGCATCACATACGCTTGGGTGTCTCCCGCCGATTTGATCGACACGATTGTGGTGCCAGAGGAAGACCTGCGCGCCCTTTATGACGACCGCGCGGAAATTTATATCGTTCCTGAGCGTCGGATGGTCGAGCGTCTTGCCTATCCTGACCTCCCAGCCGCCGAGGCCGCAAAAACCCGTCTAGATGATGGCGCCGCGACCTTTGGTGATTTGGTCACTGAACGCGGGCTGACCCTCACGGATATCGACTTGGGCGATGCAACTCGAGCCGATCTTGGCGATGCTGCAGACGCCGTTTTTGCTATGACCGAACCGGGTATTTTGGGACCCATGGAAACCAGCCGCGGCCCAGCTTTGTACCGCATGAACGCCATTTTGACGTCACGCGAAACCTCCTTTGAGGACGCCAACGACGAGTTGCGCACAGAATTGGTGGAAGACGCGGCGCGACGCTCAATTGAAGACAGTCTTGAAGATTTGGACGACCTTTTGGCTGGCGGAAACTCCCTCGAAGATCTTGCGAATGAAACCAATCTTACGTTGGGCACTATCGACTGGTCTGAGGATGTCACCGAAGGTTTGGCGAGCTATGACGCCTTCCAAACAGCGGCGGCTGAGCTGAATGCGGGCGACTTTGAAAAGGCTATCCTGCTGGATGATGGCGGTGTTTTTGCCATGCGTCTCGACGAAGTCCTTGCGCCCCGCTTGCAGGACTTGGCTGACGTGCGCCCCGAGGTTACCGCCGCATGGCGCGACGCTCAAATTCGTGCCGCGCTCACCGAAATGGCAACCACATTCTTGGCCGAGTTCGAAGCCAATGAGGCCCCTGAAACCATGGGCATGGACATCACAATTGAAACCGGCTTGACGCGCACCGCCTTTATCGACGGCACGCCGGACGATTTCTTGCAGCGCGTATTTGCGCTTGCGGATGGTGAAGTTGCGTCGTTCCCCCATGAAGACAGCGTTATTTTGGTGCGGATGAACGGGCGCAGTGGTCCAGACATGGAAGACCCCGAAATCGTCGCATTGCGGGAGAGTTTGGAACAACAGATGGCTCAATCCATGTCCAGTGATGTGTTGATTTCCCTGTCGGCAAAATTGACCACCGAGGCCGGATTGACGATCAACCAGGCTGTGATCAACTCTGTACATGCAAACTTTCCACAATAATAACACCACCAGATAACGGCCCTGTTTTGCGGGGCCGTTTTTTCTTTCTATGGAGTTCCCCGTGTCCCTTACGCCATCTTTTGACAGTTTTGAAACGGGCTATAAAGCGGGCCGAAACCAAGTGGTTTTCACGCGCCTTGCCGCCGATTTGGACACACCTGTGTCGCTCATGCTCAAGCTGACACAGGGTCGCAAGGACAGCTTCGTTTTGGAAAGTGTGACCGGCGGCGAGACCCGTGGCCGCTATTCCATCATCGGCATGAAGCCCGATTTGATTTGGGAATGTGATGGAAAAACCAGCCGCTTGAACCGCGAAGCGCGCTTTGATCGCGAGGCGTTTGCGGCCTGTTCTGCAGAGCCGCTGACCGCGCTGCGCCAAATTATCGAAGAGAGCCGCATTGATATGCCGCCCGAGTTGCCAAGTGCGGCTGCGGGCCTATTTGGCTATCTTGGCTATGATATGATCCGCCTTGTGGAGCACTTGCCCGACGTCAATCCTGATACGCTTGGCTTGCCCGACGCCGTGATGATCCGCCCCTCCGTGGTGGTGGTTTTGGACGGGGTGAAGGGCGAGGTCATTGTCGTGTCGCCCGCATGGGCCAATTCGGGGCAATCCGCCCGCGCCGCCTATGCCCAAGCCGCCGAACGGGTGATGGACGCCGTGCGCGATTTGGAACGCCAAATGCCGGGCGAATCCCGCGATTTGGGCACGCAGGCCGAGCTTGGTGATTTGACATCGAACTTCACCCACGAGGGGTATTTAGAGGCGGTCGAGAAAGCCAAAGAATACATCCGCGCGGGTGATATTTTCCAAGTGGTGCCAAGCCAACGCTGGACCCAAGACTTCCCCCTGCCGCCTTTTGCGCTGTACCGTAGTTTGCGCCGCACCAACCCGTCGCCTTTCATGTTCTACTTCAACTTTGGCGATTTTCAGGTCATCGGCGCCAGTCCCGAAATTCTGGTGCGGGTGTTTGACAAACAGGTCACCATTCGCCCCATTGCGGGCACCCGTCCTCGTGGCAAAACCCCGCAAGAGGACCGCGAACTTGAGGCCGATTTGCTGGCCGATAAGAAAGAACTCGCCGAGCATTTGATGCTGCTTGATTTGGGCCGCAACGACACGGGCAAGGTTTCAAAAATCGGCACAGTTAAGCCGACCGAGCAATTTATCGTCGAGCATTACAGCCATGTGATGCATATCGTTTCCAACGTTGTTGGCGAGTTAGCCGACGACCAAGATGCGCTCTCGGCGTTCTTTGCGGGCATGCCTGCGGGCACAGTTTCCGGCGCGCCGAAGGTCCGCGCGATGGAGATTATCGACGAACTAGAACCGGAAAAACGCGGGGTTTACGGCGGCGGTTGTGGGTACTTTGCAGCCAATGGTGACATGGATATGTGTATCGCCCTGCGCACCGCTGTGCTTAAGGATCAGAAGCTCTATATTCAGGCCGGTGGCGGCGTTGTCTATGATAGCGACCCTGAGGCCGAATATATTGAAACTGTCAATAAATCCAAAGCGATACGGGCCGCAGCCGAAGGGGCTGGCCTGTTCACACGTTCGGGAAACTCCTAGATTTACCGCTAAATTTACTGCGGCGCGACCTCAAGCAAAACAGCCGAGATTGGCGCGATTTGAACCGAGGACGGACGGTCCACCAAGGCCCAGGCTTTGAGCGCCGTCAGGGCGGTCACATCGCTGGGTGCAGTTACAACTGCCGCGCCTTTTTGCGTCGCCCTGAATATTGCCCGATTGAAAATCGTCCGCAGACGGTCTTGGGTTTCTTCTGGGGTGATCCCATAGAAAACCTGCACATGCGGCACGCCCGTTTTACTCGCCAATTGTACGGCGGTGTTTAGGCCAACATTCTCGGCCACCAGTCCATAGCCCCGATCGTGCAAAATCGCGATAACATGTTGCCACAGGCTGCGGCTTGTACGGGAGGCAGTCTCGGAGGGCAATTCCATCATCGCGACGGCCATTGGCAAGCTCACTTGATACTGAGCGAGGGTCACTTCGACGTCCTGCGGCGATGCGTTTTCCGGCAAGCTGGACAGCACAATAATTTCCGCTCCGGCGTCGTAATACTCATAGGCCCGTGCAGAAGCGCCTTCCGATGTGGGGTCGATCCCAATGCTGAGGGGCACGCCGAAATCGGCAATTAGGGCCAAACGGTCGGCGTCTTCGCTGCGATCATCGCCTTCCAAAAGAAGGATGCCGATCAGGGGTTTTCCACTGGCTTGAAAGGGCGCGCGATTGTCGCGCAAAGCACTGGGCGGGGGTATTTCGATTGTGTCGCTCCGAGCCTCTTGTTCGTCGTCTTGTGATACGCTGGGAAGACGGTTGATGCGCACACTAGGGGCGCGATTTACAAGGGCGTTTTCTTGGTCGTTGAAGGTCCCCACGGGCGTGCCGAATCCCTCGGTAACGACGGGACGCTCGGTGGCTCGTGGGGGTTGCGGGCTATCAAACTGAACGCTCGGCGGCCCGTCCTCAGATTCGGCGTTGGACTGGGTGCGTTCGGGTTTAGATTGGGGTTGGGGCTGGTTTTCCTGTGGCAAAACTGCGGTCGATTCTGCGGACGGCTCAAGCGTGCGGGCAGCGGGTGACGCAGGTTGGGTTTGTTGGGCTTCGATGGGCGCTGCATTCTGGGTCAAAACATCTGACAGTTCTTCGCTCTGCGGCGCGGGAAGGCCGGTTGCCCCCTCGCCCACATCCACGGTGGGATCCGCAAGGATGACGATTTCAGCTGGGGGTGTTTCAAGCGGTGTTTGCACGGGTTTGGGCAAAGCGGGATCCACCACAATCGCGGGCGTGGTGGTGACAAGATCAGGCTCTGCGGGTGTTTCTTCAACGGCAGGCGTCTGCGGTGCATCTTGGGTTTGAACGGGGCTTTCGGATTGCGCGGCCTCAACCTCAGCGGGCACTTCTGGCGCCGCAACTTCGGGCGCGTCTTCTTGGCCCACAATGGGCGCCTCGGAATATTTCGCAGGATCAACATCAGGCGCAACAACTACTGCCACCACAATCAAAGCAAATGCACAGGCCAACCCCAGCAATGCACCCTTTAACACTCCACCCATAGGTCCCGTCCTTTTGCCAGTATCGGCATGCTCTATCGGCCAATTTCCCCAAGTTTACAATGGTTCAAACATCAATTACTCACCGAATTCCACGGTTAAGCCCTTGACCCTTGGGCGGCTCTCTGAACAACTATACCGCGATGATTGCGGGGAACCACCCCCTATTCCTAAAGGTGACAAAATGCTCCTGTTGATTGATAATTATGACAGCTTTACCTATAATTTGGTCCATTATTTGGGCGAATTAGGCGCAAATGTTAAAGTTATTCGCAATGATGACATGAGTGCGGTGGAGGCCATGGCTCTGCGTCCCGAAGCGATCTTGCTTTCGCCCGGTCCGCGCACCCCTGATAAGGCGGGCATTTGTTTGGATATGGTCAAAGCGGCCGCCGATGTGGAAATGCCCCTGATGGGGGTCTGTTTAGGGCACCAAGCGATTGGCGAGGCCTTTGGCGGTGATGTGATCCGCTGCCATGAAATAGTGCATGGCAAAATGGGCGCGATGCACCACGACAACACGGGCGTTTTCGCGGGGTTGCCAAGCCCGTTTAAAGCCACGCGCTATCACTCATTGGTGGTCGATCCGACCACCCTGCCCGCCACACTCGTCGCCAACGCGCGGCTTGAGGATGGCACAATTATGGGGCTGCATCACGCAACCTTGCCGATCCACGGTGTTCAATTCCACCCCGAGAGTATTGCCAGCGAACATGGTCATGCTCTGCTGAAAAACTTCCTTAACCTGTTACCCTCCACACAGGAGCGCGCAGTCGCATGAGTGAAGCCATGAAGCCCTTGATTGCTGCCGCTGCCGAACGGTCCTTGAACCCTGAAGAAGCGCGCGCAGCTTTTGAAATCCTGTTCACGGGCGAAGCCACCCCAAGCCAAATCGGCGGCTTCCTAATGGCGCTGCGCACACGCGGCGAGACGGTCACCGAATACGCCGCCGCCGCCACGGTCATGCGCGAAAAATGTAACCCCGTGACCGCGCCCGATGGGGCGATTGATATCGTGGGAACCGGCGGAACCGGCAAGCCAACCTTGCAAATCTCCACCGCCAGCGCGTTCGTTGTTGCGGGCGCGGGGGTCGTTGTGGCCAAACATGGCAATCGCAAATTATCCTCAAACTCTGGAGCTGCGGATTCCCTGACGCAAAATGGCGTTGAAGTGATGGTCGGCCCCGCGGTTGTCGAGCGCGCCCTCAAGGAAGCGGGCATTGCCTTTATGATGGCACCGATGCACCACCCCGCCACCAAACACGTCATGCCCACCCGCTCGGAATTGGGCACCCGCACCATCTTCAACATCCTTGGCCCTTTGACCAACCCAGCGGGCGTAAAACTGCAATTAACCGGCGCGTTTAGCCGCGATTTGATCCGGCCTATGGCGGAAACCCTGCTGCGCTTGGGCACAAAACGCGCGTGGCTGGTACATGGGTGCGACGGCACGGATGAGCTGTCGATTACGGGCGTGAGTTGGGTTGCCGAAGTGCGCGATGGCCGGATATTCGAATTCGAAGTGCGGCCAGAAGATGCCGGTCTGCCGACCCACCCATTTTCCGCGATCACGGGTGGCACCCCGCAAGAAAACGGCGATGCCCTCGCAGCCCTTTTGGCGGGAGATAAATCCGCCTATCGTGATGCGGTCTTGCTGAATTCGGCCGCCGCCTTGGTCATCGCCGGAAAATGCAATGCATTGCGCGACGGTGTAGCCTTGGCTGCGGATTCGATCGACAGTGGCAAAGCGATCAAGAAGCTGATAAAATTGGCTAAAATTACTTCAGGGGTCTAGGCTTTCCCGCCGCATTTTCCCTGGTTTTTGCGCGAATAAATCTTGGGAATGTACCTTTAAAGTTGCCCGCCGCCCTACCAAGGAATAGATAGAATTTATGAGCACAGTATTAGACAAAATCAAAGCCTATAAACTTGAGGAAATCGCCGCCGACAAGGTCGCGACACCCCTCGCCGAGATCGAAGCCCAAGCCAAATCCGCGCCGCCAACGCGCGGTTTTGCCTCCAGCTTGTTTCGCGCCACCCAACAAGGGTATGCGCTGATTGCCGAGATCAAAAAAGCGAGCCCCTCCAAAGGGTTGATCCGAGAAGACTTTGACCCTGCCGCCCTTGCGCAAGCCTATGAAAAAGGCGGCGCGACCTGTTTGTCCGTCCTGACGGACACGCCGAGCTTCCAAGGCGAGAAGGTGTTTTTGACCCAAGCACGTTCGGCAACCGAACTTCCCGTGCTGCGCAAAGACTTCATGTATGACACCTATCAAGTGGCCGAGGCCCGCGCGCTCCATGCCGACGCCATTCTGATCATCATGGCTACCGTTTCCGATACCCAAGCCGCCGAACTCGAAGCGGCGGCCGTGGAATGGGACATGGACGTGCTAATCGAAGTCCACAACCAAGAAGAGTTGGAACGCGCCGCCATCCTTGACTCGCCCTTAATTGGCATCAACAACCGCGACCTCAAAACCTTCGAAACAACGCTCGACACCACGCGCAACCTTTCCAAATTGGTGCCCGCGGGACGCACGATTGTTTCCGAAAGCGGCTTGTCCAACGCCAAGGATTTGGCCGATTTGGCCCGTTACGGCGCGCGCACATTCCTGATTGGCGAAGCTTTGATGCGCCAAAAAGATGTCGAGCATGCGACACGGACGTTGCTCGCCAACCCTCCCATGCCCTCGGGTTTTTAATGGCGGGTCTGACGCATTTTGATGGAGACGGACATGCGCATATGGTGGATGTCTCCGACAAGGCTGTAACCAGCCGCGTTGCCACGGCGCTGGGTCATGTCAAAATGCTCCCTGAAACCCTCGCGATGATTACAGAGGGCCGCGCGAAAAAGGGCGATGTCCTTGGTGTTGCACGGCTGGCGGGGATTATGGGGGCCAAACGCACCTCCGATTTGATCCCGTTATGTCATCCGCTTCCAATCACCAAAGTGTCGGTGGAACTAACGCCTGACCCCGCTTTGCCCGGAGTACAAATCTCGGCGACGGTGAAAACCACGGGGCAAACGGGCATCGAAATGGAAGCCCTCACGGCGGTCTCGGTGACCGCGCTCACCCTCTATGACATGGTCAAAGCGGTTGAAAAAACCATGGTCATCGGCGACATTCGTCTGGTGATGAAATCCGGTGGCAAATCCGGCCTTTTTGAAGCGGAATAACCCATGATTTCAGTTGAAGATGCGCTCGCCAAGACCCTTAATTTGGTCACCGAGCTTGAGGTGGAATCCGTCCCGCTTCAGGAGGCCGCAGGACGTGTTTTGGCCTGCGATATTGTCGCGACCCGCAGCCAGCCCCCTTTCGCCAGCAGCGCCATGGACGGCTATGCGGTTAAGGGCGTCGAAGTCGAGCCATATGCGATGTTTTCCGTGATAGGCGAGGCCGCAGCGGGGCACGGATTTTCAGGCACCGTTGGCGCGGGCGAAGCGGTCCGCATTTTTACCGGCGCGCCGATCCCCAAAGGCGCAGATTACGTTATCATCCAAGAAGATGTCGCCGTGCGCGGCAAGTTGATCACCCTCGATAGCGAGATCGGAAATCACGATTACGTCCGTCCTCTTGGCGATGATTTCGCCGCTGGCGACCGCATCCAAGCGCCGCGCGTTTTACGCGCAGGCGATATCGCCCTCGCCGCCTCGATGAACGCCCCCACACTCCAAGTTTACCGCCGCCCGATCGTGGCCCTTATCGCCACGGGCGACGAGCTGGTTATTCCTGGCGAAGTCCCGGGACCGGACCAAATCATCGCGAGCAACAGTTTTGGCCTCAAAGCGATGTTGGAGGAAGCCGGTGCACAGGTTCGCCTGCTTCCCATCGCGCGCGATACAAAACCCAGCCTGACCCAAGCCTTCACCTTGGCGAAATCCGCCGATTTGGTCGTCACCATTGGCGGCGCGTCGGTGGGCGACCATGATTTGGTCGCAGATGTCGCGGCGGAATTGGGCATGGAACGCGCGTTTTACAAAATCGCCATGCGGCCCGGAAAACCCTTGATGGCGGGGCGCGTTTTGGACGTACCTATGGTTGGCCTTCCCGGAAATCCGGTATCCTCGATGGTCTGTGGACAGATCTTCCTCGTGCCAATGATCCGCAAAATGATGGGCCATCCGGATGTGCTGCCGCGCGAGTTAACGGCCAAATTGACCCAAGACATGCCCGCAAACGGACCTCGCGCCCATTATATGCGCGCAATTATTTCGGAAGACGGCATCACCCCGCTTTTGCGCCAAGACAGCGGCCTGCTGACCGTTTTATCGGCAGCGAACGCCCTCCTAATCCGCGCCCCTCATGCGGGAAAAATCGACGCCGGCGCGATTGTCTCTTACTTGCCAATCTAAATACGCGCACCACACGGTTGACACAAAACAAGAACATGGGTAGAACATTGGAGAACACAGGCGAAATTCGCGTGTGTTAACAATTGAATGCCCATCGTGCTGTGCCGCCCGCACACCCAAAGCTCGTAACATTGGCCTTTGAATGTTGGCCACGGCAAGAGGATGAGACAGATGCTGACGAAAAAACAATTGGAATTATTGGCTTTCATCGACAAACGGGTTGAGCGCGATGGCGTTCCCCCCTCGTTTGATGAAATGAAAGATGCCCTTAATCTTCGCTCCAAATCCGGCATTCACCGCTTGATTACGGCGCTTGAGCAGCGTGGATTTATTCGTCGACTTGCCCACCGTGCCCGCGCCATCGAAATTGTGAAACGTCCGAATATCCTTGAAAATCAGCGCCAGAGCAGTTTTTCACCGCGTGTTATTGAGGGCGACCGCCCCGAGACGCCCGCAGCGGCGATTGACATCAAACAATCCTATGCGATTGAATTGCCCGTTATGGGACGCATCGCAGCAGGGACACCCATTGAGGCCATTTCGGAACAATCGCACAGCGTGGCCGTTCCCGGCCAGATGATCTCAAGCTCTGGGCATCACTACGCGCTTGAAGTCAAAGGGGATTCCATGATCGATGCAGGGATCAACAATGGCGACGTGGTGGTCATTCGCGAAACCAGCGACGCTGAAAACGGCGATATCGTTGTGGCCCATGTCGAAGGCTATGAGGCGACTTTGAAACGGTTCCGCCGCAAAGGGGATATGATCGCCCTTGAGGCCGCGAACCCCGCTTATGAGACCCGTGTTTTGCCCGCGGGCCACGTAAAAGTTCAAGGGAAGCTCGTCGGGCTGATTAGAACCTATTGAGTTTTCTGCGTTATTTTTGAGGAATTATTGGCGTCGCTCTTTCTAAATGAGCGGCGCTTTTTCTTTTCAACGGGCGACCATAGGCGCTGCCCTTCGAGTTGATGTGCGGTGATCATTTTAAGACCCGACGGAGTTTGATAAACGGCAATGCTCCCTGTTTTGCGCAACGTTATGGGATCAATAAGCATACACCCCTCCAGCGGCTCGCTTTTGACGTTGGTGACAACCAAATCATGGGTTCGACACCCCGCCTCAAGCAGTTCATTCGCCTTTTTACCCGAAAGCTGGAGGATGCTATATCCGTTAAATTCCGTTGAAACCTTACCTTTCGCACGCTCAAATTTTCCGCGCTCGGACGCGACCAACTGCGCGCTCCCGTCTCCGTCGTTTTCAAGCCAACTGTCGGCGACAAAACCCGCCCCTTTGGCTTTGCTTAACGCGCGCCCCTGTGGTGTCATCACACCCACAAGCGTGCCGGTGTCAGAAATCAGGATGTCTGGACGGGTTGTTTGGCTCCATATGGCAAATCCGCCAATAAGAAGTGGCACGCCCAACAAACGCCCATATCCCCGCCAAATGATCAAAATGACACCGCCCAAAGCAAGCAAGGGCAGGACGATGGGATCGGGCGTCACCACCAATCGCAAGGCCCCTTCGAGATGCGATACGCGCTCGGCAACTTCAAGAATCCACCAAATACCCCAGCGCATGACCTCCAGCGCCAGCCCCTGCAAACCAAAGGGCACGAGCAACACCGCCACCACCGCGGCAGGCATGACCAAAACCCCCATAAGGGGAACGGTGATGACATTGGCGATCAGCCCGTATTGCGCGATTTGGTTGAAATGCACGGCCGCAATCGGGGCCGTTGCGAGGCCTGCGATGAAGGATGAAAGCACAACGGCGAGCGCGCCACGCAGGAATTTGGGAATCGGGAGGGAAGGAAAATCCCGCATCGCGCCAAAAACGGCCACCAAGGCTGCCGTCGCCGCAAAACTCATCTGAAATCCAGGACCAGTGAGGCTCTCAGGCTGAAGGACAAGGATAATAATCGCGGCAATGGCGACGGCACGCAACGTCAGCGCCCGCCGATTGAGCAGGATCGCGGACAGCATCACCGAGACCATAATGAAGGCGCGAATGGTCGCCACATTGCCGCCCGACATCGCCAAATAACCCGCCCCAAAGGTCAGAGCGACGAGCGCCGCAACTTTTTTAACTGGAACACGCATGGAAACGCTTGGGAAAAACGCAAAAATGATCCGCACGGCCGCGAAAACAAACCCCGTCAACATCCCCATATGGAGGCCCGAAATGGCAAGCAGATGTGCGAGGTTACTGTTGCGCAGGTTTTGGAGGGTGGCGCGCGACATATCGGAGCGATCCCCTGTTAAAATCGCGGCGGCAAATGTCCCTTCCTCGCCGGGGATGGCCGCTTGAACGGCGGTCGAAATTTTGCGCCGAAAACGGTTTATCAAGAGGCCCGCTTTCCCATGACGTGCAGCAGTCAGGGCGAGAACGGGGCTGCGGGTATAGCCAACCGCGCCAAGCCCTTGAAACCATGCCATTTTGCGAAAGTTAAACCCGCCCGGTTCCACCGCTCCCGAGGGCGGCGAAAGATGGCCCGAGAGGATGACTGTCAAGCCAAGATCCAGAGCAATAAACCCCTGATCGCCGTGCAAGCTAACGCGCACCTTGCTTGGCGTGCGTTCAGGCGATAAATTGTCGAGGATGACGCGATCGAGCGTCAGGCGGGTCGCTTCTGAGGCGGAGCGATCGATCTTGATGACCCGCCCTTGAATAGGGCCGTAATAACGAAACGTAAGCACCGGTTCTGAAACGGCATGGCTGCGCACACCGGCGAGTAAAACGCCAGAGAATACCAGCGCGATGGCCAACAGAAACGGTGCTAAGTTCTCGCGGATGGTGGAAGCCGTGAAAAATAATCCAACAGTCACAAGGACAAGCAAACCATAATGTGCGATATTGGGCTCAAACCTTAGGGCAAAATATAGCCCGATCCCCATACTTAAAAATACAGGCACCCAAGGGAACAGGTGCCCCCTCTGCCCCGCAATTAGAGGCTGTGTTTTCCAACTCTGCAGGTTAATCTGCACGTTACGATTCTGCCTTCTTGTCCTTCGGGCCATGGCGGCCTAAAACCTGCCTTAAGTCTTTCCACATCTTGGTTTCTAGAAAGTTAATGCCCCATGTCTCACGTCGTCACTCGCATCGCTCCTTCCCCCACTGGCTATATGCATATCGGGACGGCGCGCACGGCGTTGTTTAACTGGCTTTATGCGCGGGGACGGGGTGGAAAATTTCTGCTGAGGATCGAGGATACGGACCGCGCGCGCTCAACCCCTGAGGCGTCTGAGGCCATTCTGCGCGGCATGGCGTGGCTTGGGTTGGACTTTGATGGAGAGGCCGTTAGCCAGTTTGAGCAGGCCGCGCGTCACCGCGAAGTTGCTCTTGAAATGCTGGCCAAAGGTGCCGCTTATAAGTGTTTCTCGACTCAGGACGAGATTGCCGCTTTCCGCGCCGAAGCGCAGGCGGACAAACGCTCGACCCTTTTTCACAGCCCTTGGCGCGATATCCCCGCCTCCGAACATCCCGATTTGCCCTTTGTTATCCGCCTCAAGGCGCCGCGTGATGGCCAGACGGTCATTCACGACGAAGTTCAAGGCGACGTGACCTTTCAAAACGCCGATCTCGACGACATGATTTGTTTACGTTCCGACGGTACACCGACCTATATGCTGGCTGTGGTTGTAGATGATTATGATATGGGCGTGACCCATGTAATTCGGGGGGACGACCACCTCGCCAATGCCGCACGTCAGTCGCATATCTATCACGCGATGGGATGGTCCCTGCCCGTTTACGCGCATATTCCCCTTATTCACGGCCCTGACGGCAAGAAATTGTCGAAACGCCACGGGGCGACGGGCGTCGAAGAATACCAAGAAATGGGCTACCTCGCGGCGGGCATGCGCAACTATCTCGCACGACTTGGCTGGAGCCACGGCAACGACGAGTTTTTCACCGATGCCCAAGCTTTGGAGTGGTTTGACACCAATGGGATTGGCAAATCACCGTCCCGTTTGGATTTCAAGAAACTCGACAATATTAGTGGCCAGCATTTTGCCGTCGCGGACGATGCTGCACTGCTGCAAGAAATGTCAGAATATCGCGCGGTACAGGGCGAAATTCCCTTTGATGAGACAACAAACGCGATGTTTTTGACGGCGATGTATTGCCTAAAGGATCGCGCGAAGAAGTTCGGTGATCTCGTTGATAAAGCAAACTTTATTACCGTGAACACACCAATAATCCCCGATGAAAAATCGGCAAAAAACCTTGATGATGTATCCCGTGGTATACTGATGGAATTGACGCCGCAGTTGCAAAATGCTACTTGGGACCGAGAGACTCTAGAGGCCATCGTGGCCGGGGTCGCTGAGGCTCATGAAATTGGCCTAGGTAAAATAGCAGCGCCCCTTCGCGCCGCTCTGGCGGGACGGACGGCAACCCCCAGTGTATTTGACATGATGCTCGTGTTGGGCCGCGATGAAACCATCGCTAGACTCATACAAGCATCCAACTAAGAGTGGGTTTCTCCCTCTTTTGGAACGTTAACATTTGGTCCGCATGATCCGCATGGGACCGATTTGAGAGGAACTAAAATGGTAGAGAGCACTAAAAGCGCGACGCTGACAATTGACGGAAAATCCTATGATTTGCCGATTTACAGCCCCACCGCAGGGCCGGACGTTATCGATATTCGCAAATTATATGCCCAATCTGGCATGTTCACGTTTGACCCTGGCTTCACGTCGACGGCCTCCTGCGAATCCGACATCACCTTCATTGATGGCGCCAAAGGTGAACTATTGCACCGTGGCTATCCCATTGACCAGCTTGCCGAAAAATCTCATTACCTCGAGGTGTGCTATCTGCTTCTTTATGGTGAATTGCCAACGGCCCCCGAAATGGAAGACTTTGAGAGCCGCGTGACGAATCACACGATGGTCCACGAACAAATGCACAATTTCTTCCGTGGGTTCCGTCGCGACGCGCACCCAATGGCGACTTTGGTGGGCGTTGTTGGTGCGATGTCGGCGTTTTATCACGACTCAACCGATATCAACGACCTGATGCAGCGCGAAATTGCATCGGTGCGGATGATTGCCAAACTGCCGACTATTGCTGCGATGGCCTATAAGTATTCCATTGGTCAGCCGTTCGTTTATCCGCGCAATGATCTGGATTACGCGTCCAATTTCCTCCACATGTGTTTTGCAGTTCCCGCAGAATCCTACGAAGTGAACCCCATTCTCGCCCGCGCTATGGACCGTATTTTCACGCTCCACGCTGACCACGAGCAAAACGCCTCCACTTCAACCGTGCGTCTTGCCGGTTCCTCTGGGGCCAACCCTTTCGCTTGTGTTGCAGCGGGCATCGCCTGTCTTTGGGGGCCAGCTCACGGCGGCGCAAACCAAGCTTGCCTTGAGATGCTACAAGAAATTGGCACCGTCGATCGCATTCCAGAATTTATCGCGCGCGCCAAAGACAAGAACGATCCGTTCCGCCTAATGGGCTTTGGCCACCGCGTTTACAAAAACTTCGATCCCCGCGCGACCGTGATGAAGAAATCGGCGGATGAAGTTCTTGAATTGCTGGGCGTTGAAAACAATCCAACTCTGCAGGTCGCCAAAGAACTCGAACGCCAAGCTTTGAACGACCCATATTTTACCGAGAAAAAGCTCTTCCCAAATGTGGATTTCTATTCTGGCATCATCCTCGAAGCGATGGGTTTCCCAACGTCGATGTTCACACCAATCTTTGCGCTCAGCCGTACCGTTGGTTGGATTTCGCAGTGGAAAGAAATGATCGGCGATTCCCAGCTGAAAATCGGTCGCCCGCGCCAGCTTTATACTGGTGCAACACGGCGGGACTATACCGACGTCGAAACGCGCTAAGCAGTTTCAGTCACAAAGAAAAAAGCGCCTCCAAGTGGGGCGCTTTTTTTGTTTCTAACAATGGATACTTTCTGAGCGGGGATTATCGACCCTCAAATTTCGCTGTGCGTTTTTCCAGAAAGGCGACGACGCCTTCTTTGAAATCTCGGCTTTGTCCCGCACGTCCCTGAAGCTTGGCTTCAAGCGACAACTGCTCGTCCAAAGTATTGTCAAAACTGGCCCGTAGCGCTTCTTTGATGTGCGCGTAGGCTTGGGTCGGACCCTTGGCCAGGGTTTGCGCCCGTGCATTCCAGTGCCCCGCAAAATCTTCATCTGCGACGGCCTCAAAAATCATCCCCATGTCGCTGGCCTCTTCGGCAGTGATAGGCTCGGCAAAAAGCGCCGCCCCCATCGCCTTCGCAATGCCGATTTGTTTAGGCAGCCAATAGGTGCCCCCTGCGTCTGGGATGAGACCAATGCGCGCAAAAGCTTGCAGAAACACAGCACTTTCCGTTGCAATCACCACGTCGCAGGCCAGCGCAATATTCGCACCCGCGCCTGCCGCCGCACCATTTACAGCTGCCAAAGTGGGCACAGGGCACTCGTAAATCGCCCGTAATAGGGGCTCATATTCGTCGCGCAACGTCCGCTCTAAATCCGCATTTGCCGCTGAGACTTTATCGCCAAGGTCCTGCCCCGCGCAAAAGGCGCGCCCCTGCCCTGTCAAAACCACAGCCCGCGCGTTGCGTCCCATATCTAACAGGGCATGGGTCAGTTCAGCCCGCATGAGGGGGTTGAGCGCATTCATAACATCAGGGCGATTCATGGCAATAACAGCCAGCCCATCCCGCAGGCTCACTCGGATCATTTGATAGTTCATTGCAGGCTCCCTTGCCGATTTCCCTAAAGGTAGTGAACCAATGGGTTCAGAAAAAGGGCAACCTAGCGTAAATCTTTTAAAAATGGCGTTATCGGTTAATAATATCGTCCAAGCGGGCTGTTTCTTCCTCGGAGAGGTTGTCGACAGCCGGGTTTGATCCGTTTTCCTGCCGCCGCGCCGAGCGCCGCAAAAAAGTCACGGCAACCCCAAAAGCCAACAAAAACATCGCCGGTCCGGCAAACCACAAAAACAGGTTCATGCCCGTTTTTGTGGGGCTCAGGAGCGCAAATTCGCCATAACGATCAACGATATAGGCGACGGTTTGGTCGTCAGTGTCCCCTGCAACCAAACGTTCCCGCACAGCAAGGCGCAAATCGCGGGCGATGTCGGCACTGCTTACGTCGATGTTCTCGTTTTGGCATTGCATGCAGCGCAGCCCTTTGGAAATTTCCCGTGCACGCGCCTCCAAAACGGGGTCACTTAGCATCTCGTTGGGCTCAACGGCCCCCGCTTGAAAAACGGGAAGCATAAGAAGAATGACGACCAATATGATTTTTTTCATCGGTTACTCCGCAGCCTGCGGTGCGACAGGGATCAACTTGCGCCGTGACACAGCCCCCACACGATACCGTCGATCCGACAGGCTCAATCCACCGCCAAACGCCATGATGATCGCCCCCGCCCAAATCCAATTCGCGAAGGGTTTGATATAGGTGCGAACCGCCCAACCACCATCGATTTGTGGATCGCCAATCACAACATAAATGTCGCGCAAAAAGCCATTGTCGATCGCGGCTTCGGTCGTGGGCATGCCTTGAACAGGATATACCCGTTTTTCGGGGTACAGCACAGCCACCGTCTTCCCAGCCTTACTTACCTGCATTTCCGCCAAGATTGTGGAATAATTCGGGCCTTGCCCCTGCGTGACATCCGCCAAGGTTATCTCATAGGCGCCCACTGTGAAGGGTTCGCCAACTTGGGTGACGCGGATGTCTTCTTGCTCCCATGCCGTCAGCATCGAAATCCCCAAAATCGTAACGCCAAACCCCGAGTGAGCAACGCTACGCCCCCAATCCCCGCGCGGGAGACGAAGCATGCGCCCAAGGCGCTCTTGAATGGATTGTCGTTTGCTTCCCGTACGTTGCCAAAGGTCCGTTGCGGCACCAACCAAGACCCACGACCCAAGGAACACGCCGATGGGGGCCATAATGCTGCGTTCTGATTGAATGGCCCAAACCAAAAGCGCCAAGGCAACAGCGAGCAGCAACCCTGCGCGTAGCGGGCGCAAGGCTTTGGACAGCTTCGCACGTTTCCACGGCAGGAGCGGCCCAATCGGCAGCAACAAGGCAATCGCGATAACAAAAGGGGTAAAGGCCGTGTCAAAAAACGGCGCCCCAACCGAGAGTTTGCGATCAAAGAACAACTCTGCAATCAGCGGCCAAATCGTCCCGACAAACACCACGAAACTGGCGACAGCCAATAGGATATTGTTAAAAACAAGGGCGCTTTCGCGGCTCACGACGCCAAAAACGCCTTTGCTCGACAGAACATTAGCGCGCGCAGCAAACAGCGTGAGAGCCCCGCCCATAAACAACCCAAGCAATGCGAGGATAAACACTCCGCGCTCCGGGTCGGTCGCAAAGGCATGCACTGACGTCAAAACACCAGAGCGCACGATAAACGTACCGATCAGGGAGAAACCAAACGCCAGAATTGCCAGCAAAATTGTCCACGCCTTGAGGCTTTCGCGTTTCTCAACAACCACCGCAGAGTGCAGTAGGGCCGCCGCAATCAACCAAGGCATAAAGCTTGCGTTTTCAACAGGATCCCAGAACCAATAGCCCCCCCAGCCGAGTTCGTAATAGGCCCACCACGAGCCAAGCGCGATACCGATTGTGAGGAATATCCACGCCGCCAAAGTCCACGGGCGCACCCACCGGCCCCATGCCGCATCAACCCGCCCTTCGATGAGCGCGGCAACGGCAAAACTAAACGCCATGCTGAGGCCAACATATCCGAGATACAAAAACGGGGGGTGAAAGGCGAGGCCAGGATCTTGGAGCAGTGGATTAAGGTCCCCGCCATCAAAGGGCGGCACGGCGACCCGCGTGAAGGGATTCGACGTAAAGAGGATAAACGCGTAAAAACCAACGCCAATCGCCCCCTGAACCGCTAAAACACGGGCGCGCAGAGTTGCGGGCAAATTGTCACCAAACCATGCAGCACAGGCCCCAAAGCCGGCCAAAATAAGCACCCAAAGCAACATGGAGCCTTCATGGTTGCCCCAAACACCCGCAACTTTATACAACATTGGCTTAAGGGTGTGTGAATTCTCGATCACCAGTTTCAGCGAAAAATCGGAGGTGACAAACGCATAGGTCAAAGCCAGAAAGGCATATAAAACCAGCAAAAACTGGGCTGTTGCAGCGGCAGACCCCACGGCCATCCACCCACTCCAGCCTTTATGCGCCCCGACAAGGGGAACCGTCGCTTGGACAAGTGACAACAAAAAGGCGAGGATGAGGGCGACATGGCCAAGTTCAATAATCATGCGGCGAATATGGCGACTTTTTCCCCTTTGATCAACGCAATACGCACGGTTTTACCCGCGCGTAATGTCACATTTAAATGATGCGTTCTGTTTAGGCTTTTGCCATCCGCCACGCACTCAACGCGGCATTTGCATCGGGAGTTAAGGCTTCGCTCGCCTCTTCGGCCTTTGCGTGGGCAACACCGGGACTGGTTGGTGCTAGGTGACGCAATTCCTCAAGGTTGCTCAAGACTTGCGGCACCCGCACCATCGTATCCGTTAACGACTGTTGAAATTGATACGATTTCACTTGATGGCGGGCACCAAAATAGAACGACACAATCACCCCAAGAAGCCACCAAAGAGGTTCTGGCACTAAAACAAGCCCCTGCATTCGACTGGCAAACCAAATGGGGTCAATCATCGAACTCACAAACAATCCCAAAATCCCAATCGCCATCGCGGGCCTCGGGAGTCGGTTCAATCCATCCATAAAACAATCGAAGCCGCCTTGCCGTGGCTGCGCAAACTCGGCCGCGTGTTGGGAAAGGGCCTGTCCTTGCAGATTCGTCGCACGTTGCGCACCCGCCTCGGCATTCTCGCGAAAGACTTCTGCCGTTTCGCGGACAATATTGCGGCCGCCGCCGAAAAGCATTGAAAAGACGGTATTTATCAACCCCATGACGATGTCCTCGCTGTGTGTTCGGCTGGAGAAAGGTGATATTGTTTTCCGATGAAATGTTCAGCACGGATAATCCACCCACCTTTGCCACCATCGTTACGTCGGGCGTATTTGCGACTGGCTGGGCGGGCATCCGCGAGGCGGTAATAATAATTGCGCCGCGCGATTCCATAGGCATCCGCGATATAATCTGGTGCCATTTCATAGGCCTTTTCCGCTGCGGCAATCGTCTGTGGACCAACCGCGCCATCGACGTCCACCTCAAGCCCCATTTCAAGCAGCAACCGTTGCAAAACCTTCACAGCATTGCTCCCCGCATTAACAAACATGTCAAACACGCTAGCCTGTAACACGCTAGGAAGGTTGGATAAGTTTGGTCGCACAAAGTAGTGCTCAACGAAAACAGACTGCGCATCTTGACGGGTCAGCGCTTTGACATCGGCGATATCTACGATGCCATCACGGGTCAAATCCATGCCTAAACGTTTCAGCGTGTGGATGGTGACCCCAAACTTCGTCGCCCCCCCCGGATCATCAGGGTCGTTCACGAACCCGCCTTCACGGGCAACGATTTCTTTGGCGATTTCTTGGACTGCTTGCACGATACCCCCAACTCCGAGGGATCAGTCCCTCACCCGAGAGATTCGCAATAATCAGTTTATAATCTGGCAGGGGTGCGAACGTTGCGTGCGCTATTCGCCTTGGTAAACGCCTTGTTCCTTGAGGGCGTCGATAACCTCTTTCGGCATGTAGGTCTCGTCGTGTTTCGCAAGGATTTCAGTAGCTTGAAAGATGCCGCTCACGTAAGAACCCGTGCCAATCATTCCCTGATTTTCGCTAAACAGATCCGGCAACACTCCGTTGAAAGCGGCGGGAATATCCGCGCCACCATCGGTCACAGTGAACCGAATTTCTTGTCCGACTCCGCGTTCGATACTGCCTTCAAGCACCAATCCCCCAATGCGAAACACCTCGCTCGGTGCGGGCGGTTCCGCGAGAATTTGAGAAGGCGAGCGAAAGAAATTGATCCCATCGCGCATCGCATAGCCAATCAATCCCGTCGCCAAAATGAGCGCAACAATGGCGAGGGCAATGACTTGAATTCTACGGGTTTTCTTGAGACTTTTCATTTGTTTTTACGGGAACACTGGGGCCATCATCAGGCCTGCGGTCTCGTCCTCTCCGAGCATAAGGTTGGCGTTTTGCAACGCTTGTCCGGACGACCCTTTTGTGAGGTTGTCCAGTGCGACCATCACAATGGCCCGTCCTTCGATCCGGTCACCCGTCACACCGACGTGGCAAAAATTGCTGCCCCGAACGTGGCGCGTACTTGGCGTTTCTCCGAAGGGAAGCATCACCATAAACGGTTCATTTTCATAGGCTTGCGCGAGGGATTGATAAACCGCTTCCGGAGAACCCTTAACGTAAACCGTACCCAAAATCCCGCGGTTGGCAGGGATCAAATGCGGCGTGAATTGCACGCGCACAGGTTCGCCCGCAATCGCCGAAAACTCTTGATCGAACTCGCCCAAATGCCGATGCGTACCCCCAACAGCATAACCATGCGCCCCTTCGGACAACTCGGCATGCAACAGGTTTTCCTTGAGCGAGCGCCCAGCCCCAGACACGCCCGTGATCAAGTTAATGATAATATCGTCCAACGCAATAACACGATCCGCAATCAAAGGCCGCAACGCATATTGGCCCGTCGCGGCATTACATCCCGTGCCCGCAACCAAGCGCGCCCCACGGATATCGTCGCGATAAAATTCGGTAAGCCCGTAAACAGCCTCGGCCTGAAGCTCCAACGCGTCATGCGCCCCGCCATACCATTTGGTATATTCCGCAGGGTCCCGCAGCCGGAAATCTGCCGAGAGATCGACTATTTTCAAGTCCTTAGGCAATTCGCGGATCACAGATTGGCTTGTCGCATGTGGTAAAGCACAAAAGCACAAATCGATCTCGGAGAAATCCACTTCCTCGATTGTGACAAGCTCTGGTAAATCCAGATGCCGCAAAAACGGGAAAACCTGCGCCATCGACTGACCAGCCTTGCGCGAGGCCGTCAAAGCCTTGATTTCCATATTTGGATGACTTGCGATCAACCGGACGAGCTCTGCGCCCGTATAGCCAGATGCGCCAAGGATAGCGATTTTATGGGTCATTTCAGGGACCTTATGTATGTTCGTAATGTATGTAGTGTGTAATCAGGCCGGGCGCAATTCATGCCGCCGCAAACGTGATCTTTCGTCGCAAGAACTGAGTTGCCCGACTGCTCACCCGCGCGGGATCGCCCGTCGTCAAAAATATGGATTCTGTGCCGGACCCTTTAAGGTTGGGACGACGCGTGAGGTAATCAGCAAGGCTCTCTGCCACCAAATCTGCCTGTGAATACACTTTCACATCCGCGCCCAATGCGTCCTGAAATTGCTTTGCCATCAAGGGGTAATGCGTGCACCCAAGGATTGCCGCCTCCGGTTTTGGCATCCGCCGTTTCAGGGCATCAACATGGCTGCGCACCAAGGCTTCGGCAAGAATTTCGTCCCCGTCCTCAATCGCGTCAACTACTCCGCCACAGGGCTGCGCCTCGACATCAACCCCGATCGCACGAAACGCCAATTCACGTTGAAACGCACGGCTCGAGACCGTCGCCGGAGTCGCAAAAAGCGCGACATGCTTCACAGCAACTTCGCGCGGCGGCGAATTATCGCCCCACTCACGTTCTGTTAGGGCCTCAATGAGGGGAACGAATACGCCCAGAACCCGCTTATTCTCGGGAAGCCAGCTCTCCTGCATCCGCCGCAAAGCTGCCGCCGAAGCGGTGTTGCAGGCCAAGATAACCAGATCGCATCCAGCCTCCCAAAGGCGTTCAACCCCTTGCGTTGTAAGGTTATAAATATCATCGGCATCCCGCACGCCATAGGGGGTATGGGCGTTGTCACCAAAGTAAACAAACGGCACATCCGGCATACGCTTTTCAGCCGCATCCAAGACCGTCAGCCCACCTAATCCAGAATCAAAAATGCCAACTGCCATGACGTATCCTTTCGGTGCGTATTTTTCGCGCCGTTTAGTTTAAACACGATACTTGTCTTCGAATTCATACCCATAGTCTAGCGCGTTCAGGGGCATCGGCGACAGATCGTATGTCGCATGTCGCAAAAATCCCATCATTGCCTTGGGGTCTCCCGCATATAAATCCAAATCCTGTTGCGCGATGGGTGCGCCAACGGTCACGTCGACCCGCGTTGAAATGCGGGCGCGAAACTCCGAAATCAAGAGGCCAAGACGCAGGTTTGCATGCAAATGACTGGCGATTTGAAACAGCCGCGAATTTCGACCGTGGAAATAGACAGGCACCACTTTTGCACCGGACTTTTGGATCAATTTGGCCGTGAAATTTCGCCAGCTTGGGTCCATCGCAGGAGAAAAGAGCTTCGCAGAAGTTGAAACAGTTCCCCCGGGAAATACCCCCATAACACCGCCATCCGCCAAATGGCGAAGCGCCTCCTTGCGGGTGTCCAAATTCACCTTAAGCGCTTCTTTTGTTCCCAAAAAGCTGATCGGAAGGATAACCCGATCAATATCGGGCGCTTGCCCAAAAACCGAATTGGCCAATATGCGAAAATCTGCGCGGTTCCGCGACAGGAAATGCCCTAAAACCAAGCCGTCTAAAATCCCGTAAGGATGATTTGCAACAAAAATGACAGGGCCGGTTTTGGGGATTTCTGACACAGCCCCATTTAAGTGAAGGTCTATTGCGAAACGGTCGACCATGACTTGCCATATGTCGGCACCCTGCGCCAAATCCGCTTCATAGCCAACAGCACGGCGGATGATTTTGCCGCGCCCTGTCGCCCCTTCCAGAAGCCGAATAACAGCTCGCCCACTTCGCGATTGAGCAGAGCTCGCATAGCTAATGTCCCGTGTTATATTTTTGCGCACGACGTCCTCAGATATTGCTCAATTTCGCAATACGGGGTCTGTACCTCCCGCGCCAGAAAAACTTCAGCGCGGGAAGGTGTTTTTTGAGCTTATTCCGCCGCCATTGCCGCTGGAGTCCCGCCTGAGCGAATCCCCGAGAGCAATTCTTCGCGTCGTTTCATGGCCTTAACTTCGTTTTGTGCCTTAACTGGCCCATACCCGCGAATATCTAACGGGAGTTCGGCAAGGGCGACCACAAGGCCCGCAGTTTGCGACGAAAAGAGCGGCAAAACAGCTTCCAGATCGTTCTCATATTGTGCGATCAAAGCCCGTTCCATTTTGCGCTCAGCAGTCCGCCCAAAGGGATCAAACGCCGTCCCCCTCAGAAATTTCAACCGCGCCAAAACAGTGAACATGGGCCGAATCCACGGACCAAATTCGCGCTTTTTCGGGCGTCCATCACTGCTCTTTCCCCCGATCATTGGCGGTGCCAAGTGGAACGTCATTTTGAAATCGCCGTCAAACTCGGCCCGCGCCTTGGCTTCGGTTTCCAAATGAAGGCGCCCGACTTCATATTCGTCCTTATATGCCAGCAACTTGTGATAGCCTTTGGCGACGGCTTCTTTCAAAACCGGATCACTAATGCTGTCTAAACGTGCACGGTATTTTGCCGCCAAATCCGCGTCTTGGAAGGCCTCAAGGTGCGTCGCACGATAGTCGATCAACGCGTCCAAACTCAGCGGAGCTTCAGCAGGTTTCGCACAGGCCTCTTGGGCTTTCTCAGGATAAAGCGCGGCCCAACGACCGATCTCAAACGCGCGTTTATTCGCGTCAACTGCAGCCTTGTTCAGCACAATCGCCTCTATGATCGAAGCATAGGTGAGCGGCACAAGGCCACGCTGCCAAGCAGCCCCAAGCATCATCATATTCGAGAAAATACTGTCTCCGAGCAAAGCCTTCGCTAGGGCCGAGGCATCGAACATCTGCAACCGATCTTGCAGGCGGGCCTCCAAAGCCAGCGCAAGTTGATCCATTGGCAGTTTGAAGCCCGTGTCGCGGGTGAAATCGCCGGTGATAATCTCGTGACTGTTGACCACAGCGCCGGTTTTTCCAACCTTCATAAGGCCGAGCGTTTTGGCCCCTGCGGTTGTGACCAAATCGCCGCCAATCACCGCATCCGCCTCGCCTGTCGCCACGCGTATCGCACTGATATCGCTGGGAGAGTTTGCCAAACGACAATGGATATGCACGGCTCCGCCCTTTTGCGCCAGCCCCGCCATTTCCATCATGCCAGCGCCTTTGCCGTCCATATGGGCCGCCATAGCGAGGATCGCACCGATGGTGACAACACCTGTGCCGCCGACGCCCGTGATCACGATATTATGGGTGCCGGAAATCGTCGGCAAAACGGGGCAAGGAAGCGCTGGTAATTCCAAGGTCGCCGTGGCCGCTTTGCGCACTTGCGCGCCTTGCAGTGTCACAAAAGATGGGCAAAAACCATTCACACAGGAGAAATCCTTGTTGCAACTGCTCTGATCAATCCCGCGTTTACGGCCCAATTCGGTCTCAACAGGAACAATCGATACACAGTTACTTTGCACGCCGCAATCGCCGCAGCCTTCACAAACATCCGTGTTGATAAAAACCCTTTTGTCGATATCAGGGAACGTGCCGCGCTTGCGCCGACGCCGTTTTTCCGCCGCGCAGGTTTGGATGTACAGTATCGCCGAAACACCTTTGATTTCGGCGCATTTTTTCTGCACATCCATCAAGTCATCGCGCGGGTAAATATCCAGCCCCTTAGGGAACTTCGAAAAATCGACGTCCTCTTTTTCGTCATATACAACGGACAGATGTTCCACCCCCATCGCCTTGAGTTCCGCCGCAATCCGATGCGCTGAAAGCCCGCCTTCGTTGGTTTGGCCACCCGTCATGGCAACTGCGTCGTTATAGAGGATTTTATAGGTGATATTGGTGCCCGCCGCGAGGGCCGCACGAATGGCGAGGATACCCGAGTGGTTATAGGTTCCATCGCCTAAGTTCTGGAAAACATGCGCAGTTTTTGAGAATGGCGCCTCGCCAACCCAATTCGCACCCTCGCCGCCCATTTGGGTAAATCCGGTGGTCTCGCGATCCATCCATTGCACCATATAATGGCAGCCGATCCCCGCGTAGGCGCGATGGCCTTCGGGCACTTTGGTCGAAGTATTATGCGGGCAACCAGAACAGAAATACGGCAACCGAGCGGCAATTTCCTTTGCGTTATCTGCACGTTGCGCGATATCCAACATCTCAAGCCCTTGCTTGACGTCCTTTGTTCCGCGCCCTTCCTCAATGAGGATTTTGCCAATCTTCTGCGCAATCATAATCGGGTCGAGTGCGAAGCGTGTTGGAAAGAGTTCTTCCTTACTCGCCCCCTTGCGCCAGCCATAAACCCGCCGGTCATGAACGTCATCAAAGATGGCCTCTTTGACCTGAACTTCGATCAATTTGCGTTTTTCTTCCACGACAACGATCAGGTCCAACCCTTCGGCCCACTCATGGAAGCTGAGCATATCCAGCGGCCAAACCTGCGCCACTTTATAAGTGGTGATGCCAAGGCGTTCGGCCTCCTCAGCGTCCAACCCAAGGAGTTGCAGCGCATGGGTCAGGTCGAGCCAGTTTTTCCCCGCCGCAACAAAGCCAATTTTCGCCC
Source organism: Falsihalocynthiibacter sp. CO-5D18 (assembly GCF_041205445.1). Classification (NCBI taxonomy): domain Bacteria; kingdom Pseudomonadati; phylum Pseudomonadota; class Alphaproteobacteria; order Rhodobacterales; family Roseobacteraceae; genus Falsihalocynthiibacter; species Falsihalocynthiibacter sp. CO-5D18. The sequence continues at coordinate 122,661 of NZ_JBGFCF010000011.1, read as the reverse complement.
CCTCTTGGCCCCAGACCCTCTTGTCGATCCGATTGGCGCGGGCAAAGGCCTCGGCAGCCTTACGCTTATAATCAATCATGCGGGTCTCTTGGGCCACAGGCGTGTCGCCCAAACGAATATTCATGCCCCCCTCAGGGCCGTCAAACTCCGGTGTCACAAACTCTTTGGCAAAGGGATCGCCATTCACAATCGAGGTCGCCTCAACAGTGTCTTTCATGGTTTTTAAGCCAACCCAAACGCCCGCAAATCGGCTCAGCGCCCAGCCATACAGGCCCAAGTCCATGATTTCCTGCACGCCCGCGGGTGAAACGATCGGCATATAGGCGTCGACCATCGCCCAATCGCTTTGGTGCAACGTGGTCGAGCTTTCGCCGGTGTGATCGTCGCCCATCGCCATCAAAACCCCGCCAAGCGCGCTGGTCCCCGCCATATTGGCGTGGCGCATCACGTCGCCCGAACGATCCACCCCAGGCCCCTTGCCGTACCAAAGGCCAAACACGCCATCGTATTTGCCTTCGCCGCGCAATTCTGCCTGCTGGCTGCCCCAAATTGCGGTCGCCGCGAGGTCTTCGTTCAATCCAGGCTGGAATGTGATTTGATGCGCATCAAGGTCCTTCTTGGCCTTTTGCATTTGCAAATCGACGGCCCCAAGCGGCGACCCACGATAGCCCGTGCAATAGCCAGCGGTGTTATGCCCTGCCGCCACGTCGCGCGCGTGTTGCATCATCATCAGACGCACAAGCGCCTGCGTCCCATTCAACAAGACTGTCGACGTCTCTAAATCAAAACGGTCATGCAAAGTTATTTTCTGCTTAGACATTGGGCTTATCCTCCTCAAAGCGATCACATTTTGATAATAGGTCAAAAAGACTGACCTACAAAATGTTTTTTTTATAAGTTTGGGATTTGCAAACATGTTAGCGTTAATTGTATTCCAACGCATGAAATGACCCTAAACAGAGATTGAATACGCAAAGATGGACTGGGATAAGCTAAGAATATTTCACGCAGTGGCCGCAGCAGGAAGCCTAACGGCCGCTGGCGAGACCCTCCACCTGTCGCAATCGGCGGTTTCAAGACAGATTCGCGCCCTTGAAGACAGCCTCTCGGCCACCCTTTTTCACCGCCACGCTCGCGGACTGATTCTCACCGAACAGGGGCAATTCCTGTTTGAAGCCACTATCGCCATGAGCAAACGGCTTGATGCGGCCTCCGCGCGTATTCGCGATAGCGATGATGAGGTGTTTGGCGAATTGCGTGTGACAACGACGATTGGCTTTGGCTCGCTCTGGCTCGCGCCGCGCCTGCCTCACCTTTACAACAAATACCCCGACCTCAAGATCAACCTGATGCTTGAGGAGAGCGTGCTTGACCTGCCCATGCGCGAGGCCGACGTGGCCATCCGTATGAAAGAGCCAAGCCAAGCCGACCTTATTCGCAAACGCCTAATGTCGGTAAAAATGCGCCTCTATGCAACTCAGGACTATATTGACGAATACGGCGCTCCCGAAAACTTGGTCGGCCTCAAGGGGCATCGCCTCATCTGTCAAAGCACCAAAAGTGCGCAAGTTGCCGCCAGTTCTGGCTTCGTGCAACACCTTATGACTTATGAGCCACGGCTGTCGCTGACGGTGAACAACTACTTCGGCGTGCTCCAAGCGGTGCTGTCTGGATTGGGGGTCGGTGTGCTTCCTGATTACGTCATCGAAGACTTCCCGAATCTGGTGCGCGTGGTTCAGGACGCCGAAAGCAACGAAGTGCCTGTTTATCTGGCGTATCCTGAGGAATTACGGCAATCCAAGCGGATTGCGGCCTTCCGCGACTTCGTAACCGAGGAAATATTCGCTCATCGCAAGAGGTTACAGGATGATCGCGCCTAAAAAACAGGCCCTTTCTGGATCGATTTCACGCATATTTATGTGAGATATGCGCCACACGCATAGCGGGATTGCGCTATCGCAGCAGAAAAAACTATTGTAACGCGGCTTTAGTGCCCATAAATGAAGCTAGAAGTTGATGCTGAGGCAACTCACATTACTTCAACCTCCCTGTTGTACTTGGGCCGAGCATTGTCTCGGCCTTTTTTTTCGGCCTTTTTTCTGCAGGTGCGAAATAGATGCCGAAACCTTGGGCAGTTTGAAATCCGCACGGTATTTAAGCACCGCGCAAGGCACCCCAAACACAGGTCCCGCGAAAAACACCTGTTAATTGCGCCGCAACCGTCGCGCCCCCTTCCCCTTGGCCCGTTATTTGCTTATTGAATGCCCAACTTCAAAATGGGGACTGAAATGCAAGAGCCAACCATCACCGAAGACCTGATTGCGAGCCACGGACTAAGCCCCGATGAATACGCGCGCATCCTCGACATCATCGGTCGCACGCCCACCTTCACCGAGCTTGGTATTTTCTCGGCCATGTGGAACGAGCACTGCTCTTATAAGTCCTCCAAAAAATGGCTCCGCACACTACCCACCGAAGGCCCGCAAGTGATCTGTGGTCCTGGCGAAAACGCGGGCATCGTTGATATTGGCGATGGACAATGTGTGGTGTTCAAAATGGAAAGCCACAATCACCCAAGCTACATTGAGCCCTATCAAGGGGCGGCAACGGGTGTTGGCGGCATTCTGCGCGATGTCTTCACCATGGGCGCACGGCCGATTGCGGCAATGAATTCGCTCTCATTTGGTGTGCCTGCGCATCCGAAAACCAAATCCGTGCTCAACGGCGTGGTTGCGGGCGTTGGCGGCTATGGCAACTGTTTTGGCGTCCCAACCGTGGGTGGCGAAGTGCGCTTCCACGAGGCCTATAACGGCAACTGTCTGGTCAATGCCTTCGCGGCGGGCCTCGCGGATACCGACAAGATTTTCTACTCCGCAGCCTCTGGCATCGGCATGCCCGTCGTTTATCTCGGCGCAAAAACCGGCCGTGATGGCGTCGGCGGCGCGACGATGGCCTCGGCGGAATTCGATGACACCATTGAGGATAAACGCCCCACCGTTCAGGTCGGCGACCCCTTCACCGAAAAACGCTTGATGGAAGCCACGCTTGAGCTGATGGCCACGGGCGCTGTGATCTCGATCCAAGACATGGGAGCTGCGGGCCTGACCTGTTCCGCCGTTGAAATGGGCGACAAGGGCGGTTTGGGTGTCAAACTCAACCTCGAAGACGTGCCCCAACGCGAAGAAAACATGACCGCCTATGAAATGATGCTCTCGGAAAGCCAAGAGCGCATGTTGATGGTCCTCAAACCCGAACTCGAAGCCGAAGCCCGAGCGGTTTTTGTAAAATGGGACCTTGATTTTGCCATCGTTGGCGAAACAATTGCCGAGGACCGCTTCCTTGTTCTGCACAATGGCGAAGTCAAAGCCGACTTGCCCTTGGCAACGCTCTCGGGCTCCGCGCCTGAATATGACCGCCCTTGGGTCGAAACACCCGCTGCCGAACCCCTCGGCGATGTGCCCAGCATTGATCCTATCGACGGCCTCAAAGCGCTAATTTCCTGCCCCAACTATGCCTCCAAGCAATGGGTCTATGAACAATACGACACGATGGTTATGGCCGACACCTCCCGCAATCCGGGCGCCGGTTCGGGCATTGTGCGCGTGCATGGCACCGACAAACAGCTGGCCTTCACCTCGGACGTGACGCCGCGCTACGTCAAAGCCAACCCCTTTGAAGGCGGCAAACAAGCCGTCGCCGAAGCCTATCGCAACCTCGTGGCCGTCGGCGCGCGTGGCCTTGCCACCACCGACAATATGAATTTCGGCAACCCCGAAAAGCCCGAGATCATGGGCCAATTCGTCGGCGCCATCAAAGGCATCGCCGAAGCCGTCCTCGCCTTGGATATGCCCATCGTTTCGGGCAACGTTAGCCTTTATAACGAAACTGACGGCACAGGTATCCTCCCTACTCCAACGATTGGCGCGGTCGGCCTGATCGCTGCGGGCGAGGAAGCCATTTCGGGCGAAGTTCGCGACGGCCATGTGGCCATGGTCATCGGCGAAACCTTCGGCCACCTCGGCCAATCCGCCCTCCTCGCCGAAGTCTTTAGCCGCGAAGAAGGCGACGCGCCGCACGTAGACCTCGCCGCCGAACGCAAACACGGCGATTTCATCCTCGCAAACCGCGACTTGATCAAAGTTTGTACCGACCTCTCGGATGGTGGCCTCGCACTCGCCGCTTTTGAGTTGGCCGAAGCCGCAGGCGTTGGCGTTCATCTCACCAGCGACGAAACCCCAACCCTCTTTGGCGAAGACCAAGCCCGCTATCTTGTGGCCTGTAACTTCGATCAAGCCGAAGCGCTTATGAGTGCCGCTGGGGCCGCTGGCATCTATATCGAAAGTGTCGGCAAATTTGGCGGCGATACCGTGCAATTTGGCTCCTCCTCCGCCCCGCTTTCTGAGCTGTCTGCAACCTTCCGGTCGACCTTTGCCAACACATTCGACTGATCCGCTAAAAAGGGCCAAGGGCCACGACGCCCTTGCGCCCGACTGCCAGAACTGCGCCGCACTGTGTTGTGTGGCGCTGCATATCGAGCAATCCACCAAGTTCGCCCTTGAGAAACCCGCAGGCGTCGCCTGTCCCAATCTCGCGCCAACCGGGCTCTGCAAAATCCATGATACGCTCAAGGATAAAGGCTTTTCGGGCTGTATTGCCTATGATTGCCTTGGCGCGGGGCAACGCGTGGTTCAGGGTCTCTATGATGGAATTTCTTGGCAACAAAACCCAAGCCTCTTGGGACAAATGAGCGAGGATTTTGCCAAAATGCGCAAAATCCATACGTTGCTCGAATTGCTCTTTACCGCGCAGACCCTTGCGCTCCCGCCCACTCAATTACAAACCTGTGACAGCTTTATTGCACGGCTTTTTCCCCAAACAGGTTGGACCCGCGCGGAGTTTGATGCGTTTCCAATCCGTTACACCCAAAAACAGGTGATGGATTTCCTTGCTGCGCTTAAATCTCACTTAACGGCGCAACAAACAAAATAGCATTGACCGCCTTGCGACATCGCGCCGTTCAATCACTGTGGCTCTCCTCTTGAATCACAGTGAACACGGCGTTATCTCTTGGGCAACGAAAGAGGACCCTCCCTATGGCGATGCAAGCCCACGATATCGAAGATCTGATCCGCGCGGAATTTCCGAACGCCAAAATTTCCATTACGGATTTGGCTGGCGACGGAAACCACTGGGCGGCAGAAGTGACCGACGAAAGTTTTCGCGGCAAAAACCGCGTCCAACAACAACGCGCCGTTTACGCGAGCCTAAAGGGCGCAATGGATGGCAACGCGGGCGCACTTCACGCCCTCGCCTTGACCACCAAAGTTCCAGAATAACGGGCCCAACCGCCCCTCCCAAAATGTAAAGGATGCTCCGATGAGTGCAGACACAAAGATCAAAGAAGCCGTCACCGCGAACGACGTTGTTCTCTTTATGAAGGGCACAAAAGACGCGCCACAATGCGGTTTTTCAAGCCGCGTTGCTGGGGTTTTGAACTTCATGGGCGTTGAATTTAGCGACGTGAACGTTCTGGCCGACGAAGAAATCCGCCAAGGCATCAAAGATTATTCCGATTGGCCGACAATCCCCCAGCTTTATGTCAAAGGTGAATTTGTGGGCGGCTGTGACATCATCACCGAGATGACGCTTTCTGGCGAATTGGACACGCTTTTCGCTGAAAATGGTGTGACATACGACAAAGACGCTTCAGATAAAATTCGCGCCGCAAACGCGTAAATTTCACACCCCTGTTTTATGCCCGTCAAACCTCGGTTCGGCGGGCATTTTCATATTAGGCGTTCATTTTTTCTTCGACTTCGTCCGCAAGCGCTTCGGCCCGCGCGGCCAATTCGGCCATCGTCTCGAAAATCTGCTGCGGAATCACCGCCACTGGCTCTGTTACGGCGGGGCGGTCGCGCAATTCAGCAATCAACTGTTCTTGGGCTTTGGATTTCTCGTTTGCTTGCGCTAAACGTTCCTCAAGACCCGCCGTTTTATCCGCAAGCATCAGACCCGCCATCAACAACATCCGCGCTTCGGGCATCCGGCCAATTTGCGACGACAAAACCGAAGCCTCGGCATCCAATAGCGCTGCTGCTGAATGCAGGAAGTGGTCTTCGCCCTCCTGACAACTGACTTCAAATTCGCGACTACCAATAGTGATTTTAACTTCGGGCATTAGGCTTCCTCCCCAATAATCTGGTTGAGTTCACCAAGCAAACTGTCCATTTCGTGGCGATCAGAGGTGTGTACGGCCCGCAAGGCCTCTAGCTCCACCAACATCGATTTATTGATCAAATGCGGTTCGCCAACATTCGACTGATTGGCTTCACGCAACGCGTGGATGCTCTCGCGTAATTGCTCGTTCACGCCTTTGAGGCGGCTCACGTCGCCCTCAAGCTGACCATATCCGCTTTGCAATGTGGTCACGCGCTTTTCAAGTTGCGCCATTTTTTCTTCTTGTTTGGTTTTGATCGCCCGCACCCGCTCTTCAAGCTGTGCATTGACTGTGCGCTCGGCTTCCAGTGCGGCTTCTAGGGCGCTGGTATCTGCAGTACTGGCGCTCGCCCCACCGGCATTCAGTCGTTCACTAATTTTGGTCAGGGCGGCCGTAATTCGGCGCTCATACTCAACAATATCGCTCATTTGCCTGTCTCCTCTTCGTGCGCCACAAGAAAGCTCGTTTTGGGATCATTTGGTCCCATTTGGGTCATTCTTGCCCGAACTGTCAACGACCCGCGCGTCCCAAAGGCTGTGCGAATCGCCGCTCATGCGCGGCTCAAGGCTAGTTTATAGCGGAATTTGCGGAAATGCGCCCCCTTTTGGACCAATAGCTTGGCTCAATAGGCTGATCTTTCTTGATCTTCACGCTTGGGCTGCTATCAAACGCGCAATGAACTCTTCTAGGCCCGAACCAAAGGAAAACAACGTGGATATTGCTACCCTTCGTAAAGAGCATCCTGAACACTGGAACAAGGCCGCCGCAATTCGCGTCCTGACACTAGATGCCGTTGCTGCTGCCAATTCCGGTCACTCCGGCATGCCGATGGGTATGGCCGACGTCGCGACCGTTTTGTTTGAAAAGCACCTAAAATTCGATCCAAAGAACCCACAATGGCCTGACCGCGACCGTTTTATCCTCTCTGCGGGTCACGGCTCGATGCTGCTTTATTCGCTGCTCCATCTCACGGGCTATGCAGATATGACCATCGACCAAATCAAAAACTTCCGCCAATGGGGCGCGATCACTGCGGGCCACCCTGAATACGGCCACGCCACAGGCATCGAAACCACAACTGGCCCGCTTGGCCAAGGCCTCGCAAATTCCGTCGGCTTCGCCATGGCCGAAGAAATCCAGCGCGCCCATTACGGCAAGAAAGTCGTTGATCACTATACCTATGTGATCGCGGGCGACGGTTGCCTGATGGAAGGCGTTTCCCACGAAGCCATCGCTCTTGCAGGTCGCCAAGAACTCTCGAAACTCATCGTGTTCTGGGACAACAACGGCATCACAATCGACGGCAAAGTTGAAATCTCCGACCGTACAAACCAGCCCATGCGCTTTGAAGCGTCCGGCTGGCATGTGCAGGAAATCGACGGCCACGATCCTGTTGCGATTGACGCCGCCATTGCCGCCGCGAAAAAAACCGACAAGCCTTCGATGATCGCTTGCGCCACCCATATCGCGCTTGGCTCCTCCGCGCAGGACACCTCCAAAGGCCACGGCGCTTTGACGGATGCGACCCTCATTGCCGACACGCGCAAAGTCTACGGCTGGAACCACGCGCCCTTCGTCATCCCTGCGGACGTTCAAGCAGGCTGGGCCGCGATTGGCGCCCAGGGTGCCTCTGAATTTGCAGAATGGACCGCCCGTTTCGAAGCCATGCCTGGTGGCAAACAATCCGACTTCACCCGCGCCTATGCACTTGATGCGCCTCAGAAAATCTCTGCCGCCGTTAAAGCCTTGAAAAAGAAAATTTCCGAAGAGCAGCCCAAAGTTGCCACACGGAAATCTTCTGAAATGACCCTCGAAGTCCTCAACCCCTTGTTGCCCGAAACCGTTGGCGGCTCTGCCGACCTCACCGGTTCGAACAATACAAAAACGCCTGATTTGGGTGTCTTTACCCCCGAAGATCGCAAGGGTCGCTATGTCTATTACGGCATCCGCGAGCATGGCATGTGTTCGGCAATGAACGGTATGGTACTGCACGGCGGTGTACGCCCCTACGGCGGCACATTCATGTGTTTCACCGACTATGCCCGCCCCGCAATGCGCCTCGCGGCCTTGATGAAAATCCCCACGGTTTTCGTTATGACCCACGACAGCATCGGCCTTGGCGAGGATGGCCCAACCCACCAGCCCGTTGAGCACCTCGCGATTTCGCGTGCCACGCCAAACACTTACGTCTTCCGCCCTGCGGACACCGTAGAAACCGCCGAAGCATGGGAAGTGGCCCTTACGGTCAAAGACACCCCATCGGTCATGGCGCTTTCACGTCAAAACCTGCCAACGGTACGCCTTGAGCACAAAAACAAAAACCTCACAGCCCTCGGCGCTTACGTCCTGCGTGACGCAACTGCGAAACGCGAGGCCATCCTGATGGCCACGGGTTCTGAAGTTGAAATAGCGCTCAAAGCTGCGGATATTCTTGAAAGCGAAGGCATCGGCGTACGCGTCGTTTCCATGCCTTGCATGGAACTGTTCGAAGCCCAAGACGACGCCTATCGCAAACGCGTTCTTCCTGGTGGCCCAGTTCGGGTTGCTATTGAAGCAGGCGTGCAAATGGGCTGGGATAAATGGCTCACAGGCGAGCGCGGCAAATCCACCAAAGCGGCGTTTGTTGGCATGACAGGCTTTGGCGCTTCCGCCCCTGCCCCCACGCTCTATGAAAAATTCGGCATCACCGCAGAAGAAACCGTCAAGAAAGTCAAAGAGCTTCTGGGCAAATAAGCCCCCTCTGAAACCGTTCAAATTGGCCCCGCTGACTTTCCGTTGGCAGGGCTTTTTTGTGGCCAATCAAATGTGAACGCGGTGATTCACCCTATCGCGCCCTGTTACCGCAACCATCAATTTTAACGCGAAAACTGTTAGCGCCAACACCAAAAGATAACGCTAACATGCTGCAATTAAAGCGTTATAGCGCTTTATCCGAGGCAAGCCCGTCCTGTATAACTCCCCTAGCAGCCAAACCGTCAGAGGCCCCTGAAGGACGCTGCCAGAGGATAATATTATGACCGTGACACTCGGGATTAACGGATTTGGCCGCATTGGCCGCTGCACTCTTGCCCATATTGCCGAAAGCGGACGCAACGATGTCCAAGTCGTAAAAATCAACGCCACAGGCCCCATCGAAACCAACGCCCACTTGCTCAAATACGACTCCGTCCATGGACGGTTTGCCAATGACGTGCGCGTTGACGGTTCGACCATGGATTTAGGCCGTGGCCCAATGGATGTCATGAGTTCCTATGACCCAAGCGAGCTTGACTGGTCGGGATGCGACGTCGTGCTGGAATGCACCGGCAATTTCAACGATGGCGAGAAATCCGCCATCCACCTGAAACAAGGCGCAAAACGCGTGCTAATTTCCGCCCCCGCCACCAACGTCGCCCGTACGGTTGTGTATGGTGTCAACCATCGCGACCTGCTGCCCCAAGATACGATTGTCTCCAACGGGTCCTGCACCACCAACTGCCTCGCCCCCCTCGCCAAAGTCCTTAATGACGCAGTGGGAATCGAAAGCGGCATCATGACCACAATCCACAGCTACACAGGCGACCAACCCACCCTTGATCGCCGCCACCCCGACCTTTATCGCGCCCGCGCCGCCGCCATGTCGATGATCCCGACCTCCACGGGTGCAGCAAAGGCCCTAGGCCTCGTCCTCCCAGAACTCGACGGCAAACTCGACGGCACCTCCATGCGCGTGCCCACGCCCAATGTCTCCGCCATCGACCTTACCTTCGTCGCGGAAAAAGACGTGACCGCCGACGATATCAACGAAATCGTCGCCGCCGCCGCCAATGGCCATATGGGCGCGGTCCTCGCTTATGACCCCGAACAAAAAGTTTCTATCGACTTCAATCACACCCCACATTCGTCTATCTTTGCCCCAGACCAAACAAAAGTTGTGGGCAAACGCCTTGTGCGTGTGCTTGCATGGTACGATAACGAATGGGGATTCTCCTGCCGTATGGCCGATGTCGCGGCGGCAATGGGGCGTCTGTTGCACTAAACAGGCGTCATTTCTGGCGCAGACGAGCCGGAGACCTATGAACAACACCCTCGCAATCAGCCTCGGCGTCTGTATTTTTATTTTTCTGGCCGTCGATTATACTTTTTTCGACTGGGCCATGACGATTGTGCTTTGCCAAAAATTTTGGGAATTAACGGATTACATCGCCTTCTGGCGCTGACAGCGTATACATCACAATATTCTCACCGCATTTTGCAGGGCGTCACTTGCAACAGAAGCTTGTTAGCGTTAACACACACGTGGCCCCCACTCACTTGATTTGATGTCCAAGGAGACTCACACATGTCTGTAAAAGTAGCGATCAACGGTTTTGGACGAATTGGGCGCAATGTCCTGCGCGCAATCATCGAATCCGGCCGCACTGATATCGAAGTTGTCGCGATCAATGATCTTGGACCTGTCGAAACAAATGCCCATCTTTTGCGCTACGACACGGTTCACGGACGCTTCCCCCATGACGTAAAAACCACCGGCTCCACCATCGACGTTGGCCGTGGCCCGATTGAAGTTACCGCGATCCGTAACCCCGCCGAATTGCCGTGGGGACACGTGGATATCGTGCTGGAATGTACCGGAATCTTTACCGCACGCGACAAAGCAGCGATCCACCTTGAAAACGGCGCGAGCCGCGTTCTGGTTTCCGCCCCCTCCGCAGGTGCCGATAAAACAATCGTTTATGGTGTGAACGATGGCGTTCTTACCGCAGACGACATCATCGTTTCCAACGCGTCCTGCACGACCAACTGTCTTGCGCCCGTTGCGAAGGTGTTGAACGATGCTATCGGCATTAAACGTGGTTTCATGACAACGATCCACAGCTATACGGGCGATCAACCCACACTCGACACGATGCACAGCGATCTGTACCGCGCTCGCGCCGCAGCTTGTAACATGATCCCAACGTCGACCGGCGCTGCCAAAGCTGTGGGCCTCGTGCTTCCAGAATTGAACGGCATCCTTGATGGGGTTGCGATCCGTGTTCCAACGCCGAATGTTTCGGTTGTTGACCTCACATTTGAAGCCAAACGCGACACAACGGTCGAAGAAATCAACGCCGCGATTTCCGCAGCGGCGGCCTCTGGTCCCCTCAAAGGGATCCTTGGCGTCACCGACGAGAAACTCGTGTCGATGGACTTTAACCACGACCCACGTTCCTCGATCTTCGCGACAGATCAAACCAAAGTTATGGACGGCAACCTCTGCCGCATCCTCACTTGGTATGACAACGAATGGGGTTTCTCAAATCGTATGGCAGACACAGCCGTTGCGATGGGCAAACTTATCTAAGCACGTCGTGCTGAGAATCCAAACACAAAAAGCCGCCTTAAAGGGCGGCTTTTTTTCGTTATAAAACAAATATTTAAAACTTAATACTTCGCCAGCAACGCCGCATTCACGGCGGGGGTTACGAATTTACTCACATCGCCATCAAGCCGCGCGATCTCTTTGACAAGCTTGCTGGCAATTGCTTGATGTTTGGCGTCTGCCATCAGGAAGACCGTTTCAATTCGGCTGTCCAAGGCGCGGTTCATCCCGACCATTTGATACTCATATTCAAAATCGGCGACCGCGCGAAGGCCGCGCACTATAATCTGCGCATTCACGTCATTTGCGCATTTAATCAACAGATTTTCAAACGGATGCACGACGATCTCGATGCCGACCTCTTTGGCAAGCGGCGCGCATTCAGCCTCAATCATCGCGACCCGTTCGTTCAAGTCAAACAACGGCCCCTTATCGCGGTTGATTGCAACCCCGATGACCAGCCGATCAACTAATGCACTCGCACGTCGAATAATATCAATATGCCCATAGGTAATCGGGTCAAAAGTTCCGGGGTAAAGACCAATCCGCATGTGCGGCCCTCCATTGCCAATGTTTTGGGCACGCAACATTATTGCGCCACGGAATGCAAGCCCTCAACCGACTTGCACCCCTTTTTCTTTGCAAGGCTAATGCCCCATAATCATCCCTTGAAGCGCGTCTTTTTCCATCGAAAGCTCCGCGAGCTTGGCCTTTACAACGTCACCGATCGAAATAAGCCCTACAAGTTCGCCATTCTCCAACACTGGCATGTGGCGAAAACGCCCGTCTGTCATACTTTGCAAAATATCGTCAACGCGATCCGTCAACGTACAGGTCACCAGCTTTTTGGTCATCACGTCTTCGAGCTTGTCCGTCATACATCCGGCACCGCGCCGCCCCAATTCGCGCACGATATCGCGCTCCGAAAGAATCCCATCGGCGGATTTACCATCGTTAGAAACCACAATCGTCCCGATTTTCTTGGACGACAAAAGCGCTGCGGCCTCACTCAATGTAGCGTCCACAGTGAGGGTAATCACGCCATCCGTCGCCTTGGATTTCAAAATCTGTTGTACGAGCATGGGCAGCACCTCCTAAAGTTAAATTATATAATCTTACGTTCGCTTCCAATTCACGCGCTGTCAAGATTGCGCTTCAAGATGCGCAATTTCTCGACGCACCCCTTGGGACAGTAAATCAGCAAACGTATTGAGCCGCGTGACGCGCCGATCATCAATATGGCGGACCAAATAAAAACTTCTCGTTAACGAAATATGATCGGTGAGAATTTTTCGCACATGCGGCGCCGAGGGGATGGCAAAATCATGCACAATCCCAAGGCCGCCCCCCGTGCGCACCCAATTAAACTGCACCGACACCGAATTTGATCCCAGCGTCACGCGCTCGGCGCCTGCTTCGGCCAGATAGTCGAGTTCCTTGTCAAAAATCATATCGGGAATATAGCCGATCATCCGATGCCCTTTGATATCCTTCAATTTTTCAACCTTGGGATGGGCCGCAAGATAGGTCTCACTGCCCGCCAAATGCAGGTGATAATCCGAAAGTTTCTGAACCGTTAGCCGCCCCGCCGTTGGGGGACTTACCGTAATCGCCATATCCGCTTCGCGTTTAGAAAGGTTAAACACCCGCGGCAAAGCAACGATTTGAACATCCAAACCCGGATGATCCGCACATATCTGCGCACAAATCTGGGGTAACAAATAATTCGCACAGCCATCAGGCGCGCCAATGCGGATCACCCCCGACAAGCCCTGCGCCGCGCCGCGCAAGTCCGCGACCGCCGCCCCCACGGATTGCTCTGCTTGCGCCGCGTGGTCCACCAAACGTTGCCCCGCATCCGTCAGCGCATACCCTTGCGGGGATTTCGCAAACAGCGGCGTTTCGAGGTCGCGCTCAAGTCGCGCAATCCTGCGTCCGACCGTCGCCGCATCAATCCGCAGGCTTTTCCCCGCCCCCGAAATGCTCTCGCTGCGCGCCACTGAGAGGAAAATCCGCAAGTCGTCCCACTTAATTTCCATGCCGCCCCGATACCTACAAAAATGCAAAACCTCTTTGGATAAATACCTATATATTTCGCATTAATGCAAGACTAAGTTACAGGTAACGTAAAACAAGGAGCCCCCATGAACGAACTCACCCATTTCATCGACGGCAAACACGTCAAAGGTACATCAGGACGTTTTGCCGATGTCTTCAACCCTGCGACTGGCGAAGTTCAAGCCAAAGTTCCTTTGGCCTCCAAAGCCGAACTTGATGCCGCTGTTGCTTCCGCCGCTGCCGCGCAGCCAAAATGGGCCGCGACCAACCCACAACGCCGCGCACGTGTGATGATGGCGGCCGTTGGCCTGATCAACCGCGACATGGATAAACTCGCCGAAGCCCTTTCGCGCGAGCACGGCAAAACCTTCGTTGACGCCAAAGGCGACGTGCAACGCGGCCTCGAAGTTATCGAGTTCTGCATCGGCGCACCGCACCTCCTCAAAGGTGATTTCACCGACGCCGCTGGCCCTGGTATCGACATGTACTCCATGCGCCAAGCTCTTGGTGTTGTTGCAGGCATCACCCCTTTCAACTTCCCCGCCATGATCCCGCTCTGGAAAATGGGCCCCGCCCTTGCGTGTGGGAATGCGTTCATCCTCAAGCCTTCCGAGCGCGCCCCATCCGTGCCTTTGATGCTTGCTGAAATATTCCAAGAAGCAGGCCTTCCTGACGGCATCCTTCAGGTCGTCAACGGCGACAAAGAATCCGTCGATGCTATCCTCGACAATGAAACCGTCCAAGCCATTGGCTTCGTTGGTTCCACCCCAATCGCCTCCTACATCTACTCGCGCGGCTGTGCCAACGGCAAACGCGTTCAGTGTTTTGGCGGCGCGAAAAACCACATGATCATCATGCCTGATGCTGACCTTGACCAAGCTGCCGACGCCCTGATCGGCGCTGGTTTTGGCGCGGCTGGCGAACGCTGCATGGCGATTTCCGTGGCTGTTCCCGTGGGCGAAGAAACCGCAGATAAACTCATCGAAAAACTGATCCCCCGCATCGAGGCCCTCAAAGTTGGACCCTACACATCAGGCGATGGCGTTGATTACGGCCCTGTTGTTACTGCCGCCGCCAAAGCCAATATCGAAGCCCTCGTGGAATCGGGTATTGCCCAAGGCGCGACCCTCGCGGTTGATGGCCGTGGCTTCTCGCTGCAAGGCTACGAAAACGGATTTTTCGTCGGCCCCCACCTCTTTGACCACGTCACACCCGACATGGACATCTACAAAAAAGAGATCTTCGGCCCCGTGCTTTGCACCGTTCGTGCGGCGTCCTATGAAGAGGCTCTCGGCCTTGCCATGGACCACGAATACGGCAACGGCACCGCGATCTTTACCCGCGATGGCGACACGGCGCGTGACTTTGCGCACCGCATCAACATCGGCATGGTCGGCATCAACGTGCCAATCCCTGTGCCGCTCGCCTACCACACCTTTGGCGGCTGGAAAAAATCCGGCTTTGGCGATTTGAACCAACACGGGACTGACTCGTTCAAGTTCTACACGCGCACCAAAACGGTGACTTCGCGCTGGCCCTCAGGCCTCAAAGAAGGCGGCGAATTCAACTTCAAAGCGTTCGATTAAATCACAGAGGCCGGCGCGCAATCGCCGGCCTTTTTCTTGCGACGATTGACCTTGCAATACTCTTGCAACATTGAAAAACTAAACAAGCGTTCAATTCAAGCGGTACGGAGGAAACCCCATGGATTTTGCTTTGACGGACGAGCAATCGACAATATTTGAGATGGCCTATGCCTTCGGCCAAGAGCGCATCGCGCCTTTTGCGCGCGAATGGGAGGCCGCAGGAGACATCCCGAAATCCCTTTGGCCTGAACTCGCTGAACTCGGCTTTGGCGGCTTGTATGTGCGCGAAGAAAACGACGGCACCGGCCTGTCCCGCCTTGACGCAACCTTGGTGTTTGAGGCCCTTTCGGCGGCCTGCCCCTCAGTTGCTGCGATGCTCTCGATTCACAATATGTGCGCCGCGATGATCGACAAATTCGGCTCCGACGCGTTGCGCGCAAAATACCTCCCCTCCGCAATTTCCATGGAACGCGTGTTCGCATATTGCCTCACCGAACCTGCCTCAGGGTCCGACGCCGCCGCGCTCAAAACCCGCGCGGTCGAAACCGCCGATGGATTTTCTCTCACCGGCACCAAGGCCTTCATTTCGGGCGGCGGATATGCCGACGCCTATATCGTGATGGCCCGCAGCGACGGTGACGGCCCCAAAGGTATCTCGGCGATGATTGTTGAGGATGGCACCGAGGGGTTAAGTTTCGGTGCGCTTGAGGAAAAAATGGGCTGGAGAAGCCAACCCACCCGCCAAGTGCAATTAGACAATTGCAACATTCCCGCCGAAAATCTGCTTGGCGCGCGCGGCAAAGGTTTCACATATGCGATGGTGGGGCTGGATGGTGGTCGCTTGAACATTTCCGCCTGCTCCCTTGGCGCGGCGCAAACGGCGCTCACCTCAACCCTGAAATACATGGGCGAACGTAAGGCCTTCGGTAAACCCATTGATCAATTCCAAGCCCTGCAATTTCGTCTCGCCGACATGGAAATCGAGATGCAAGCGGCCCGTATATTCCTGCGCCAAGCCGCGTGGAAACTCGACCAAGGCGCGCCAGATGCCACGAAATTCTGCGCCATGGCCAAGAGGTTTGTCACCGAGGTCGGCAGCAAAACCGCCAATCAATGTCTGCAACTCCACGGCGGCTATGGCTATCTTTCCGACTATGGCATCGAGAAAATTGTGCGCGACCTGCGCGTCCATGAAATCCTCGAAGGGACCAATGAAATTATGCGCATGATCGTCGCCCGCGCCCTCCTGACGGAGCGCAACTCATGAGCCTCATTCATGCACGCGTGGTGGGCAAAATCGGCCACATCACCCTGAACCGCCCCGAAGCTTTGAACGCCCTCTCCGCCGATATGCTCGCAGAATTCGCCCCCGTCATGCGGGCATGGGCGAAGGACGACAGCATCGCGCTCGTGGTTCTGGATGCTGCGGGCGACAAGGCTTTCTGTGCTGGCGGCGACGTCGCCGAAATCTACAATTGGGGCACCAGCGACCAAGTCGAAAAGGCCCAAACCTTCTGGCGCAATGAGTACCAAATAAACGCCGAACTTTTCGAATACCCTAAACCCCTGATCAGCCTCATGCACGGTTATGTCATGGGTGGTGGCGTCGGCCTTGGCTGCCACGCCTCCCACCGCGTCGTTTGCGAATCCACCCAAATTTCCATGCCCGAATCCGTCATCGGTTTGGTGCCTGACGTCGGCGGAAGCTGGCTCCTCGGCCAAGCCCCCGGTCGCCTTGGTGAATACCTCGGTGCAACGGGCGCACGCATGGGCCCCACTGACGCAATTTACGCGGGCTTTGCCGACGGATACATCCCACGCGAAAACTGGCCCGCCCTGATCGAACGCCTCGCAGAAACCGGCGACTACACACTGGTTGAGGCAGCCTTTGAAACCGGCCCCGAAGGCAAATTCAAAGCGATGGCACGCGATATCGATGCCCATTTTGGCGGCGAAACCATGGGCGATATCCTCCGCAGCCTTTTATCCGAAGACACTGAATTCACCCAGAAATCCCTCAAAATCATCGCAGGAAATTCGCCCCTCTCAATGTGCGCCACGACCGAACTGATCCACCGTCAGCGCCGTACCAATCACACAATTTGGAACGTGCTGGAACTGGAATATCGCTTCACCCACCGCGCGATCACAGACTCCGATTTCCTCGAAGGCGTGCGGGCCCGAATAATCGACAAAGACAACGCCCCGAAGTGGCAACACGCCGACGCCCAAGCCGTCCCCCCGATGCTCGTTTCACAGCTTTTGATGCCACTGGGCCGCGACAAATTCACCAAAGATAGCGAGGCTAACCTATGAAAATCGGATTTATCGGACTAGGCAACATGGGCGGTCCCATGGCTGCCAATTTATCCGCAGCGGGCCACGACGTTACCGGTTTTGATCTGGTCACCCCTTGCCCTGAAGGCGTCGCAAAAGCTGACAATGCGCTAGCCGCCGCTCAAGGTGCCGACGTCGTCATCACCATGCTGCCCAACGGCGCAATTCTGCGCTCTGTTGCCGCGGAAATCATCCCCGCCATGGCCCAAGGCAGCTGCTTTCTTGATTGCTCCACCGTGGATGTCGAAAGTGCGCGCGCCGTCGCCGATCAAGCCCAAGCGGCAGGCCTCTTGGCCGTCGATGCACCCGTCTCCGGCGGCATCGGAGGTGCCTCAGCGGGCACGCTCACCTTCATGGCTGGCGGCACAGACGAGGGCTTTGCAATGGTAGCCCCCCTCTTTAATATCATGGGCCAAAAAGCGGTGCATTGTGGCGAGTCAGGCGCGGGTCAATCCGCCAAAATCTGCAACAACATGATCCTCGGCGTGACCATGATTGCCACCTGCGAAGCCTTTGCAATGGCTGACAAATTGGGTCTCGATCGGCAAAAAATGTTCGATGTGGTCAGTACTTCTTCCGGCTCAAGTTGGTCCATGAACACCTATTGCCCCGCGCCTGGTATTGGCCCCCAAAGCCCCGCCGACAACGGTTATAAACCTGGCTTTGCAGCGGAACTGATGCTCAAGGATTTGGGCCTCTCCCAACAAGCCGCCGAAAATATCGACGCCGACACCCCGATGGGCGCCCTCGCCAAGGCGCTCTATGCGGAATTCGTCGAAAATGAAGGCGGTCGCGGCCAAGATTTCTCCGCTATGTTGCCGCGCTTTGAAAAACGTGGCCGCACGAGCTAACCTCGCCTAAGCGCCGCCGATGTCGAGGGCTCGATGCCCTCGTCATCGGCCCCTTGCCTATTCGGCTGCAACTTTGCGCTTTTCAAGCATCGGCTTTAGGTACTGCCCCGTATAACTCGCCTCAACTTGGGCAACCTTCTCCGGCGTCCCCTTGGCCACAATTTCACCCCCGCCATCGCCGCCTTCAGGCCCGATATCAATGATGTAATCCGCCGTTTTCACCACGTCGAGATTATGCTCAATCACCACAACCGAATTGCCCTGATCCACCAACTCATGCAGCACTTCAAGCAGTTTGCGCACGTCCTCAAAATGCAGTCCCGTCGTCGGCTCATCCAGAATATAAAGCGTGCGTCCCGTCGAGCGTTTAGCCAGTTCCTTAGATAGCTTCACCCGTTGCGCCTCGCCGCCCGAAAGAGTCGTCGCCTGCTGGCCGACCTTGATATAGCCCAGCCCCACACGCACCAGCGCATCCATCTTGTCGCGAATGGGCGGAACCGCTTGGAAAAACGTCTGCGCGTCCTCAACCGTCATATCAAGAACGTCCGCTATGCTCTTGCCTTTAAACTTAACTTCCAGCGTTTCGCGATTATACCGCGCGCCCTGACAGGTCTCGCAGGTGACGTAAACATCGGGCAAAAAGTGCATCTCGATCTTGATCAACCCGTCCCCCTGACAGGCCTCACAACGTCCACCCTTCACGTTAAAGCTAAACCGTCCCGGCTTATACCCACGTGTTTTCGACTCGGGCAGCCCCGCAAACCAATCGCGGATCGGCGTAAACGCCCCCGTATAAGTCGCCGGATTTGAGCGCGGCGTACGGCCAATTGCCCGTTGATCAATGTCGATCACCTTATCCAAATGCTCCAACCCTTGGATCGTTTCACAAGGTGCGGGCGTCTGGCGCGCGCCATTCAAACGCATGCTGGCCGTCTTGAACAAGGTCTCGATCGTCAGTGTCGATTTACCGCCGCCCGACACGCCGGTGACACAGACAAACATTCCCAACGGGAACTCGGCTGTCACACTTTTGAGGTTGTTCCCCGTGGCCTTAACGACCTTAATTTTCTTGCCACTTCCCTTGCGTCGGACTGCTGGAATTGGAATTTCGCGCGTTCCCGAAAGATACTGCCCTGTCAGAGAGGCTGCGTTGGCGATGATCTCCGCAGGCGTCCCTTCGGCCACAACACGTCCGCCGTGAATCCCCGCCCCAGGACCAATATCGAACACGTAATCGGCCTCGCGCACGGCTTCCTCGTCATGCTCCACGACAATCACGGTATTCCCTTGATCTCGCAGGTTTTTAAGCGTCGTTAGCAAGCGCCCGTTGTCGCGCTGATGCAGCCCAATTGAAGGCTCATCCAACACATAAAGCACCCCAGTCAACCCACTCCCGATCTGACTGGCAAGGCGAATACGCTGGCTTTCCCCGCCACTTAACGTGCCGGAATTGCGGCTCAAAGTGAGGTAATCCAGCCCAACATTGTTGAGAAACCCAAGCCGTTCGCGCACTTCCTTCAAGATCGCCCGTGCGATCTCGTTTTTCTGCTTCGAAAGAGACGCAGGAACGTCCTCGCACCATGCAAAGGCCTCGCGGATCGACATCTGAACGACTTGCCCAATGTGTGCGCCCCCAATTTTGACCGCCAGAGCCTCTTCCCGCAGGCGGAATCCCCCGCATGCCCCACAAGGCCGATTGTTTTGATAGCGTTCAAATTCTTCACGAATCCAGTTGGAATCGGTTTCGCGATAGCGGCGTTCCATATTTGGAATCACGCCCTCAAAAGTACGGGTAACCTCATAAACGCGACCACCTTCGTCATAGCGGAAGGGGATTTCCTCTTTGCCAGAGCCGAATAAAAACACCTGCTGCGCCTTCTCAGGCAGGTTCTTCCACGCGATGTTTTTGTCAAACTCGTAGTGTTTGGCGATGGCCTCGATCGTTTGAAGGAAATAGGGCGATTTCCCTTTGCGCCAAGGGGCAAGTGCGCCGTCGTAAACCTTCAACGTGCTATCAGGCACCACCAAACGTTCGTCAAAAAACAGCTCCATCCCCAACCCGTCACAGGTCGGACAGGCCCCAAACGGCGTGTTGAAGGAAAAAAGCCGTGGCTCTATCTCGGGAATGGTGAAGCCCGACACGGGACAGGCGAATTTCTCGCTAAAGGTGTGGCGCTCTGGCTCTAACCCCTCGGCAGGCACGGTTTCCAAAATGGCGATGCCGTCGGCCAAATCAAGGGCCGTGCGCAGGCTGTCTGCGAGTCGGGTTTCCATGCCTTCGCGCACGACCAAACGGTCGACAACCACATCGATATCATGGCGATATTTCTTGTCCAACTTCGGTGGCTCATCGAGTTCATAAAATTCGCCGTCAACCTTCACGCGTTGAAAGCCCTGCTTGCGTAAGTCGAGGAATTCTTTGCGATATTCGCCTTTACGGTCACGCACAATCGGTGCCAAAAGATAGCCACGCGTCCCCTCTTCCATGGTCATCACACGGTCGACCATATCTTGCACTTGCTGTGCTTCAATCGGCAGGCCAGTTGTTGGAGAATACGGTGTCCCAGCGCGCGCAAAGAGCAGGCGCATATAGTCGTAAATTTCCGTCACGGTCCCGACAGTGGAGCGCGGATTTTTACTTGTGGTCTTTTGCTCAATGGAAATAGCGGGGGACAGTCCGGAAATGTGATCCACATCCGGTTTTTCCATCATATCAAGGAACTGCCGCGCATAGGCCGAGAGCGATTCGACATAGCGGCGCTGCCCTTCAGCATAGACCGTATCAAAGGCGAGGCTCGACTTTCCAGACCCAGAAAGACCAGTAATTACAACCAGTTGATCCCGTGGGATGTCGACATCAATTGACTTCAAATTATGTTCGCGCGCACCGCGAACTTCGATGTATTTCTGCTCGGCCATGATCCACCTCTTAAGACTTGTTTAAGAGATAGGGCAAAGTTGCGCCGGTTCCAAGAGGCTTTGAGAACAGAAGGCGAACGAAACTCGCAAAAACATAGGATTTGCACCACAAAGCTCAAAAGGCCGGAGGTAATCCCCCGGCCCTTTGTCTTTAAAATTTAAACCACTCGCTAGATATGGATGGCACGCCCATAGGCGGCGAGCACACTTTCGTGCATCATTTCGCTTAGGGTCGGATGCGGGAAGACCGTGTTCATCAATTCTTCTTCCGTGGTCTCAAGCGTGCGTCCAATGACATAGCCTTGGATCAGTTCCGTCACCTCGGCCCCCACCATATGCGCGCCCAGAAGTTCGCCCGTTTTCGCATCAAATACGGTTTTTACCAGCCCTTGCGCCTCGCCCAATGCGACCGCTTTACCGTTGCCAACAAATGGGAATTTGCCAACTTTGACGTCATAGCCAAGCTCTTTTGCCTTATCTTCGGTATAACCCACGCTGGCGACCTGTGGATGGCAATAGGTACAGCCCGCGATGCTCTCGGGTTTGATCGAATGCACTTTTTTGCCCGCGATCAATTCGGCGACCATAACGCCTTCGTGGCTCGCTTTATGCGCCAACCAAGGGGCGCCTGCGACATCGCCAATCGCGAACACGCCCTCAACGCCGGTACGGCAATATTCGTCGGTCACGATGTGGGTGCGATCAACTTTGATGCCCGCGTCTTCAAGACCAAGGTTTTCGACGTTTCCGACGATACCCACCGCGGAAATCACCGTATCAAACGTGTGTTTCTCAATCTTGCCGCCGACTTCGATATGGGCGGTCACGGTGCCTTTGCCGCGATCAAGTTTTTTGACCATGGCTTTTTCCATGATGTTCATGCCCTGCTTTACGAATTGCTTTTTCGCAAAGGCCGAGATGTCTTTATCTTCAACGGGCAACACGCGATCCATCACTTCGACAACCGTAGTTTCCGCGCCCAACGTGTTGTAAAAGCTTGCAAACTCAATGCCGATCGCACCCGACCCAATGACCAAAAGCTTCTTGGGCATCCGCACCGGATCAAGGGCATGGCGGTAGGTCCAAACCAGATCGCCGTCAGCCTCTAAGCCTGGCAATTCACGCGCCCGCGCGCCTGTCGCAATGATGATATTTTTGGCGACCAATTCTTCGTTGCCCGCTTCGGTTTTCACGATGACTTTACCTTTGGAGAGCGTCGCTTCGCCCATCACAACGGTAATTTTGTTCTTTTTCATCAAGCCTTTAACGCCAGCAGCCATCTGGCCCGCCACGCCACGCGAGCGTTTAACGATTGCCTTAAGATCAAAGCCGATTTTCTCGGCGGACAGGCCATATTCCTTGGCCCGTTCCATTTGGTGGAAAATCTCGCTTGAGCGCAGCAAAGCTTTTGTCGGGATACAGCCCCAGTTCAGACAAATCCCACCGAGATTTTCACGTTCAACAAGTCCCACATTGAGGCCAAGTTGCGCGGCACGGATTGCGGCGACATACCCACCCGGACCAGAGCCAATAACAACGATATCAAAAGACTTAGAAGACATGTGGGGTCACTCCGTTTTAAAATGTAGTTCAACGCTAAACTATTTTCCAAAACACATCAATACTCCCAACTCCGCGCCGTACAAACGCAGAGGGTTAACTGTATCAAAGCCCCGTCAAATCAAGCGCTTACCGCTTCCACAGCCGAGGAATAACCACCCTGCTCAAGGAAGATTGCTTCCTGTTTGAATTCTGGACGGTCCAACGCGAGGTTGCGGAATGGGAATCGGCCAAAGCGACGAATGACTTCACGATGTGCTTTTGCATGCAACAATTGTGTGCCACCCGTTTCGGGCATCCGTTCCGCCATCAACCGCACACAGCGGTCTTGATCAGTCAGGCATTCCGAATGCATCAGGGGCATATACATAAACTGGCGCGCGGGTTCGTTAATTTTCAAATCCCACTTGCGGTCAATCGCACGTTTTGCTGCTGCATGCGCGTACCGATCCGAGGCAAAAGCCTTTGCCGTTCCGCGAAACATATTGCGCGAAAACTGATCGGTTAGAATGACATAAGCCAAGGCGCCCGTCGGATAGGTAAGCCAAAGCCCAAGTCCGCCGTTCATCGCAGACTCCCAAGCTTCAAGGGCGAAATCACGAATGCTCACATCCAACTCATCGCCACCCGCATACCAGCCCTCTGGGCCAATGTCGTCAAGCCAAAAGGCCAGTACTTCTTCAGAGCTCAGCATGGTAAAACCTCCATTGCTTTGAACCAGTCCCCCGAGCCCTAAGCGTTGCAAACCTGTCTACATTACGCAAGCCAAAACTACGATACTGAGCGTTCAGCCTCTTCTTCTTCGCGCAATGCTGTCTCAATGAACACTTCTTGGGCTAATTCCACCGCAACAGGGCTTGCCGAGTAGAAAACCGGCGTGTAGTGGCCCGTGCCCTCCAAATGGGAACTCGGACGGCGCGTCATCCGCCAAGCTGCGTATGCAGAAAGGCCTAACATCAGGACTGCGAGATAGGCAAAATACCCCGACGGGCCAATCGCGCCCATGATCCAACCCACGATAAGCGGACCAGAAATGGCCCCCACTCCGTTGACAAAAAGCAGCCCGCCAGAGGCCGCGGCCATGTCTTCGTGCTCCAAAAAGTCGTTGGTATAAGCGATCAGCAGCGCATAAAGCGGATTTGAAGTTCCCCCGATCAAAGCGCCCGCGATGGTCAATAGAACGAAGTTATCGCCTGAGAAATACCCGCAAACCGCCGCAGTTCCGCCCATAAAGGCAACAATCAAAATGAGGCGACGACGATCCATTTTGTCGGAAACCCACCCAATGGGGTACTGCAAAACCAACGCCCCCACATAGACCGAAGCGACGAAAAACGAGATCTCTTTAATACTTAGACCGGCCTGAAAGCCCCAAACCGCTGACATCCCGAATTGCGCCGCAAAGACGCCGCCCAACAAAAACATACCGACACAGCCAAGGGGAGAAATATTCCACAGAGCTAAGAGGGACAAGGGCTTGGTGCGCTCAAAAGCGGGTGTTGGGCTGATTGACAAAAGAATGGGCGCAAACGAAATCGAAACGAGCACCGATGGGATCACAAAAAGGATGTACCCTGAAGGCTCCCCAAACGCGAGCAAGCCCTGCGCGGCGACAATCCCGAACATTTGCACCATCATATAAAGGCTCAAGGCCTTGCCGCGGTTTTCATTGCTGGCAGAATTGTTGAGCCAGCTTTCCGCCGTCACATAAACCCCCGAGAAACAGAAACCGATGACCACACGTCCGATGGTCCACGCCGCAGGATGTGGCACCGTTGGATACAGGATCAAAACCGCAGAAATAAACGAGCCCAAGGCCGCAAAAACCCGCACATGCCCAACCCGACGGATCATCCACGGCGCCATTCTTGACCCGCCCAAGAAGCCGAGGAAGTAGGCGGACATGATGATCGACATCGAGAAGGTCGAGAAATTTTCCATCCCGCCACGCACGCCCAAAAGGGTGCCTTGAAGACCGTTGCCGACCATCAACAACATCATCCCCAAAAGCAGCGCCCAGCTACTACCCAAGACTTGAAACATGCGTTTCTCCTATTCTAATCTCGGCTACGTATATGTGCAGCCAATGAAGTTAGTGCGACAAAAACGACATTAGAGAGTCTAGAACGGTCGAACTATGAAGCATCCGTCTTCGTTGAGAAACGTCAGCGCCACAAGAGCGAACTGTCGCCATAGGAGAAAAAGCGATACCCCTCGGCGATTGCATGCTCATAGATGTCGCGAATGGCTTTTGGGGTTAAAAACGCCGACACCAGCATCATCAAAGTCGATTTCGGCAGGTGGAAATTCGTCATCAACCCATCCGCCACGCGAAACTCAAATCCGGGCGTGATGAAAATATCCGTTGGGCCAACCCAAGGCGAGAGTTCCCCCGCGCGCGCCGCCGTTTCGATCAACCGCAAAGCCGTGGTACCAACCGGAATAACCCGATGCCCCGCCGCCTTGGTGGCCGCAATTTCCGCCACGGCTTGCGCCGTCACTTCGCCCCACTCCGCATGCATTTTATGATCGGAAATATCGTCAACCTTGACGGGCAAAAACGTGCCTGCGCCAACGTGCAACGTCACATAGGTTACATCCACGCCCTTTTTCGCTAATGCCTCCAGCATCTCTGTCGTTAAATGCAGCGACGCGGTCGGTGCGGCAACAGCCCCCTTATGACGGGCAAAAACCGTTTGATAATCCAAGTGATCCTGCGCGTCGGCGGGGCGTTTCGCGGCAATATAGGGCGGCAATGGCATCGCACCAGCGGCCTCCAACGCCTCATCAAACACGCGTCCTTCAAGGTTAAACGCCAAAATCGCCGCACCTTCTTCCTTGGCAATCAGGCGTGCCGAAAGCCCGTCCGTAAACACAACGATCTCGTCTTCTTTGATCTTTCTCAACGGCTTAACCAATGCCAACCAATTGCCATCGCCGCGCGGCGCAAGCAGGGTCACGTCAATTTTGGCCTGCGTCAGCCCCTCTACCCCATCACGGGCGCGGGTGCCAAACAGGCGCGCAGGAATAACCTTGGTATCATTCAAAACCAGACGGTCGCCTGCGCGAAATTGATCGAGCAAATCCGCGACATGCAAATCGGCAATCCCCGTCCCTTGCGCCACCAAAAGCCGTGCGGCCTCGCGCGGCACCGCAGGGCGCACCGCAATGCGATCTTCGGGAAGGTCAAAATCAAAATCAGACAGTTTCATGGCGGTCCCCAGCTTTGGAATTGCGCAGTTTACTACCTTGATATCGGATTGCACAGCAGAATCACGCGCCGACCTACTCAGCCTTAGGCGGCGGTCCGTTGAAAATATCGCGAAACATCCCCGGTGTGAGGATCGAGAAGGGATTGACGCTTATTTTGGGTGCGGTGGCCGTCCCCGTCATTGAGAAATTGAAGCCAAAGAGGCCCTCGCCTTTCTGAGTGAAAATAGACCCAATCCCATTGAGCACATAAAGCGGACTTAACACGCCCTTCATTGCAATGCGTTGTGAGCCAAATTCATACGCCCCCGACAATGAAATACCCATGGAGGCGCCAACCGCGCTGCTTTTCATAAGGGTAAGCCGTTCTGGTGTCAGAACAAACTCCGCGACAACCTCGTTGAACAGCAGACCTGAATCCTCCAACTGGTCCAGCAACCCAACAACACTAATCGCCCCAAGCAACGACGCCATCCCCGGTGCATTCCGGATGCGCAAATCATTCGCAACAAGGCGACCCGAATAATGCCCCGCAGGCCCGCGCGGGGCCAAAACCAAATCCATCGCCCCCGAATGCCCATTTTTATAAAGACCCGCCGCGCGCAGTACCGCCCCCGCATCCGAGGAGCGCATTCGAATGGCCGTTCCGCTTCCAGACGGTGCAAGCGTCCCCGAAACCGCCGCCTGACCATTCACCAAACCCGTATATTTCCCTGTGATGCCCGATCCGGTCGAGAAATCGCCCTTAAAATCGGTCAACGAAAGGGTGTTCGACAAAACCAGACGATCAAGCCGCAGCGTCAGCGGCGTCGCCGCCCCACCACTCCCGCCGCCACTTCCCGAGGGAAGCTTGAAGCTACGCAGATCAACGGTCCCGTTTACAACGCTAATTTCGGGCTTTCGCCCTGCCCCGCGCCCAACAACGTTAACCCCGACATCCAACCCTTTTCCAAGGCGCACCTTATCAAACCGCGCGCTTTTCAATCCGCCATTTGGCGACATTTCGATCTTGCCCCTCGCCGTCAAACCACTGGCCGTAAGCTCAAGGGACTCAACCTGTGCGGGGCTGCCCAGCACGCCAGAAACCGCGAGCGTCCCCGTTGAATTCTTGGGATTACTCCAGCCAATTTCGGGCAAACTGATCCCCAAGCGATTTAAATCAGAGGTCATAGAAAAGCGCGGCGGCGTGTCTTTTTGCATGTCGATTTCAATCTGCGCAATCCCCGCCCCCGAGAGCATGTTCCTCGGCAAGCCAAGGCCAAACGCGCGCACAAATTCCTGCGAAATTTCGATGTCTCCGGTAACCTTGGAGTTCCCTTTATGCTCAGGGCCAAAAAGCTGCTCCCACACAACATTAAAGGCAACTTTATCGATTTCCGTCCCAATCCGTCCCGGCCCCGAAATGCGAAGCGACTCTGGCGTCACATGCAAATCCAACTGCTCTGACGTCAGTATTTTCGACGGTACAATGCTGGTCGACGTCACGTCCAGCAGCTTGCCCGTAACATCATAGGTCACGTCTTTGAGCTGCACTTTTTTGACGATATCAAAGCTGAACTTCGCCAAGATATCCGCCGTTCCTTGCGCGATTTCAACGTTCTGGCCGGATTTACTCACAAAGCGAAACGGCTCCAGATCCAACAGCGACAGCGCCGTCGAAATCTCCCCGCGGGCCAGCATTTCAATTTCCATCGGTGCGGGGCGCAGGGTCACGTCAGGCATCGAAATGACCGTGCCCGCCACATCAAGACTTCCCGCATTGGGCACCAAAACATGCCCCTCGTTGACGGCAATCGTCATCGTCTTGCCGGTCAGCGACACATAACCATTCCCGCCTTTTACGGGCGGAAAGGTTTTCAAATAGCGCACA
The DNA here is from genome assembly GCF_041205445.1 of Falsihalocynthiibacter sp. CO-5D18. Lineage (NCBI taxonomy): Bacteria > Pseudomonadati > Pseudomonadota > Alphaproteobacteria > Rhodobacterales > Roseobacteraceae > Falsihalocynthiibacter > Falsihalocynthiibacter sp. CO-5D18. The sequence continues at coordinate 94,709 of NZ_JBGFCF010000011.1, read as the reverse complement.
GTGGCGTCGGAAAACTCATAGCCAAGCGATGCGCGAAGCTGCTCTCCCGGCGTTTTACGAATGGCCGCGACCACGTTGTAAATCAGTCCCCCCGTGACGTTTTCCATGAGCCATTTCCGTGTGCGCGGCGCGACCTTAACGGGCCAAAGCGCCAAAAGGCTGTCGTGATCGATCGTATTCAGACGCGTGTTTACCCGCACGTCCCAGTCACCTTCGGGAGCTGAAATCTCGCCATCAAATAAGAATTTTCGCGCGTCAGTGGTCAGGGAAAGCTGCCCAATGGTTGCGACGAACGGATCAAGTTTCAGGCGAAAATCAAGCGCCCCGCCGTCAAAAACCGCAGGTTCCGGCATTAAGTTCCCCGGATTGGCGACCACTTTTGAAAACTGCAATTGCGTAACCATCGCGCCTGGTCGCGCGCCGTCCCAATCCTGCAAATAGGAAAACCCCTCGGCCAAAACTTCCCCCGCATCACTCTTCGCTTGCAAGAGATCAAAACTGATTTTGGTCCGCTTTGGGTCATAGGAAAAGTATGCTTTTGCCTCGCTAAAGGGGATGGGATGCGCGGTCGGAGTTGGCTGTAATGCGCCCGCGCCAATTTCCAAAGTGCCGTTCAAATCACCAAGCGAACCATCATCCAAAAGTTCCGTCCGCAACGCTCCAGAAATCGGCGCTTCCAAAACGCCGAGCCACGACAGCGCAGGCGATTGCAACGCCACATCGCGCGCCCGCACGTTTTGAACATTGATCATCGCTTGGGCAGCCAAACCAGATTTGGGCGCAGAAAGAGAGAACGCCATCGTTGCAGGCGCGCTATTTTCGCGCGCAATCGCTAGGCTGGAAATGATGTCAATTTGCCCGCCTGCAAGGTTCATAACCAGCGCGGCTTCGCTTACATTCCACGTTCTGCCGCTAAAATCATCGATCAATTCAAAGTCGAAATCCTTGACCGAAACATCTTCCACTTCTGACAAAAAGGGAAATTCAAACAAGGACTTAAGCTCGCGAATGACGTCCTTAAAATCGCCCGATGCGGCAAAGGCATTCTCGCCCCCAAACTGAAGGTTGAACGCGCCATTGCGGTCCCGCCGCAACACAACCTTCGCCCCAGAAAGCGCGACGCGGCGCGGGAGCAACTCGGGCGAAAACATCGGCGACTCGGCAAAAACCGCGTGCACGCGATCAACTTGCGCCATCGGACGGCCGTCCTCTGTGAGGTAGACCACATCGGTAAAAACAATATCGGGCGCCAACCCGTCCAACAGTTCCACACGGACGCCGCCCACCGCCACAACCCCTTGAATAACATTCGCATTCAGACGGGTTTCAAGCTGTTCTATCATCCAAACGGGAGCGTTGATCCCGCGCTTCAACGCCCAAAATGTCAGCCCAAACGTCATAGCGACGGCAGCAAAGATCATCAGGAGCGTGGCCAACCCGATTTTGTGGTGTTTTTTAAGGGGACGTCGTTGTTTCGGTTCTTTGATCGCACTACCCTCATGTGGCGGCAATTAACCAAGGTTAACGCCCGCTCGTTTCACGAATTTTACCTTGCCGCAAAACAGGTTACAACGGGGACGATTCCCTTTGGAGACAAGAAATGCAAAATAGCCCCCTCGCAATGACCAACGCCCCTGACTTCACGAAACCCTTCGTTTCCGCAACCCAGCAAGGCGAAGTCACCCTATCAGAACTGCGCCCAAGCCCTGTTGTTCTATTCTTCTATCCCCGCGATAGTACCGCAGGATGCACCATAGAAGCCATTGATTTCACGTCGCTTCTCCCTCAATTTGAGGCCGCGGGTGTACAGGTATTCGGCGTTTCCGCAGACAGCCTTAAAAAGCATGAAAACTTTATCTCCAAACAATCGCTCTCTGTTCCTTTGATCTGTGATGAAGACACGCAGATGTGCCAAGATTATGGCGTTTGGCGCGAAAAATCCATGTATGGTAAGGTGTTCTGGGGCATTGAGCGCAGCACCTTCTTAATTTCAGGCACTGGAAAAATTCTACGCGAATGGCGCAAAGTTAAGGTGCCGGACCACGCGCAAGAGGTTTTGGACGCCGTGTTAACCGAGGTTAACGGATGAGCAAAACGCTCGCTGAAATGGCCACCGACGTCCTAAGCACCGCCGATGGGCGCGCAAAAACCGCGCTGTCCCGCCGCTATGCTGCCGAATGGGCTGCGGCGCGCCTTGCGGGAAATGCGCCTGAAACCGGCACCGCAAATCCCCCCATGCACCCTGCGCGCCCAAGCGAACCCGCCCTTCTTAATCCCCGTGATGTGCCACGGCGCAAGCCCGGAACCCCCGAGGGGCGGATCGCGATTCTACATGCGGTTGCCCATATCGAACTCAACGCGGTCGATCTCCATTGGGACCTTCTGGCCCGCTTTGGCCACGTTGAAATGCCCGATGGATACTACGATGATTGGGTCAAGGCCGCAGACGAAGAATCCAAACATTTCAACCTGATGGCCGACTGTCTTGAAGCGCATGGAAGCCATTATGGCGCCCTGCCTGCCCACGCTGGCATGTGGCAAGCCGCCGAGGACACGGCGGAGGATTTGATGGGCCGTTTGGCCGTTGTGCCCATGGTGTTGGAGGCGCGTGGCCTTGATGTCACGCCCGGCATGATCAAAATATTCAAACAGGCCAAAGACACGCAAACCATTGAGGCGCTGGAGGTGATCTATGGCGAAGAAGTCGGCCATGTGGCCTACGGCAGCAAATGGTTTCACTTCCTGTGCGGGCGCCACAATCTTGACCCGAAACCAGTCTTCCATACCCTCGTGCGCAAATACTTCCATTCAACCCTACGTCCCCCATTTAACGAAGAAAAACGGGCCGAAGCGGGTATTCCGCCGGATTTCTATTGGCCGTTAACAGAGATTAAAGACGCTTGAATCGAGACTTGAGTGCCCACAAAATAGGCGAAATTTCGCCGTTTTTTCAGTCTACTAAACCAGATATAGCAAAAAATCTTGATCCAGAGGGTGCGAACAGTTAACCCACTCAGGTGACGCCGATTTGGGGAAAATGACACGTCACGCATTTGGGGCAGTTACAGGATTTCGTTTTGCGAGCACGTCTATCATCCAAGATTAATTCAGCATTTGAAAAAAGGCTTCCCGAACGGCGGCTTTTCCTAAAATCTGACACTGAAACACGGTTTGTCCGGCTCTCGCCAACGACCCAAGCTGTGGCCCTTCTTGGGTCGGCGAGTGTGATCGCCTGGACGATCATCGCGTCCTCAGTTCTCTTTATGAATAGTATCGGCTCTGGGTCGGTCCGCGACCAAGCTGATCGTGAACAATACCTCTACGAGGCCCGCCTCAACGCCCTTTCCCAAGAACGCGACAATCGCACCCAAGACGCCCTTGATGCGCAAAACCGTTTCAGTGCGGCGCTCGATCAGATCTCCACAATGCAGTCGGAACTCCTTGCTCTTGAGGACCGCCGTCTTGAGCTTGAAACCGGTGTTGATGTCATTCAAACGACCCTGCGCACCGCGATCCATGAACGCGATAACGCGCGTCGTGAGACCGAAGACTTAAACCTTAAGCTGGCCGAAGGAGAGGCGTTTACCCCCTCCGAAGGCGCGCTTGAAGACATCACAGGCACCGTCGATTTCTTAACCGCCGCCCTTGATGATGCCGCAGATGAGCGCGACGAGATCGTGGTGTCCGCATCCACGGCGCAGGCAACCATCGAGGATTTGGAATTCGAAGCTCTCCTGACCCAACAGCGTAATGACAAAATTTTCAGCCAGCTTGAAGATGCCGTTTCTGTGTCGCTTGCGCCAATGGACAAAATGTTTCGCGACGCGGGCCTGTCTCCTGATCGCATGATTGATCAAATTCGCTCCGGCTATACTGGGCAAGGCGGGCCACTAACGCCCCTCACTTTCTCGACCAAAGGCGAACGTCCCGACGCGGACAGCCTGCGCGCCAATACGATTTTGCGCTCCATGGACGACATCAATATCTACCGGATCGCCGCCACAAAAGCCCCCTTCGCCCTGCCCCTCAAATCGGCGTTCCGCTTCACCTCCGGTTTTGGCCCACGCTGGGGTCGCATGCATAACGGCACCGATTTCGCCGCCTCCTATGGCACACCAATCTACACCACAGGCGACGGCGTGGTGATTTCCGCAGGCTGGCTCTCGGGCTTTGGCAAATTGGTCAAGGTCCAACACGAGTTTGGCATCGTCACCTACTACGCCCATATGTCCAAAATCAACGTTTCCAAGGGCCAAAGGGTCTCGCGCGGCGACCAATTAGGTGCTATGGGGAGTACAGGACGGTCGACCGGAACGCATCTTCATTACGAAGTACACGTTGGCGGTAAACCTGTTAACCCGATGAAATTTATCAAGGCAGCAAGTGATGTTTTCTAAAAGCAGAATCAATGATCCGGCCCCAAAAAAAGCTGGTGAACCCGAAACTTTAAATCTGGATGCTTCCACTCAGAAGCCAACAGGCGAATTCAAGCCATCTGCCCCAAAACCAAAGCCGCCTGCGTCTGTTCTGTCGTCTGACCTCACAATCACAGGCAATCTGCGCACCACAGGCGATATCCAAATCGAAGGCGTCATTGATGGCGACATTCGTGCTCATTTGCTGACCGTTGGCGAAGGCGCCACCGTGCGCGGCGAAGTTGTTGCGGATGACGTTGTGGTTAATGGCCGCGTTGTTGGCCGTGTGCGTGGCTTGAAAGTCCGCCTTACCTCCACCGCCCGCGTCGAAGGCGACATCATTCACAAAACAATCGCGATCGAAAGCGGCGCGCATTTTGAAGGCTCCGTTCAACGTCAGGACGATCCTTTGTCAACAGGCTCAGCGCAAAAAGCGATTGCGGCTCCAACAACCCCCGCTATTCCAGCCGCTAAACCTGCTTAAGCCACAAAACTTCCAAACAAAAAAGGCCGCCTGATTGGGCGGCCTTTTGCATATCTAATGGCCGAAAAGCCTAGTCGCCCTGTGCCTCTGAACGCGATTTCCCCGCCACATTCAACGCCAAGGTTGCGGCCATAAACCCGTCCAAATCGCCGTCCAAAACACCCTTGGTGTCGCTGGTCTCATAATTCGTGCGCAGGTCTTTGACCATCTGATACGGCTGCAATACATAGCTGCGAATTTGATTGCCCCAGCCCGCGTCGCCCGCACTTTCATGGGCTTCATTGACAAGTGCGCTGCGCTTGTCCAATTCCATTTGATACAGCCGCGATTTCAACGCCTTCATAGCAATTTCACGGTTCTGGTGCTGGGATTTCTCCGAGCTCGTCACCACGATCCCCGTGGGCGCGTGGGTGATTCGAACGGCGGAGTCCGTCGTATTCACGTGCTGCCCACCTGCGCCCGACGAGCGATAGGTATCAATGCGAATATCGGCGGGGTTCACCTCAATCTCGATATTGTCATCCACCACGGGATAAACCTTGATCGAGGTAAACGACGTGTGTCGTTTGGCAGCACTATCAAACGGCGAAATCCGCACCAAACGGTGCACGCCGCTTTCGGATTTCAACCAGCCATAGGCATTCACGCCCGTAATTTTATAGGCCGCGGATTTAATGCCCGCTTCCTCGCCTGCCGTCTCACTTTGCAGCTCAACCTTGTAGCCCTTCTTCTCGGCCCAACGCACATACATCCGCGCCAACATATTGGCCCAATCACAGCTCTCGGTGCCGCCTGCGCCAGAGTTGATCTCAAGGAAGGTATCGTTGCCATCGGCCTCGCCATCCAAAAGCGCTTCAAGCTCCTTCTGGGCGGCCACTTTCTCAAGCGCGAACAAGCCGTCTTCGGCCTCCTTCACGACCTCCAAGTCCTCTTCCGCCTCGCCCATTTCGATCAACTCGATGCCGTCCGACAACTCCTGTTGTATGCCGTCAAACGTCGCCAAAGCGTCGATCAACATCTGCCTATCCCGCATTAGTTTTTGTGCCGCAGCGGGGTCATTCCAGAGTTCGGGGTCCTCGGTGCGCGCGTTGAATTCTTCCAACCGATGCGCAGATGTTTCCCACCCCAACCGTTGCTTCAACAGGTCAAGGGATTTTTCGATCGCAGCAACAGAGTTTTGGACTTCGGCCCGCATGGTGCATCCTTTGGATGAGAGGTTTTGTGGGTGGTGGTATCAAACGGCGCGCGGTGAAACAAGGGCGCTTGCCCCGCCTACCACGCGCGCGCGTTAATACTCGCCGCCGCTTGAAATGGTTCCAAAGGTAGCTTTTTTCCCGAAAGTAACCGTATCACCCGTCGAGGTGCGGGTGGTGGTGGTTTGCTCGCTTTGCCCAACGTCGTCGAACATCGGCAAGTCGCTGCCCATGGCAAAACCACCGTCAAACGCCACACCAAACAACGGCTCTTCGCCGTCGCGAAAATATTCGGCAACCACATTCGCGCCAGAAGCAGCGTTGTCCAAACGCGCACCAGAGTAGCGGTCGATTTTGATAAAGTGGCCGCCCGGTGGGACTTTAAACTTCCCGCCGCCATATTTTTCGGTGGCCTTTTTCATGAACTGGGTGAACACAGGGCCACATAATGTGCCGCCATATCCGTTCGGCGCCAAGCTGCGCGGACGGTCATACCCAATATAACATCCCGCCACAATATTGCTGGTGAAACCAATAAACCACGCGTCCTTGCTGTCGTTGGTTGTGCCGGTTTTACCCGCCACTGGCACGTCCAAATTCACCCGCCCCGCCGCCGTTCCGCGCTGCACCACGCCCTGCATCATCGAGGTCAACTGATAGGCAGTGATCGGGTCCATGACGCGCTCGCGCCCCGAGCTAATCACTGGCGCCAATCCTGGCTCTAAACTGGCAATCCGACAATCACTACAGGTCCGCTGATCGTGGCGATAAACCGTGTTGCCCCAGCGATCTTGCACGCGGTCAACCAGCGTCGGCTCCACCCGTTCGCCGCCATTGGCAAACATCGCATAGGCCGCGACCATCTTGAAAAGCGTCGTTTCCTCAGCCCCCAAAGAGTTCGCCAAAAACGCGTTCATGTGGTCATAAACCCCGAACCGTTCCGCATAGGCGGCGACGGTTTCCATGCCGATTTCCTGTGCTAAACGCACGGTCATCAGGTTCCGCGATTGCTCAATCCCCGTACGCAACGGAGCGGGCCCATAGAATTTATTGCTCGAGTTTTTCGGGGCCCAAATACCCGCACCCGTATTCACTACAATCGGCGCGTCGATCACAATCGTTGCGGGCGAATAGCCACTATCAAGCGCCGCCGCATAGACAAATGGTTTGAACGAAGACCCCGGTTGGCGATCGGCTTGGGTGGCGCGATTGAACACCGAATCCTGATAGGAAAACCCTCCCTGCATTGCAATTACGCGCCCTGTGTTCACGTCCATCGCCATAAAACCGCCCTGCACTTGCGGGATTTGGCGCAGGGTCCAGCGGATGAAGCTCCCGTCGCTGTCTTTGGTCATCGCGCGCACATAGACCACATCGCCCACATCCAACAAATCGGACGCTTTGCTCGCATTTCTGGCGCGCGCACTGCCCTCAAGCAGGGGCCGCGCCCATTTCACATCCTCGGCAGGAATCCAGTGCCCGTCGGCATCGTCTTCAACGCCTTCGATCCCGATCCGCGCCGATGTGTCTCCAAGTTCCAAAACAACCGCGACATGCCAGCCTTCGATATCGCGGGCCGTCTTTAAGTCGGCAAGCGCCGTGCGCCAAGTCGCGTCGTCAACCAAGGCCTCCGTGGGAAGCGTTTTCCCCGTCCCGCGCCAAATTCCGCGCGAGCGGTCAAAGGCCTCAAGCCCGTTTTGCAACGCCAAGGCCGCCTCATCTTGCAATTCCTGATCCACGGTCGCCCGAACGGTCAAACCGCCCGAGAAAAACTCGTCTTCGCCAAAATCACGGCTCAATTGGCGGCGAATTTCATCCGAGAAATAGTCCCGCTCTGGCAAGGTAGATTTGAAGCTTTCAAAATCGCCGCTTTGCACCGTGCGCAAAGGTTGGGACACGGCAATTTCATACTCGGCGTCATCTAAATACTCGTTTTCATGCATTTCTTTCAAAACATAGTCGCGCCGGATCATTGCCCGATCAAGCTGGCGAACGGGGTGATAATCCGAAGGTGCCTTTGGCAGAACCGCCAAATAGGCCGCCTCTTCGGGGTCAAGTTCGGACAAGTTTTTGTTGAAATAGGTCTGTGCCGCCGCCGCAACGCCATAGCTGTTTTGACCCAAGAAAATTTCGTTCAGATAGATTTCTAGAATATGATCACGATCCAGTGATTTGACCATGCGATTGGCTAAAATGATCTCCTGGATTTTACGTTCGGCCCGACGGCCCCCATCCAAAAAGCTGATTTTGGCAACTTGCTGGGGAATCGTTGACGCCCCGCGCACGTTCGCGCCCTTAGATTCAATGGCCTCGACAATCACGGCGGCAATCCCGCGCACGTCATAGCCACGGTGGGTGTAAAAATTCTTATCCTCAGCCGACACAAACGCCGCTTTCACCACATCGGGAATCTCTTCGATTGGCGCATAAATCCGGCGTTCTTTGGCGAATTCGTCCATAATGCGCCCCGAACCCGCATAGACGCGGCTGATCGTTGCGGGGCGGTAAACGCTCAACGTTTCATGGTCAGGCAAGTCCTGAGAGAACAACAGAAACAACCCGCCGATCAAAAACGCGCCCATAAATAGAGCATTCAAGACGAATGCAAAAAGCCCGCCAAAAAGGGAAAAAACTGCCCGGATCATTCTGTGCCACCTCTTAGTTCACTCAACTCTATATAGGGCGCGCAGAGGAGGGTCAAAAGGGTTCGGCAACTTGCCGCCATCTTTTAACACAATGAATTTCGCCCATTGCAAATTGTCGCTGACCCCGCCAAAGATTGCGGATGCATCCAGATGATATCCTCCCGACGTATGAGGCCCACGGGGCCGGTTTTGCCGCAAATCGCGGTCGTAGCCTCTTTGAGCGCCCATGGCTGGATCGTTTTTTACGATACACGACGGGCCGCGAGTTGCTGGACTTGGGCTGTGGCTCAGGCCAACCCATCGCCACCTATCTAAGCGAGCGTAATCGCGACATCACGGGTGTCGATGGTGCTGCAACGATGGTGAAGCTTTTCGCTAAAAACTTGCCGGAACAAACGGTTATCCATGCCGACATGCGCGGCTTGGACCTTGGCAAAAAGTTTGACGGCATTTTGGCGTGGAACAGTTTTTTCCACCTCAGCCCCGATGACCAACGCAATATGTTCCCCGTTTTCGCCGCCCACGCCAGCCCCGGTGCGCCAGTTATCCTCACAACAGGCCATGCGGAAGGCGAAGCGATTGGCGAAATCGACGGCGGCGCGTCCGTTTACCACGCAAGCCTCGCGCCTGCGGCCTATCGCACCCTTTTTGACGAGGCTGGTTTTGACGTGATCGACTTCATCCCCGAAGACCCAGATTGCGCAGGCCATTCCGTTTGGTTGGCCCGCAGACGTCGCAGCTAATCCTATTGGCGCAACAATCGCGCCTCTGCGGCATCGGTTACCGTCCAGTTTTGCAACGCTTGTAAAATCCCCAATTGCGCCTTTTTGCGCCATTCGGGGTCTTGCAGGCGGTCCAAATCCTTGGGGTTGGAAATAAAGCCAAGTTCCACCAAAACCGACGGAATATCCGGCGCCTTAAGGACCGAAAATCCTGCCTCAAGACGTGGTTTTTTATACATCGTCCCAAGGTGCTCGCGCAGCCCAATTACCAAATCATCCGCCAAACGATCCGCACGCGGCGAAGTCTCTGTGCGGGCTAACTCCATCAAAATATTGGCAATAACATCGTCCTGCTGCGATAAATCCACCCCCGCCAATAGGTCCGCTCGGTCGTGGCGCTCCGCAAGTTTTTGCGAGGCTTCGTCACTCGCCGTATCACTCAAAGTATAAACGGTGGCCCCCGTCGCGCGCCCTTCCGAAAGCGCATCCGCATGCAGCGACAGGAACACATCCGCCCGCGCCGCCCGCGCCATTGTCACCCGCGTTTCCAAAGGGACAAACGTATCGTCTTCGCGGGTCAACTGAACTTGAAATCCGCCTTCGCGCAGCAAGACTTCCTTCAACTCAAGCGCAAACGTCAGCATCAAATCGGCCTCGCGCACGTCGCCGCGCTCCGCCCCCGGATCAATGCCGCCATGCCCCGGATCCAACACGATCATCACATCGCCCTCGCCGGTTTGACGCCGGATCGGGGTGGCCAAGTCAACAGCCTTCGGCACAGAAAATGCGGCCCCCGCAGGTGCGCCCGACGCGGCGGCAAAGGCCTCCGGTGTCGCGTTTTTCAACAACGCCGTGAACAGGGCATCTCGGGTTTCACCTATTTTAAGCCCAGCTAAATCAATCACTTGAGGCGACTTAAGGTCAACAACCATCCGTGACCATCCCGCTGAAAACGGCCCCATATGCACTGCCTGCACTTGGGTGTCCAAAAGCAGATCCTCCGCTTCCACGCCACTCCAATCCACCTCATTAAAGTCAATAACAAGGCGCGCAGGGTCGGTCAGGGTAAAGACGCGATAGGGAACGGGTTGGCTGAGCAAAAGATCAACCTTCAGCCCGTCCTCCGTGTCAATTATCCCAGATTTTTCAACATCCACCCGCGCCAAAGCATTGAACTCCTGCGCGTGGATCGCACCCGCAAAACTCAACGCGCACAGGGTCGCGAATATCCCTCTCACAAATGGCCTCGCTCGGACATAAACTTGCGCAAACGGGCCAAACCCTCTTTGATATCCGCCGTGCTGCGGGCATAGGAAAACCGCATCCATTGTGCGCCCCGTCCCGCGTCAAAATCCAACCCGGGTGTCACAGAAACCCCCGCTTTTTCCAGTATTTCCTGTGAAAACGCGAGGCTGTTTTCGGTAAACTCGCTCACCTCTGCATAGATATAAAACGCGCCATCTGGCGGCGCAAACCGCGTGAAACCCGCCTTCGGTAGTTCCTCCAACATCAGCGCGCGATTGGCCGAATAGACCTCAAGGTTTGCGTCAAGTTCCGCGTCACATCCCAACGCGCCAAGCGCTGCAATCTGCGCCGCATGCGGGGCGCAAATGAACATATTCTGCGCCAAACGTTCCACCGTGCGCACATGATCTTGCGGCACAACCATCCAGCCGATGCGCCACCCCGTCATCGAGAAATACTTGGAAAACGAGTTGATAACGTAAACATCATCGCTCAACTCAAGCGCCGAAACCGCTCGCTCTCCATGGTGAATCCCGTGGTAAATTTCGTCCGATATAAAGGCGGTCTCAGTGGCGGAACAGCTTTCGATCAACGCCGCCAATGCTGCGCGCGATAGGATGGTACCACTCGGATTAGACGGGCTGGCCACGATCAACCCCTTGAGGTCCCGCCCCACAAGATCATCAGGAACTGGTTGAAAACGGTTGGCCTCGGAGGTTTCAAAGCCAACGTCCGTCAGGCTCAAAGCCCGCAAAATCTGGCGATACGATGGATAGCCCGGCAAGCCCAACCCCACCCGATCTCCGGCATCAAAAAGCGCGGTAAACGCCAGCAAAAACCCCGCCGACGAGCCCGATGTCACGACGATCCGCGCAGGCGAAATCGTCACCCCGTACCACTTCTGATACAACGCCGCGATTCCTTCGCGCAACGCCAGAAGCCCAAGCGCCGATGTATATCCAAGCGGGCTCTCTTCCATCGCAGCCGCTAAAGCCGCGCGCGCCCCCGCAGGGGCTGGCGTCCCCGGTTGGCCGACCTCCATATGGATAATATGACGCCCATTCGCCTCCGCTTGCGTCGCGGCCTCCATCACATCCATAACAATAAAGGGATCAACCTGTGAACGCCTTGAAACCTGCATCATTTTATCCTTATGCTCGCTTACGTCTTTGTCCCAATGAAAGCCTCAAAGGTCAATGCAAGCATTTTTCCAAATCCCGTTTTTTCGCCTTCTCTTCGTGCTGCTTCTCTGTTTACAGCCGTTTTCCGCCCGCGCCGCGTCGCTGATCCGCGATCCTGACATTGAACAGGCCCTCCATCGCTTGGCCACCCCCGTTTTAGTGGCCGCCGGACTTAATCCCGGGCGCATTCAAATCTTGTTGATCAACGATAAATCAATGAACGCCTTTGTGATTGATCAGAACCATATTTTCATCCACACGGGCCTGATGTTGCGCATGAAATCCGCCGCCCAAATCCAAGGGGTGATCGCCCATGAGGCTGCGCATATTGCCAATGGTCACATCACCCAACGCATTGTTTTGGCTGATGGAATTTCCGCCGTTGCCGGGATCGGGATAATTTTGGGCGTCGCTATTGCCGCCTCCACGGGGCGGCCGGATGCAGGGGCCGCAGTGGCCGCAGGCGTGGCCTCCTCCGCGCAACGGTCCTTCCTCACCCACACCCGCGCCGAGGAAGCGAGCGCCGACCAATCCGGATTTCGCTACACCGCAAGTGCGGGTGTTGATCCCGCCGCGATGATCGAAGTTCTCAATCTTTTCAAGGGACAAGAGGTCCTCGGAACCTCCCGCCAAGACGCCTATGTGCGCAGCCACCCCCTCACCAGCCAACGCCTGCGCGCCGCCCGCGGATTCGCCGCCGCCTACGGTGGAAATGTCAAAGACAGCAGCGAAGCCGACTATTGGTTTGCCCGCGCCAAAAGCAAACTCGCGGCCTTCCTACAAAACCCGCAAGCCGAACGGCGCAAACTCAAAGCCTCCGACACGGGTGAGATCGCTCAGATGGTTCGCGCGATCACCTACCATCGCCAAGCTAATGCAAACAAGGCGCTTTCCGCGATGAACAGCGTCCTCGCGGCCCGTCCGAATGACCCCTACTATCGCGAATTACAGGCGCAAATACTGATGGAATCCCGCCAGTTTGATGCGGCCCTCGGCGCCTATGCCATGGCCCTCAACGGCGCGCCAAAAAATGCAATCATCATGGCGGGATACGGGCGGGCGCTGTTGGCTGCAGGTGGATCAGCAAACGAAGCTAAAGCGTTGAATGTCTTGATAAAAGCCCGAGCTCTGGATGGCCAAGACCCGCGTCTATTGCGTGATCTTGCCGTGGCCTATGCCAAGGCGAAACAGCCCGGAATGGCGTCCCTCGTGACGGCGGAGCGCTTTGCGCTGGACGGTAAATTCAAAGACGCCGCCATTCACGCCAAACGCGCCGCAGACCAGCTCCCGCATGGATCGACCGGTGCACGCCAAGCACAAGACATTCTGTACACCGCCGAACGCCTTGATAAAAAAGGAAAAAAGCGAAACTAAGCCTCAACCTCGTCCAAAGCAGCCTGTGCATCCAACGCCGCAGCCTTCGCCTCGACTTGCTCCACGATCTCTTCGATCATCGCCTCATTGCTGAGTTTGTGGCTTTGTTTTCCGGCCAAATAGACCATGCCACTGCCCGCGCCGCCGCCGGTAAATCCGATGTCCGTCATCAGGGCTTCCCCCGGACCATTCACCACACAGCCGATAATCGACAGGCTCAAACTGGTGGAAATATGCGCCAAGCGCTCCTCCAGAGTTTGGACGGTTTTGATCACATCAAATCCCTGCCGCGCACAGCTTGGACAGGAAATAATCGTCACCCCGCGATGCCGCAACCCAAGCGATTTGAGTATTTCAAAGCCCACTTTCACCTCTTCAACAGGGTCCGCCGACAGGCTCACACGGATGGTGTCGCCAATCCCGCTCCACAACAGGCTGCCCATGCCGACCGCGCTTTTGACGGTGCCTGACATCAAGCCGCCCGCCTCGGTGATCCCTAAGTGAATGGGCGCGTCGGTCTCTTCGGCAAGCGCCTGATAGGCGGCGGCGGCTAGGAAAACATCGCTGGCCTTGACCGATATTTTGAACTCATGGAAATCATTGTCCTGCAGAATTTTGATGTGGTCCATGCCGCTTTCGACCATCGCCTCTGGGCAAGGTTCGGCATATTTTTCAAGCAGATGGCGTTCAAGGCTTCCCGCATTCACCCCAATCCTTATGGAGCAACCATAATCGCGCGCGGCCTTAATGACTTCGCGCACCCGCTCTTGGCTGCCGATATTTCCGGGGTTGATCCGCAGGCACGCAGCCCCCGCTTCGGCGGCTTCAATCGCGCGTTTATAATGAAAATGGATGTCGGCCACGATAGGCACAGGGCTTTGCTTACAAATTTCACGCAGTGCTGCCGTGCTCTCCTGATCGGGGGCCGAAACCCGCACAATATCGGCTCCAGCGTCGGCGGCGGCGTTGATCTGGGCCAAGGTCGCTTTCACGTCGGTCGTGAGAGTGTTGGTCATGGTTTGCACCGTGATCGGCGCATCGCCGCCCACAGGCACATTTCCCACCATAATCTGCCGAGACTTGCGCCGATAAATATTCCGCCAAGGGCGCACAGGATTGAGCGACATCTATATTCTCCGCATTGGGGGCCGTTTTTGGCGCATTCCGATGATGTTTAGATAAGGCTTCGCGCAAGCACTGACAACTGCAAGCACGCAAATCGGACCTTCAATTTTGTGTGGGGAGGTGCCGAAATTATTCTGCAGCGGCCAAAGCGACGTATTTTGCCAAATCTTGATCGGCGTCCATATCCGCAACCTTATAGGCTTCGCTCAGCGAGTCCTGTGCCAAAACCACTTTTGACGCGACCGAACCCGCACGCCCTGCCGGACCATAGGTTTCGCCATTGACGCCGAAGTAAACCGACCCAGAATTCCCCGCGCGTAGCATTGGCGGCACTTCCGTTGCCGGAATGATGAATTCTTCGCCTGTGTCGAGAATTTTCTCAAAGATAACAGTGCCATCCGCCGCAGAAACTCGCACCCACGCTGGGCGCACCGCGAAAATTTTCAACTCTGGCGCAGCTTCTGCAATGACCTGAACTTCGCTCTCTTCAATCGCCGCCAAGGCAGCTTCCACATTGCTCGCAAGGACGGTTGCAGCGCTTCTAAATGCATCGGGAGACAGGGCCGAAATCGGCCCATCACGCGCGATCAAAACCGGCACCGCGAGCGCCTCTGGACGGTACAGGCGCGTCAGGGCGTCTGTTGGTAAATCTGATGCGTTATCAGCTACTTGCGTCGGCAACACGTCTTCGGAAAATCCGGAGGACCCACCGCGTAAAGGATCTAGGGAGGACCCCACACCCGAAGCTTCTGTCAAAGGTGCGAACTGCACGCGCTGCACTTCCTGCAGCACGGAATATCCGCCGTAACCAAGTCCCGCGATCAACAAAATCAAAACTGCGACAGAGCCAATGGCTGCGGGTTCGATTTTGGACAGCATGGCCTCGCCACGCGGCACAAAAGAGGCGTTGGGGTTGGCAAAGGGGTCTTTGCCCTCAAATTTACGCGCCCGACGTTCGGCCTTGAGCGCCGCCGCACTGGAAGCCTCGGCGGACATGCCATGCACGGTTTCGAAATTCGCCTCTACACAGAAGGTCGTGTAGGCCCAATCGGGGTCCATCCCAAGATAGCGCGCATAGGAGCGCACGTATCCGGCAATAAATCCGGGAGTTTCAAAAGCAAGGGGATCGGCATTTTCAATTGCGGCGATATAGGTCGCTTTGACCTTAAGTTCGCGTTGAACATCAAGAAGGGATTTGCCCAGAGTCGCCCGCTCTCCGCGCATAAGATCGCCGAGTCGCAACTCATATGAGTCAAAGCCGGATGTCCCTTCCTCTTTGACCGATTTCGGCGAAAGAATGCGCCTAATCATCTGCCCTGCCCTAACGTTCAAATTGCCCCAATGGTCATTTCCTAGCCGAGTCTGATTCGCCTGAAAGCCCGTGTCTAGATGACCTCTTGACGAAAATTATAGCACAGCACAATCGATTCTGCACGTTTCTGTGAACTACCCAGTGAGATCGGCGCGATTCAGCGCACAATGGCTCCAAAGGTCGTCCAAACCGTTCACAAGTGCATCCATTTCACGCGGTCCGTGTACGGGCGATGGGGTGAATCGCAACCGCTCGGTCCCACGGGGAACTGTGGGGAAATTGATCGGCTGTACATAGATTCCGTGCTCTTCCAGCAGGCGATCCGAGATCATTTTACATTTCACCGGATTGCCAACATGGACAGGCACAATGTGCGTGCCATGATCAATGATCGGCAGGCCCAAACCCTTCAGGCGCAGCTTCAAAATCGCCGCCTGAGTCTGGTGTCTTGCACGCAAGGATTGGTCGGTTTTCAAGTGCCGCACAGAGGCCGCAGCCCCCGCCGCAATTCCAGGGGCAAGGGAGGTGGTAAAGATGAAGCCAGGCGCATAAGACCTTATGGCGTCACACATTTTTTCGGATGCCGCGATATAGCCGCCCATCACACCGTAAGCCTTGGCAAGAGTGCCATTGATGATATCCAAACGGTGCATCAACCCGTCACGTTCGGCAACACCGCCGCCGCGTGGACCATACATGCCAACCGCGTGCACTTCGTCAATATAGGTCAGTGCGTTGAACTCATCCGCGAGGTCAAGGATCGCCTCAATCGGGCCAAAATCGCCGTCCATCGAGTAGATAGATTCAAATGCGATCAGTTTCGGCGTCGCAGGATCATCGGCGGCCAAAAGCTCGCGCAAATGCGCCACGTCATTATGACGGAACACGCGCTTCGCGCCGCCATTGCGACGGACGCCTTCGATCATGCTCGCGTGGTTCAAAGCGTCGGAATAAATGATCAATCCGGGTAAAATTTTAGGCAAAGTTGAGAGAGTCGCGTCATTTGCGATATAGGCCGAGGTGAACAGCAGCGCCGCTTCCTTCTGGTGCAAATCCGCCAATTCCGCTTCTAGGCGCTTATGGTAAACCGTGGTCCCCGAAATATTGCGCGTACCGCCAGAGCCTGCGCCCGCCGCATCAATCGCTTCGTGCATCGCTTCCAAAACGACGGGGTGTTGCCCCATGCCGAGATAGTCATTGCCACACCACACCGTGATATTTTGCTCTTCGCCATCGGGGCGCGTCCAAACCGCATGCGGGAACTCACCATTTTTGCGTTCGATATCGATAAAGGTGCGATAACGCCCCTCCTCGTGCAAACGTTCTAAGGCTGCGTCGATGTGGTCACTATAGGTCAAAGCGCTCTCCAGGTTTGCCTACTGAGCCTTGGCTCTTAGGTTTCGCATATGCTCTATGGAACGAGCCGCAATAAATCTAGGTTACAAAATGCCGCGCTTGGATTCAATCATCCATTGACAACTTTTTCACCCTCATTTGGTCTCGATAAGCAGGTTTTTCGTGCCCCGCTTTGATCTATCTCAATGCGCTGTCGATTTAGCCTCTCCGCGCGCCCTGCCCTTGTCACGCCAGATAGGGCTGATAGGGTCGCGAAAAACCCCACCCAAAAGGACAGACAATGACCCTCGCCCCCGTTCTCGCTCGCATTGATTCCGAACTCCCCCAATCCGTGGAGCGCCTCTTTGAGCTTTTGCGCATTCAGTCGATCTCGACCGATCCGGCGTTCAAGGGAGATTGCGAGACCGCCGCAGATTGGCTGGTCGCAGATTTACAATCGCTGGATGTCACGGCCTCCAAACGCGCCACCACGGGCCACCCGATGGTTGTCGGCCATATCGACGGCCCCAAAGACGCACCGCACGTGCTGTTTTACGGCCACTATGATGTGCAACCCGTTGATCCGCTTAACCTTTGGGACAACCCACCATTTGAGCCCCGCGTCGAAGATACAGCCAAAGGCAAAGTGATCCGCGCCCGCGGTTCCTCCGATGACAAAGGCCAGTTGATGACCTTCATCGAGGCCTGTCGCGCATGGAAAGCCGTCCACGGTGCGCTTCCCGTCAAGATCACCTTTTTCTTTGAGGGCGAAGAAGAAAGCGGCTCGCCCTCGCTGATCCCCTTCATGCAAGAAAATGCCGAGGAGCTAAAAGCCGACATCGCGCTGATCTGTGACACGGGCCTATTTGGCGAAGAAACCCCCGCGATTGTCACCCGCCTGCGCGGACTTCTGGGCGAAGAAATCCACATCCATGGCCCAAGCAAAGACCTGCACTCGGGAATGTTTGGCGGCATCGCGGCAAACCCCGCACGCGTTTTGGCCAAAATCATCGCAGGTCTGCACGACGATACAGGCCGCGTCACCGTTCCGAATTTCTACGACGGCGTCGCCGATTTGCCCGCCGATATTGCCGCCCAATGGGATGCGCTTGGCTTTAGCCCCGAAGGTTTCCTCGGCGAAGTCGGACTCGCAAAACCCGCAGGCGAACAAGATCGCACCGCGCTTGAGATGATCTGGTCGCGCCCCACCTGTGAAGTGAACGGCCTGCAAAGCGGTTATACGGGCGATGGTTTCAAAACCGTGCTGCCCTCCGTCGCGATGGCAAAAATCAGCTTTCGGTTGGTCAGCAAACAAGATCCGTTGGAAATTCGCAAAAACTTCCGCGCCTATGTGCAAAGCATGTTGCCCAGCGATTGCACCGTCACCTTTAAGGACCACAGCGCCTCACCCGCTGGCGAAATGTCAACGGACAACCCCGCGTTTCAAGCGGCCCAACGCGCGCTCTCGGAGGAATGGCCCCGCGCGGCGGCCTTTGTGGGCTGTGGCGGCTCCATCCCGATTGCGGGCCACTTTAAAACCTACCTAGGCATGGATGCCCTGCTCACAGGCTTCAGCAAAGACGACGACCAGTTGCATTCGCCTAACGAGAAATACGACATGGAAAGCTTCCACAAAGGCATCCGCAGCTGGGCGCGTATCCTCAACGAATTGAGCAAAACCTAACCAGCGGCTCCCGCCCGCTTTACGGGCCTGCGGACCCACAGCCGTTGGGCCAAGCCGGTTTTCTTGCGAAAACCGGCTGCACTCCGCACAGTCCACGCCAATTTCACCCGCGGCAATGGGTTCTATGCCCCAAGAAAACCCTGTGGTAGGTTCAATCCTAGCATTTGATTTGACGGGCAAAACTCCTTGGATATTTTACAACTCACCTCCCTTTTGATTGTCCTCGCGGGCGTTTTCGGCAGCATCAACTACCTTTTCCTCAAACTGCCAAGCTCCATCGGCATCCTCATCGTGGCGTTGTTTTCCTCGCTGGGCGTCATGGCGTTTGACTACTTTGTGCCCGTCTATCACTCCGAAGATCGCGTCCGCGCGTTGGTTTCGGAAATCGCCTTCTCCGACGCGCTGCTTGACGGCATGTTGGGCCTGCTTCTGTTTGCGGGCGCGTTGCACGTTAAAATCGCCGATCTGCGCGAGCAATGGCGGGTGGTCTTCTTTATGGCGACCTTGGGCGTGGCCCTATCCACCGTGGTTATTGGCTTCGGCTTTAGCTGGCTGACGGGCATGCCCCTGATCGTGGCGCTGGTGTTTGGCGCGCTGATTTCGCCCACCGACCCTGTTGCGGTTCTTGGGGTGTTGCGCGGCGCGAACCTGCCTAAATCACTCGAAACCAAGATCGCGGGCGAAAGCCTGTTTAACGACGGGGTGGGCTATGTGGTTTTCCTTGTTCTGGTCAGCCTCGCGTTTCCCTCCGTCGACGCCCATGCCACGGGCGGCAAAGAAGCCGCGATCCTATTTTTCCAAGAAGCGGGCGGCGGGGCCCTGCTTGGCGGCGTCCTTGGCTGGCTCACCTTCCGCCTGATGCGCCGCATCGACGACTACGCCCTCGAAGTCCTGATCACCTTGGGCCTCGCCTTTGGCGGCTACCAACTCTCAGAATTCCTGCATGTATCGGCCCCCATTATGGCCGTTGTCGCAGGGCTGTTTATAGGCGACGTCGGCATGAAACACGGCATGTCCGAGGAAACCCGCCAATACGTCAAAGCTTTCTGGTCAATGATCGACGAAATCCTCAACGCTGTGCTGTTCCTGATGATCGGTTTTGAAGTCTTCGCGGTGGTGTTTTCCCAATCCGCCTTCATCTCGGGCCTCGGCGCAATCCTACTGTCACTCTTGGGCCGTTTCATCGCCGTCGCGGTGCCGATCACAATGATGCGCCCCTTCCGCAGTTTCTCCTCGGGGGCGGTCCCAATCATGACATGGGGCGGCCTCAAAGGCGGCATCTCGGTGGCACTCGCCCTCTCGCTCCCTGACAGCGAATACAAAAGCCTGATCCTCACCTGCACCTATATGGTCGTGGTGTTTTCTATTATCGCTCAAGGCCTTAGCGTCGCGCGCCTCGCCAAACGCTTTGCCACTGAGCCGGAGCTTATGTGATGGCGCGCTGGGTTGCCTTCCTGCGCGGGGTGAATGTGGGGGGCCACGGAAAACTCGCGATGAAACCGCTCTGCGCGTCCATGCAGGCCCAAGGGTTTACCAATGCGACAAGCTATATCCAAAGCGGAAATCTGGTGTTCGACCACACCTCCGAAAGCGCAGATGACGTCGCCACAGCCCTCAAATCCCTGATCCAAACTCAAGCCGATTTCGCCCCCGAAACCCTTGTCCTTCCCGCACAGATCCTCGCAAAGATTCTCGCTGATTGCCCTTTCCTCACTCTCGAAACCGACCCAAAAACCCTGCATTTCCTGCTCCTAGCCAGCCCCGCCAAACCCCCAGACCTCACCAAAATAGAAACCCTGCGCGCGCCCGACGAGGCCTTCGAGATCACAGACCACGCCGCCTACCTCCTCGCCCCCTCTGGCATTGGCCGCTCCAAACTCATGGCCGCCAGCGAGCGCCTGCTCGGCGTCCCCACCACAGCGCGGAACCTGCGAACAATCGAGGCAGTTTTGTCGCTTTCTCGGGCATAGGCTCTGGAAAACGCGCGCAGAGTCCCTTATGAAAACGCCATAATGAATACGAGGACCGCAGGATAATGACAGACACAATTCTACTCCGCTGCGAAGCACACGGCCTGCGCCTAACCGATCAACGCCGCGTAATCGCTGGCGTTCTAGAGGATGCGACCGACCATCCCGACGTTGAAGAACTCTATGCCCGCGCGGTGAAACTCGACCCGAGAATCTCCATCGCAACGGTCTATCGCACCGTCAAACTGTTTGAAGAAAGCGGCATCCTTGAGAAGCACGAATTCGGCGATGGCCGCGCCCGTTACGAGGCAGCCGACCGCGACCACCACGACCACCTGATCGACATGAACTCAGGCCGTGTGATCGAATTCGTCGATCCCGACATCGAAGCCCTGCAAGAGAAAATCGCCCAGAAACTCGGCTATGAATTGCGCGGCCACCGCCTCGAGCTCTACGGCGTCCCGCTCAAGAAAAACTAGCGTCATAAAACCGTCACCGCTCCCCCGCTATAGAGCATCTATTTGACGTGAGCCCCCCCCTTGCGTAAAAGGCCCTTGGCCCTCCCGTGATTTGTTTCAAAAGGACATCCCTACATGACCACGATCATCGATATCTTTGCCCGCGAAATTCTCGACAGCCGGGGCAACCCCACCGTTGAAGTCGACGTCACGCTTGAAGACGGCACAATGGGCCGCGCCGCTGTCCCTTCTGGCGCTTCCACCGGCGCTTATGAAGCTGTTGAAATGCGCGACGGTGACAAATCCCGCTACATGGGCAAAGGCGTTTTGAACGCAGTTGCCGCGGTAAACGGCGAAATCGCCGAAGCCCTTGTGGGCTGGGACGCCACCGAACAAGAAGCCATCGACGCGACAATGATCGAACTCGACGGCACCCCAAACAAAGCCCGCCTTGGCGCCAACGCCATCCTCGGCGTTTCCCTCGCAGTGGCAAAAGCCGCCGCCGAAGCTTCCGGCCAACCCCTCTACCGCTATATCGGCGGCACCTCCGCGCGCGTTTTGCCCGTTCCAATGATGAACATCATCAATGGCGGCGAGCATGCCGACAACCCAATCGACATCCAAGAATTCATGATCATGCCGGTCTCCGCGACCAACATCCGCGAAGCCATCCGCATGGGCGCTGAAATCTTCCACACGTTGAAAAAAGAACTCTCCGACGCGGGCTACAGCACAGCAATCGGCGACGAAGGCGGCTTCGCACCGGCCCTCTCTTCTACCCGCGACGCGCTTGATTTCATCCTCAAAGCGATTGAAAAAGCAGGCTACAAACCCGGCGAAGACATCTACCTCGCCCTCGATTGCGCCGCGTCTGAATACTACAAAGACGGCAAATACGAGATGAAAGGCGAAGGCATTTCCCTCACAAGCGCAGAAAACGTCGCCTACCTCGCCAAACTCGCCGCCGACTACCCGATCATCTCGATTGAGGATGGTTGTGATGAGGATGACTGGGACGGCTGGAAGCTTCTCAACGACACCATCGGTGACAAAATCCAACTCGTGGGCGACGATCTTTTCGTGACCAACCCCGAGCGCCTCGCAATGGGCATTGAACGTGGCTCCGCCAACGCGATGCTGGTGAAAGTCAACCAAATCGGCACGCTTTCCGAAACATTGAAAGCCGTCGATATGGCCCACCGCGCCCGCATGACCAACGTCATGTCACACCGTTCTGGCGAAACCGAAGACGCCACAATCGCCGACCTCGCGGTCGCAACAAACTGTGGCCAAATCAAAACCGGCTCCCTCTCGCGCTCCGACCGTCTGGCCAAATACAACCAGTTGATCCGCATCGAAGAAGCCCTCGGCGAAACCGCCGTCTACGCGGGCCGCTCGATCCTAAAATAAGCGTCTAAATTAACGAAAAGCCCTCGCCAATCGCGGGGGCTTTTTGCGTTCTGGGGGCCGTTTATTCCGCCGCCCGAACCCTTTGAAGCGCCGCCACCTCTGCGCGCAACGCCCGCACTTCCTGCAAGATCATCGAGGTTTCCGCCGACATCGCTTCGCGCTCATCATGCGCCTCCGCACTCTGCTGCGACTGCATTGCATCCACAATCACACCAATAAACAAGTTCAACACCGCGAAGGCCGTCATCACAATAAACGGCACAAACAACACCCACGACCACGGATAAATCTCCATAACGGGGCGCACAATGCCCATCGACCAGCTCTCAAGCGTCATAATCTGGAACAGCGTATAGGCCGAAGCGCCCAACGTCCCAAACCAGTCTGGAAAAGCCACGGCATAAAGTTTGGTCGAAATCACCGCGAAAACAAAGAAGATAAGCCCCAGTAACAGGACAATCGCCCCCATCCCCGGCAAGGCCTGCATAAGCCCGTTCACCACGCGGCGCATCGACGGCACCGTCGAAACCAAGCGCAAAACCCGCAAAATACGGAACGCCCGCAAAACAGCCAGCGGTCCAACCGCAGGCAGCAAGGCAACCGCAACAATCGTGAAGTCAAAGATACGCCAAGGGTCGCGCCAGAATCCCCGAAAATCAACGGAAAGCCGCAGCAAAATCTCAACCACAAACAGCCCAAGAATGGTGACATCCATCACTTTTAGAAACGGTCCAGCAAATTTCATCGCTTGGGGCACGGTCTCCAACGCCAAAACAATCGCATTCACCACCACCAACACAATGATCGTCGGCTCAAACAGCCTATGATTTACAATTTGCTCAAGTCGTTTGCGAAGCATGCGAATTTTATCCATTTTTGGGCCAAGGGGAACGGCTGCTGCTTACGCTATTTTCAGGATCACATGCAAGCAAGCCCTCCGTCGCTTCTGCTATGATCCGCCGATCCGACGCGCCGAAAAATTGTGCTGCAAACGAAAAGCGGATTTTGCATGAATTGACAAAGGATTAGGCAACCGTTTCTATACCTCATACTTTATGAACGTCTCGCCCCAAAGCCAACGCCCCTGAGGTTCCTCAATGACCCAAGCCGACAAAATTATCGCCCACCTCAATCTCGCACCCCACCCCGAGGGCGGCTATTACCGCCAAACATGGCAGGCCGACAACCAAGGCCGCGCCGTAGGTACATGCATTTATTTTCTGCTGAAGGAAGGCGAGGCGAGCCATTGGCACTGGGTCGATGCCGCCGAGATTTGGCACTATTACGCGGGGGCGACGTTAACACTTTCCATCGCCGAAACCGCCCAAGGCCCCGCCATTGACCACTGCCTTGGCCCCGACGTGCTCGCCGATCAAACCCCGCAAATTCTCGTGCCGCCAAACCACTGGCAAGCCGCCAAAACCGACGGCGCGTTTACCCTTGTTGGCTGCACCGTTTCGCCCGGATTTGAATTTGCGAAATTTACCCTCGCCCCGCCCGATTTCGACATCCCGCGCGGTTAATTTCCGGATCAAAAATGTTTAAAAACTTTAATAAAGCCCCTCTCAGGAGTTTAAAGTTTTTAAACTTCCTTGCGTAACGCCCCCGTCGGCTCGCTCAAAATGCCGCCGCCAATCGGCACCCGCACCCCCGTCGTTCCGGGTGCCGAGGTCGTCAAACCGCGCGCAACCCGCACCGCCAAAAAGCCGAATGCCTGCGCCTCAAGCATGTCCCCATCAAGGCCCGCATTCTCAACCGGCGCCACAGGACAGTCCATAAACATCGACAACATCGACATCAACGTGACGTTTTTACGCCCACCTCCACAGACCAAAACCCCCTGCGGAAGGCTCGGACAATGCTCAAGCCCCTTCGCCGCCGAGGCCGCAACCATCGCCGTCACTGTGGCCACCGCATCGGCGTCATCCATGTGACCAACCCAATCCGCGATATCTGGAAAACTATCTCTATCCAATGACTTAGGAGGCATACGATAGAAATACGCATCCTCAAGAAACTGCTCAACCAGCGCCTCATCAACTTCGCCATCCGCCGCCAAAGCGCCATCTTTGTCAAAGGATTCTCCGCGACGCGCGAGCATCAAATCATTGATCGGCGCATTCGCAGGCCCCGTGTCAAACGCGAGCAACGCACCATCCTCTTCGGGGTAACTGGCGCTGGGATCAACCCACGTCATATTGCCAACCCCGCCCAAATTCAAAAATACAATCGGCCCTTCAGTGCCAATAAATTTCGCACAGGCAAAGTGGAAAAACGGCGCAAGCGGCGCACCTTCCCCCCCCATTTCCACATCACTTGACCGGAAATCCCACACCACCGGACAGTCCAAAACCTCCGCCAAAACGCGGCCATTTCCCGCCTGATGTGTGCCACGACCATGAGGTTCATGAGAAAGAGTTTGTCCATGAAAACCAATGAGTTGCGGGCGCTGAAACTGGCTCAAAACATTGGCATGGACAGTCTCGACCGCCTCAGCAGCCTCCTCCACACCAGCATCCCCTGGCCACAGTCCAAAGGCCGCCGCAATCGGCGCGCTCTCTTCGGAGGAATACGGATGATACGCACTTTCACCAAACTCGAAGATTTCCTCGCCATCCGTCAAAATTGCAGCGGCATCGACCCCGTCAAGCGACGTTCCAGACATCGTTCCGATCGACCAAATTGCCCCAGCTTCCAACATGTACTTCCCCTTTGTGCGCAGCCCCCTTATACCCAGAGGCGTTAACGAATAGAATGGACCAAATGACGATGACCTACCACCCAAAATCAGAGTTTATGCGTGTGATGATCGACCGCGGCTATTTGGCCGACTGCACCGATTATCAATCGCTTGACGAAGCGCTGATCGCAGGCGTCGTTCCGGCCTATATCGGGTTTGACGCCACGGCGAATTCCTTGCACGTGGGCAGCTTGATACAAATCATGATGCTGCGCTGGCTGCAAAAATCTGGCCACAAACCGATCGTTTTGATGGGCGGCGGCACGACCAAGGTTGGCGACCCTTCCTTTCGGGCGGATGAGCGGCCTTTGTTAACGGATGACCAAATCAACGCCAATATCGACGGTATCAAACAGGTGTTCTCGGCCTATGTAACCTTTGGTGACGGCGTGACAGATGCGGTGATGGTGAACAACGCCGAATGGCTTGACGGGTTGAACTATCTTGAGTTTTTGCGCGACATTGGGCGGCATTTCTCGGTCAACCGTATGTTGGCGTTTGAGAGCGTAAAGTCGCGCCTTGATCGCGAACAGAGTCTGAGCTTCCTTGAATTCAACTACATGATTCTCCAAGCCTATGATTTTCTTGAGCTAAACCGTCGCTACGGCTGTCTCCTTCAGCTTGGTGGGTCGGATCAATGGGGCAATATTGTCAACGGGATCGACCTTACGCGCCGCGTTCTGGACCACCAAATTTATGGCATGACGTCGCCCCTTTTGACGACGTCGGATGGCAAGAAAATGGGCAAGTCGCAAGATGGCGCTGTTTGGCTCAATCCAGCGATGCGCAGCCCGTATGAATTCTGGCAATTCTGGCGCAATACGACGGATGCCGACGTAGGCCGTTTTCTCAAGCTTTATACCGAACTGCCGATTGAGGAATGTGACCGTTTGGGCGCCCTTGAAGGGTCCGAAATCAACGCTGCGAAAATCCTCCTCGCCAATGAGGTCACGACCCTCGCGCATGGTGCAGAGGCCGCAAAGACCGCCGAAGAGACGGCACGCGAAGTGTTTGAAAAGGGCGGGATTGGTGATGACCTGCCAACTGTGACCCTGAGTGCCGAAGACATTGGCGACGGCATTTCAATCGTCCAACTTTTGGTCAAATCGGGCTTGGTGAAATCAGGCAAAGAAGCCAAACGCCTGATCTCGGAGAACGGCGCAAAGGTTAACGACGAGGCCCTAACAGACGCGGGGTTGATGATCAATGTGGCGGCGCTTGCAGCCCCGATGAAGCTGAGCGCGGGCAAGAAACGCCACGCCTTGATTGTTGCACAAGGCTAATCGCCGAAGTTACAGGAGAACGCGCCCATTGCGGCGCGTTCTCTATTTGAGCATCCATTTTCCGTCTGGCCAAAAGGCGTGAAACGCAAAGGCAAACAGCACGTCATGCGGCACATCCGCGCCAGTGCTTGCGTCTTTGACACGGATGCTGCCAACCTCGCGACTGGTGGCGATATCGGCTTTATCCAGAGCACTGGTTTGGCCCTCACGCCACGTGATTTTGACCCCATTTTCAGTAACTTCTCCGACTTCAGACAGGCGATCCAACGGCCATGCGGCATCCCCGACACGTACAACGCGCATCAGAGGCGAAATGCCATGCGGCGGATTTTCACCCCGATATAAAAACGGCTGACTTGAACTGTCATAGCCACGATAGGGATTCTGGCCATAACTACGCGGCCAGTCTGGCTCCTTCATCACAAGGCCATTTGGATTGCGCGCCTTGAACTGGTCAAAACCCTCCATCCATGCGGGCAATTGCGTCAGTTCGTCGCCCGTATGCACGCCGACAATGCCCGTTCCAATCGCTTGTTGCCACCAGCTTTCGGTCTCGCGATCAAACATCACCATATCCGAGTTGCGCAGCTTGCCTGACACGCCAAATGTGAGCAAGTCGCCTCCCAAACGGCGATCAAAAACCATACCTGAGTTGCACAGGGGACAGAAGGTCACGGCCACAGGGATATCGCCCACGTCGTCATTGACGATTTCATGCCATGTGAGGTAGCGAATTGGGTAGGCGCGCGGCGTTTCCCCTTTTATTTCCAAGGTGATAACCGGCTCGCGGCCACCGATTTTTGCCTCGTCAGAAGCGGCTATAAATGACGGATCTGACAGAGCTGGAATGCCATCTTTGGGCGGGCCACCGGAGAGGATTTCGGACCAATCGTCAATGGTTGTGGTGGTGAAATCGGTGCTGGGCCATTCGGATTTCCACGCATCGGGATTTGCCGCTGCAAGGCTTGCGCTGCAGATAAAAACAAGGGTCAATAGATGGGACTTGGGTGTCATAGCTTCCTCCTGTTGATCAGAGGAGTGTGACAAGGACGGGCCGCGAAATATAGCCCCTCTCACGCGGTCTTGAACCCGCGTCATTCCGTAAAAAAGCGCCCACCGTTAGATGGCGGGCGCTAACTCTTATTCTACGACGGTAACTGTCGACATATAGTCAGGGTCGGAAACCGATCCGCCCTGCCCTGTGCCGAGTTTGATCGCGTCAACCACGTCCATACCTGCGATCACATGGCCGACAACGGTGTATTGACCGTCCAAATGGGGCGCAGGGGCGAACATGATGAAGAACTGACTGTTCGCAGAATCGGGACTTTGCGAACGGGCCATGCCCACAGCGCCGCGGTTGAACGTCTCAGCCGAGAATTCGGCTTTGAGATCGTCATAAACCGAGCCGCCAGTGCCCGCGAGATCCAAATCTCCGTCCATCTTCGCGTTTTCAACGTCGCCTGTTTGCGCCATGAAACCGTCGATAACACGGTGAAATGCCACATTGTCATAGGCGCCTTCGTTGGCGAGGGTCACGATACGTTCGACGTGTTTGGGGGCAACGTCGGACAATAGATCGATGACGATCTGCCCTTCTGTGCCACCAGCGACGTCAATCACGAGGTTCGGGCCGGGGCCGTCTTCGGCGAGCGCGGTCTGTGCATTTGCGGTTTGATCCATCATGAACCAAGCGCCAAAAACAGCGACGCCCAGAATGCCAAGACCCGCTGCAATCATGTCATTGTTACGCATCGGCGGCAACTTTCATGCTGATCATACGATCGGGGTTTTCAGGAGGCTCGCCCACAACGATTGCGTCGACGTGTTCCATGCCTGATTTAACTTGACCATAGACAGTGTATTGACCGTTCAAGAAGTCATTGTCGGAAAAGTTGATGAAAAACTGGGAGTTAGCCGAGTTTGGGTTGGCCGAACGCGCCGCACCAATCGAGCCGCGTGCGTGGGGAATTTTAGAGAATTCTGCTGGAACATCAGGCATCTCGGAGGCACCAGTGCCAGCGCGACGCAGGTTAAAATCGTTTTCCATGTTGCCATGCGCCACGTCGCCAGTTTGCGCCATAAAGCCAGGAATGACGCGGTGGAACGCGACGTTGTCATAGGCGCCAGAGCGCGCCAGTTCTTTCATCCGCGCAACGTGGGCAGGTGCCACATCAGGAAGCAATTCGATGACGACGGTGCCGCCTTTTAGTTCGAGCAAGATTGTGTTTTCGGGATCTTTGTAATCAGTCATTTCAATGTCCTTATAGCGTGGTTTGCCTGAACTTATGCGCGATAGAGCCAAAGGAAAAGAGGCAAATGCTTGACGCGAGCCGCAAGATACTGTGTGAAAGGGCAAATCACCTTCAAAACAGGAGCCTACACATGGCTTGGAAAACCCTTGACGACATGGATCTCGCCCAAAAACGCGTGTTGGTCCGTGTGGATATCAACGTGCCGGTTGCCGATGGAGTCGTTACCGACGACACGCGCATTCAACGTATTATCCCCACAGTACGCGATATTTTGGCCCGTGGCGGCAAACCCATTTTGATGGCGCATTATGGTCGTCCCAAGGGACAAGTGGTTCCAGAGATGAGCTTACGGATCGTTTTGCCCGCGCTTTCTGCGGCCCTTGGCCAAGAGGTTCTGTTTGCGGACGGGCAATACGGCGCAGCGGTTGAGGCGATGAAAGACGGTGAAGTTTTGTTGCTGGAAAACCTCCGGTTTGCGCCAGGTGAAGAGAAAAACGACCCGGCCTTTGCCGCGCGTTTGGCCGGATTGGGCGACATTTACTGCAACGACGCGTTTTCCGCCGCCCACCGCGCACATGCTTCCACCGAAGCGATCGCGCGCCTTTTGCCGTCCTGTGCAGGCCGTTTAATGCAGGCGGAATTGTCCGCGCTTGAGGGCGCGCTTAGCACCCCGAAACGCCCCGTAATGGCGGTTGTTGGTGGCGCGAAAGTCTCTACAAAACTTGAACTTTTGGGCAATTTGGTGGCCAAAGTTGATCACCTTGTCATCGGCGGCGGCATGGCGAATACCTTCCTTGCGGCGCAGGGCATCAATGTTGGCAAATCACTGGCCGAACATGAGATGACAGGCACGGCGTTGGAGATTTTGGCCAAGGCTAAAACCGCCAATTGTAATGTGATCCTGCCCGTAGATGTTGTGGTTGCGTGGGAATTTGCCGCGAATACAAAGAACGAAACGGTTGCCGCCGACGCCTGCCCCGCCGACGCGATGATTTTGGATGCTGGCCCCGCCACGGTCGCGATTATTTCGCAAGCTATGGCCGCCAGTGAAACCCTGATTTGGAATGGCCCCCTTGGTGCGTTTGAAATTGCACCGTTTGATACCGCGACCAATGCCGCCGCCGAGCAAGCCGCCGCGATGACCAAAGCTGGCAACTTGATCTCGGTTGCTGGCGGAGGCGACACGGTTGCCGCGCTTAACAAAACCGGAGCCGCCGAGGACTTCACCTATATCTCAACCGCGGGTGGCGCTTTTCTTGAGTGGATGGAAGGCAAAACCCTTCCGGGCGTTGCCGCTCTCGAAGGGTAATTTTTCTCAATAATCCAAAAGGCGCGCCCCGAAATGGCGCGCCTTTTTTTTGCGCAACTTTGTTCCATTATGTGAAATTCAACGCATCATTTCAGCCCGTTAGCGCAATCATCCGTCATGTTAACGCTATCAAACTTGAAACCACCTCCCTGCTCTGTATGACGACCCTATGGCCCAAAAATCATCTGCCAAAGAGGACATCATCCCATGAGAGCTACCCCCATCGTTCAGCAAATTCTTTCCAAATATGAAGGCGAGACACCCGGCGTAAAAGCCAATCTCTGCCGCATCCTGATGAACGGGGAACTCGGAGGCACGGGGAAAGTGATCATCCTTCCCGTGGATCAAGGGTTTGAACATGGTGGCGCACGCAGCTTCGCGGCCAACCCTGCCGCCTATGACCCCCACTATCACTATCAACTTGCCATCGACGCGGGCCTCAATGCTTTTGCCGCGCCGCTTGGTTTGCTTGAAGCTGGGGCAGACACTTTTGCAGGGCAAATCCCGACGATCCTCAAGGTGAACTCGGCGAATTCCTTGATCCCCAATGCGGCTCTGAAAGACCAAGCGATTACCGCAAGTGTTGACGATGCGCTGCGCATTGGCGCCTCGGCGATTGGCTTCACAATCTACCCCGGCTCCTCAGCTGGGCTTGATATGTTCGAAGAAATCAGCGCTATGCGCGAAGAAGCCGCGGCCAAAGGTGTGGCGACGGTAATCTGGTCCTACCCTCGCGGCGAAGCGCTTGATAAAAATGGTGAAACTGCGATCGATATCGCGGCCTACGCGGCGCAAATCGCGGCCCTTCTTGGGGCACATATCATCAAAATCAAGCTCTCGACCGACCATCTCTCCCTCCCTGAAGCCAAAGCGGTTTATGAGGAACAGAAGATTGATATCTCGACCCAAGCTGCGCGCGTGAAGCATTGCATGGACGCGAGTTTTGCCGGTCGTCGAATTGTTGTTTTCTCGGGCGGCGCCAAAAAGGGTGCGGACAGTGTGTATGACGATGCCCGCGCCATTCGCGACGGTGGCGGCAATGGGTCGATCATTGGCCGCAACAGTTTCCAACGGGATCGCGCCGATGCGCTGGCCATGTTGAGCAAGCTGGTCAACATCTACAAAGGCAACGAATAAGCCTCCTTCGCGCCAGTTCAAAAAACAATCAAAACCCCGGACACGCGTCTGGGTTTTTTTCGTTTTAGAACAGTGTCGTAAAAAAGTGATCATTCTGTGAATCAAGGGATTCACATGGGGAATCACTTGTGACATAAAGGGGGAGTGATCCTCCATAGAAGGGGACGCAAAGAGGCAGATATGAGTTATGTGAAGAAACGCCCCGCATATGGGGTTCTATTGTTCGGTGCTGGCGCGGTTGCGCTGTCCGTCTATTTTACCTTTGCCGCCGTTCAGGGCGATTACGGGGTGTTTCATCGCATTCAAATTCAAGCAGAAGTTGAAGTGCTCAAGGGTGAGTTGGAGGCCATTTCAGGTGAAGTGCGCGTGATGAAGAATAAGACCCATCGCCTGTCGGATGAGTACCTTGATCTTGATCTTCTGGATGAGCAAGCCCGCACCGTTCTTGGCCTTGTGCGCAGCAACGAAATCGTCGTTCGTTAATCTGTTAACGCGCTGAATTAACTCCCCCTTTAGGGAGTCGTAAATTTCTCCCTCGCTTTTTGCTCCCGTATGGAATATATATAGTTTAACGTTAAACTATATTCAAATCCACCTTTGCTTAGCGATAGAGGAGAATCCTATGGCCGCTCGGAAAACGTCAAAGAAACCAAATGTTTCTAAAGACGAATTGCTTACGTATTACCGCGAAATGTTATTGATCCGTCGATTCGAAGAAAAAGCGGGACAGCTTTATGGCATGGGTTTGATCGGTGGTTTCTGTCACCTGTACATTGGCCAAGAGGCCGTTGTGGTTGGCATTGAGGCCGCGACCGAAGAAGGCGACAAACGCGTCACCTCTTACCGCGATCACGGACATATGTTGGCCTGTGGCATGGACCCTAAAGGCGTTATGGCAGAACTTACCGGACGCGAAGGTGGCTACTCCAAAGGTAAGGGCGGCTCAATGCACATGTTTAGCAAAGAGAAGAACTTCTACGGCGGCCACGGGATCGTTGGCGCACAGGTGCCAATTGGTGCGGGCCTTGCTTTTGCCGACAAATATCTCGGCAACGACCGCGTATCCTTTGCCTATTTCGGCGATGGCGCAGCGAACCAAGGACAAGTTTACGAGACATTCAACATGGCCTCGCTTTGGAAATTGCCCGTTGTCTTCGTGATTGAGAACAACCAATACGCTATGGGCACCAGCCTTCAGCGCGCGTCCTCTTCCCCCGAACTTTATACACGCGGCGCAGGGTTTTCGATCCCCGGCGAAGCGGTCGATGGCATGGATGTGCTCGCGGTCAAAGAAGCAGCAGCCAAAGCCATTGCCCATTGTCGCGCTGGCGAAGGCCCTTATATTCTCGAAATGAAAACATATCGTTATCGTGGTCACTCAATGTCGGATCCGGCGAAATATCGCACGCGTGAAGAAGTTCAGAAGATGCGCGAAGAACGCGATTGTATCGATCAAGTGCGCACGATGTTGCTGACCGGTGATCATGCGACCGAAGATGAGCTAAAAGCCATAGATAAAGAGATCAAAGCGACCGTGAACGAGGCGGCAGAATTTGCCAAAGAAAGCCCCGAGCCCGCGCTCGCCGAGCTTTACACAGATATTTACGCCTAAGCGGACAGAGGAGACTTATACAATGGCTACAGAAATTCTAATGCCCGCGCTTTCCCCGACTATGGAGGAAGGCACATTGGCAAAATGGCTGGTTAAAGAAGGCGACGTTATCGAGAGCGGCATGATTATGGCCGAGATCGAGACCGACAAAGCGACGATGGAATTCGAAGCGGTCGATGAAGGTGTGATGGGCAAAATCCTGATCGCGGAGGGCACCGAAGGCGTCCCCGTCAACACACCGATTGCGATCTTGCTCGAAGAAGGCGACGACGCCAACGCCACGCCCGCGGCAGCGGCCACACCCGATGCCGCCACAGCTACTACATCTGCGGCGGTTGAGGCTGCGGCCCCTACCCCTGCGGTTGCAGCAGCGCCTGTACAGGTCAAAGTGCCAGACGAAACCGAAATCCCAGCGGGCACCGAAATGCGCCCAACAACAGTTCGCGAAGCCATCCGCGACGCGATGTCCGAAGAAATGCGACGCGACGACACTGTGTTCCTTATGGGCGAAGAAGTTGCCGAATACGAAGGCGCTTATAAGATTTCTCAAGGCATGTTGAATGAGTTTGGCGCCAAGCGCGTGATCGACACCCCAATCACCGAGCATGGGTTTGCGGGCATTGCCACCGGCGCGTCGTTCGGCGGTTTGCGTCCGATTGTGGAGTTCATGACCTTCAACTTCGCGATGCAAGCGATTGACCAAATCCTCAATTCAGCCGCCAAAACGCTATATATGTCGGGCGGTCAAATGGGCGCACCTATGGTGTTCCGCGGACCAAACGGTGCTGCGGCTCGTGTTGGCGCACAGCACAGCCAGTGTTATGCGGCATGGTATGCGGCAATCCCCGGCCTTAAAGTTGTCATGCCCTATTCGGCGGCAGACGCTAAAGGATTGATGAAAACCGCGATCCGCGACAACAACCCAGTGATCTTCCTTGAGAACGAAATTCTCTATGGCAAGACTTTTGATGTGCCCGTCATGGATGATTTCACCGTGCCGTTTGGTAAGGCCAAAATCTGGCGTGAAGGCACGGATGTGACCATCGTGTCCTTTGGGATTGGCATGACTTATTCCCTCGAAGCTGCGGATAAATTGGCCGAAGAAGGCATCTCGGCTGAGGTCATAGATCTGCGCACCTTGCGCCCAATCGACTATGACACGGTTCTGAAATCTGTGATGAAAACAAACCGTTGTGTGACTGTCGAAGAAGGCTATCCGGTGGGTGCCATCGGCAACCACATCTCGGCCACGATTATGGAACGCGCCTTTGACTATTTGGATGCACCCGTAATCAATTGCACAGGCAAGGACGTTCCGATGCCCTATGCTGCCAACCTTGAAAAACTTGCCTTGATCACAACGGCTGAAGTAATCGACGCCGTGAAACAAGTAACTTATCGTTAAGGAGAAACCGGATGCCAATCGAAATACTCATGCCCGCGCTTTCTCCAACGATGGAAGAAGGCACCCTCGCAAAATGGCTCGTTAAGGAAGGCGATACCGTCTCTTCTGGCGACCTGATTGCGGAAATCGAAACCGACAAAGCCACCATGGAATTTGAAGCCGTGGACGAAGGCGTTATTGGTAAAATCCTCGTTGCCGAAGGCACCGAGGGAGTTGCCGTCAACACTCTGATTGCTGTTCTCTTAGAGGATGGCGAAAGCGCAAGTGACATTGGTGCACCTGCTGCGGCCAAGAAAACAGAAGCCGCACCAGAAAAAGCAGAAAGTGTTGAAACAAGCCCGGCTGCCGCGTCTACCCCAGCAGCCCCCGCTGCGGCCTCGGGTGAACGCCTCTTCGCCTCCCCACTTGCGCGGCGGATTGCTGCGGATAAAGGTCTCGACTTGAGCGCTATTTCAGGATCGGGTCCAAAAGGACGGATCGTAAAAGCTGATGTAGAGAATGCAACGGCAGCGCCTAAATCCGCGCCAGCCACTTCTGCGGCTCCAGCCAAAGCGGCCCTAGCAACCGGAGCAGATGCAAGCCAAGTTGCCAAGATGTACGCAGATCGCGACTACGAAGAAATCACCCTTGACGGTATGCGCAAAACAATTGCTGCCCGCCTGACCGAAGCCAAGCAAACGGTGCCGCACTTCTATCTACGCCGTGATATCAAACTTGATGCTTTGCTCAAATTCCGTGGCACCCTCAACAAGCAGCTTGAAGCCCGTGGAGTAAAACTCTCGGTCAATGACTTCATCATAAAAGCGGTGGCGCTCGCCCTGCAACAAGTGCCTGAAGCCAACGCCGTATGGGCTGGGGATCGTGTACTTCAGATGAAATCCTCGGATGTTGCTGTTGCAGTCGCCATTGAAGGCGGTCTGTTTACCCCAGTGCTCCAAGATTCGCAGATGAAATCGCTCTCAGCCCTCTCCGCCGAAATGAAAGATTTGGCTGCGCGTGCGCGGACTCGCAAACTTGCGCCACACGAATATCAGGGCGGTTCGTTCGCGATTTCAAACCTCGGTATGTTTGGCATCGATAACTTTGATGCCATCGTGAATCCTCCACATGCTGGCATTTTGGCTGTGGGCGCCGGCAAGAAACGCCCTGTGGTTGGCGACGACGGCGAACTGACCGTCGCGACAGTTATGTCAGTCACCATGTCGGTCGACCACCGTGTTATTGACGGGGCGATTGGGGCGAACCTACTCAATGCAATCGTTGAAAACCTCGAAAACCCGATTGCGATGCTGGCTTAATTAGAAGTTACTGTTCAAACAAAAACGCCGGCGCTGTGAAGCGCCGGCGTTTTTGTTTTCAGTGTTCGTAAATCCCTATTTACCGATCACTTGGTTCATTGAAATCGAAGGCTGAGGGCATCCCGCTTCGCCCACAACCTTGGCAGGCACGCCAGCAACAGTTGTGCATGGCGGTACTTCGTGAAGTACAACCGAACCTGCCGCAATCCGACTGCAACGTCCGACTTTAATGTTGCCAAGAATTTTCGCGCCAGCTCCAATCAAGACGCCATCACCGATTTTCGGGTGGCGGTCGCCGCTCTCTTTGCCCGTGCCACCTAAGGTCACCGACTGCAAGATTGAAACGTTGTCGCCAACCACTGCGGTGCCACCGATAACAATCGAATGGGCGTGATCCATCATAATGCCTTTGCCGACTCTGGCCGCCGGATGTATATCGATGCCAAAGGCTTCGGAAATACGCATTTGTAAAAAGAACGCCATATCGAAACGCTCTTTTTTCCACAACCAGTGCCCAATCCGATAGGCTTGCATGGCCTGAAATCCTTTGAAGTAAAGGATGGGCTGAATATAACGATTACAGGCTGGATCCCGTTCGTTCACGGCAACAAGGTCTGCACGCGCGGCTTCAATCAAACTCGGATCGTCGGCATAAGCTTGATCTGCAATTTCCCGCAGTATCTGTTCCGACATTTCCGGCGACGCCAGCTTTAACGACAAACGGTACGCCAAGGCACCTTCTAGAGACGCATGATGCAGGAGAGAGCCGTGTAACATGCCGCCCATCAAAGGCTCGTCACGCACCGCCTCCTCTGCTTCATGGCAAATTCGCGACCAGACAGGATCAATCTCACTAATGTTTTTCTGCGCTTTCGCCATGATGTACCCTTTCAATTTCACCCCAGTCTACAACAGATAGGGAGAAATCAACAATCGCAAAGGTGTGATACAACATATTCGAAGAAGTTATGGAACTATGCTCGGTTTCGTTGCTTCATGCGCCACGCCAATAAACATTCAAATGTTAGCGCTAAAATCCCACAGTATTCCAAATCATCCAAGTACGGCTCCTTTGCTTGAGGACGCATATTCGCCGCCGCCATAAGGCTACCGTTTCCCCATAGCGGATGACACCGGCCGGTGGATTTTCGGTATTTATCCGCAGCCTCTGCCTCCGTCAGCATGAGTTGAAAAGCACTAACACGCCTCCTCTCTGGAAAACAAAGAAGAGCGCGCGCCGCTGCGGTCATATCCCCGTGCAAGACAGGCCGCATTTAAATGCTCGGAATCGTGAGTGAGTAATAGTGGATGGCTAGACGAACAGTCCCACTTGCAAAATCACCTCCGTCGGCCGTTAAAAGTAGGGAGGTAGGACTGTACTCGGTATACGGGGACGACAACGTACCACGTACATAGGAATTTGATGCGAGGCCCAGGCCGCTTCCAAACTGACTCAGGGACCCAGACTTCCCCAAACTCCAACTTGTCAGCGTCCCAGTCACGTCGCTCACGACCACTCCCGATACGCCAAAAAGCATCGCATGGGAGGGAATCATAACAGCGGTTGAGTTGGAACTTCCCGCGGAGATAACATGATCAAACTCCAAGACAGAAAA
This sequence comes from Falsihalocynthiibacter sp. CO-5D18, assembly GCF_041205445.1. Taxonomy (NCBI): domain Bacteria; kingdom Pseudomonadati; phylum Pseudomonadota; class Alphaproteobacteria; order Rhodobacterales; family Roseobacteraceae; genus Falsihalocynthiibacter; species Falsihalocynthiibacter sp. CO-5D18. Next base: position 57,501 of record NZ_JBGFCF010000011.1, on the reverse strand, counting down.
CCCTGATTTCGCCCCGTTGGGTGATTGTGCAACGGCGCCCTGAGCCCAAGTCGATCCATCAAACAGAGCTAAATAAGCCTGATCTGCAATCCAGGCTCTCCAGCCCGTTTGAGGATTGGAAAAGACCCATCCTCCATTGGAAAAAATTGCGACCTCGCCATCATGGCCAGCCCATGCATTCACCCCTCCGATTGGCACACCATAGGATGCCCCGTCCGACGCGGACAACGGCGGCGTCCCCGTTGAAATTGAGATCAAAATCAATTGGGTTAACCCATCCAGTTTCGCGAGGCTTTCGTTGACCGTAATATGCTTTTGCGCTTGGCTCGGCTGTACCAATGGCAAGCCCAAATTTCCAGTATTAGTCATTGATTTCAATCCTTCTAAAGGGGCCAGCACCAAAACGCTGGGAGACTTGGGCAACTTCCAACCCAAAGGGAGCACTCACACCATCTTGGGCGATCTGAGCTGTGGTATAGGTGTAGTTTGAGGAGGTCGTCGTGACCTCTCGGACGATATTATTTCCGTCCAAAACACGCAAAATATAGCTTTCGGATTCTTCATTTAAAGGGACATCAATTCCCGACCATGTATCGCCGCCAAATCGTGTGCGCCGGATCCACGAAACTTCCAAGTTTGCTCCGTCATGCTTTCCTTGAACATGCACGGGCGCATATGGGCGCAAGCCTATGCCTTGAAATGCTTCGCTGATGTAAACATAACTCGGATCGTCGAAAGACCGTGTCGATGGACCTATTCGATAATGACGTTCCAGCCCTTGTGAGGCGGCCGAAATGTCGATTTGTTGGGGCGTACCATCCAGCAAAACAAAGTGACTTCCCACAGGCCAGCTGTCTGGGACGATTGCGTCACTGCCCAATTGACCGCGAAGCCGCAAACTTAATTCATAGGTATCTTTGTCAACGAGAGTGGCTTCGGCAAATTGGAACACCTCCCAATTCTCGCTAGTTCCATCCCCGATGGCGGCTAAATTCCTTCCGTTCAACAGTCCTTCCCAAGTCATGGAGGACAAGGCTCCTCCGTAAACTTTTACCCGAAGTGGTGCGCCCCGATCTGGCAATCCAGTGTGGGCTTTTACCAATGCAGTTCGTGTTTCACCAATCGTTGAGGATGTACCAACGAGTGTATTTAGCGTGTATCCCGCATCTTCCGAAGATCCATAAACAGCAACTGACCCAGGCCAGGGCGTGGCGGTAATAGCAAGGTGAGGAGCGTTGGGGTTTTCGTCCCCTGACAGTAGTGGTAAATCCAAAAAGACCGGATACACGGGAACCGGAGCGGTAAACCCCCGAACGCCAATTGGCTCCGATGTGGCGTCACTTGGCGTGTAAATCTCGTGCTCAACGCGAACCGCGTCCAGAATTTGAGCACCCCCCTGTTCTACATTATCAACCCTATAGAGCGCCTCCCCACCGGCTTCTTCAAAGCGTAGAATATCTCCGGCACCAATCTCCATTTCTGACATCGGCATAGCAAAGCGCACAGTGTCACGAGCAACCCGGCTTTCTGCCAACCAGCGTTCCACAATTGCGCGCGCTTCGGTTTGCGTCAAAGCAAGAGGCAACTCAGACTGGGAGACCATATAGGTCACCTCGTCTGGATGAATGGCCTCTGTAGCGCGAACTTCAAAATCGCCATCGTTTTCAACAAAGGTCAGGCGAATTCGGCCAGCCACTTCCGCGACGGGTGCTCTTGAAGTCTGAACGAGAGCATCCTGATCTGGGAGGATCGCAAGCTTTTCAGTTTCAATATCCAAATCTGGCAAGCCGCTTCGCGTTTTGAAAACCAAAGTGCCATCGCGCTCAATGGCTTCGAATCCATAAGCAAGCATCAGCGGTTGCAAGGCTGACCGCGCGCCAGAAATATCCGAAACTTGGTACCCTCGCACGAACCCGTATAACTTCGATGTATCGTAATCCTTGACGCCCGATCTCTCACATATCTCAGCGACAACTGAGGAAAGGGATCTTGCACCAGTACGACCGTTCAGCCAGTGACCGCGCTCATAGTTCTTACCGTCGCTCCAAACACTGAGGGCGTTTGGAAAATATGGGTAGGGTCGCGCATCCCATGCCCAAACATGCGCTTTTTTCATGTCGAGCATTTGAATTCCAGTATCATCGGATACAGGGTTATTGGCGGGGGTATTCCAATAGGAATACAGAGCGCGTAAGTATTGCATTTGAACAAAATCGTCCCGCGTGCCATCTGAGTGGTTCGGAAGGCTGCTTTCACTCGATTTTGCATCAATAAATTTGTTGGGTTGATTTGTACCTTTATTCACAGCCGCACAACCGATTTCCGTAAACCAGATTGGTTTACTACTAGGCGTCCAATTTGTTGATGTGGCCTGACGGATCCCACTTATGCGTTCATGATGAGGGTTCTGCCACCAGTTCTTTATGTCTTTATAGCGCCAAACCCATGCTTCGTCATACGCCCCATCTTCTATTGGCGTGCGGATTTGGGCAGCTCTCGCTTCTGAGGAATGGTAGTACCAGTCGTAGCCTTCCCCGCCCTCAATGTTGGATTTCAAGTAGTCCAAATTGTAAATCGAGCCCCAAGACGCATCGAGGTGATCTTGCCCCTCACGCCAGTCAGACATCGGCATATAGTTGTCAATTCCGATAAAATCGATATCTGCACACGCCCAGAGGGGGTCGAGGTGAAACAGCGCATCACCAGAACCATCCTGTGGATGATACCCAAAATATTCGCTCCAATCGGCCGCATATCCAATTTTTGTTTCACTCCCAAGAATGCTGCGAACATCTGCAGCAAGCGAAACCAATTGTGCAACGGCTGGAAAGCTTCCATTTGCGCCGCGAATTTGCGTCACTCCGCGCATTTCAGAACCGATACAAAATGCCGAAACTCCACCAGAAACTTCACACAAATGCGCGTAATGAAGTATGAACCTGCGATAACTCCACTCATCTGGCCCCGTGTAATTCACACCAGTTGCTGTTTGGTTGAAATCATTCGCAGACGCTGTGCCAAAGAAACTCTCGATCTCGTCCTCGGCGACCACAGTTTTATCAGGTGAACCAGACTGCCCAGGGGCCACAGAAAGTGTTATTCGACCGCGCCACGGAAGGGCCGGCTGATCGGCAGCCCCTGTATAAGGGTCGGACAATCCATTTCCGTCAATTTGATCCATCAAAATAAACGGATAAAAAACAACGTCTTGCCCCGAAGAATTGATATCAGTAATGGCTTCAATCACCGATTGGTCCGTGGGGGTGCCACCATAAATCGTTCGATCATCAATTTTGACGATTTCTTCCGCACCCAAACGATCCAAACTGGAAACCTGCCACGGCATTCCGAATCCATCAGAAATGGTTTGTTCAACTTTCGGCTTCAGTGAACAACTACCGGCCCTCAAATCATCGCCAAACCAACTCACAACCATCGATATAGATTTACACGCGGGCAACTCTTCTCGGAGCGCATCCATAGACGTCAAAAAATCTGTTTTCCCCGACGGAGAGTTGACGTTGACAGAAGTGTTCACACCTAAGCCACTCTGGAAATGGACTGGCGTCGTGGCCAAAGTATATTCCCCCGTCCCTGGTATTAAAGCCACGCCTTCAATCATATTGACGGGATCATCGACAGCATTTGTAATCTCGGGCTGTGCAGGCCGCACAACTTCAAAACTAAACTGAGGAAAACGATTTCCAAACTGCCCCAAAGGCAAGTCTTCAAACACGATATATGCAATTCCACGATAGGCGGGTACATTTCCCGCTCCTTGAATTGCCTCCATTTTCGGATCGGGCATCTGGGTACTGTCCCCCCGATAAAAGCGCATATTCAAGTTTTCGGACGATATTTCAACGCCATCGGCCCACACACGACCAACCCGTGTAATCTCGCCCTCACATAGTGCAACCGCAGCACTTACCGAGTACGCATAACTCGTGACCGATGGGCCTTTGGGCGCGCCTTTGCCACCACTGCGCGTGGTGCTTTTTTCTTCTTTGAAGCGCGTGGACCATATTACCTGCCCGGGTACGCGCATGCGCCCATAGAGTTGTGGGATTGCGGTACCTTCGCTCGCCCCCATAATCCGGAACCGATCCACGCGGCCGGTTTCGACGGCCTGCGATCCAGACCCCATAAGGCGTTGATCGATAACTCGGCCAAGGGTCGCACCAACAGCGCGCCCAATGATCGCAGACGAAATGCCAAGTGCAGCTCCCCCAAAAGAGGCGCCTAAACTATAACCAATCGCAGAAAGAACTATCGTCGCCATTAGGACCCCTCCTCGGGAAACTCAAATCGCGCCACAATTCGGCGCTGCCACGGCGCACTCAGGGGGCTTTCCAGCACCCCGTGCCCTGAATATGCATGAATAAAACTTGGCTCAGATCCGACATTCCCTTGAATGCCAAGATGCTTAGCAACAGCGCCAACGCGCATCCGAAACAACAGAACGTCCCCCATTGCCGCATGATCAAGGGGCTTCGCAATTAGATGCACAAGCGCGGCTTCCCAGAGTTCTTCAACCCCCTGAGGTTCGCTCCAGTCATTCGTATAGGCTGGCACCCGCGTTGGCTCAAACCCCAATACTTCCCGCCAAACCCCACGTAAAAGACCTAGGCAGTCAGTGCCCGCGCCTTTTTGCGACGCTTGGTGGCGGTATGGTGTCCGAAGCCACGAACGCGCGGCTTGTACGATCAACTCGCTTTGCATCAGCCCACCTCAACCGTTTGTTGAGAAGAAACAAGTTGGCCCCCTTCGTTAACGTCTCCCGATGACGGATAGCTCATAAGCCAATCTTCCCCAGGAATGTCTGGAAACCCTTGGTAGTTTAGAAAATTCTGGAATTTCAACTGGCACGTTTTTACACGTTTGTCACATCCAGCTTCAAACCGAACAAGATCACCGGAGTCCAACGACAATCGAATGGCTTCCCAAAGTTCAATCGTGCGACCTTTGTCCGTGAGGCGGTCATTCTTGATAAAGCCAATAAGCCCTTTTGCATTCCCACTTAGAACTTTAAAACGACCGCGCTCAAACCACCGATCATCAAACCCTAGAAAGTCATCAAAAAACATCTCGCGCGCGTTTTTTATTGTCTCGACAGGACGCGTCGTAACATAGCCAGCAGTATCAAGATTAAAGCGGCAAGAATGATCTCCCAGTACAGCAGAGCAAGGTTTTTGGTAGGTCCGTCCTTGGGGTTGATTTAGCGCTTCTGTTAGACCGCGCAACTCAGCTTGAAACGCCCCATCTCCACGCGTCAATTCACCGATTGTACCGCGAAACTGGAGCGTTCTTTCGATTGGATTCTGCCAATTGACTAGCCACGCCAAAACCTGTGCCCCGTCATAGCGCCCGGCTGCGATATCTTCTTCGCGAATTGTGTCGCTGTTGAGCGCACCTAGGGCTTCAGTATTATCTACTGCAAGGCCCGTCGTTTGCTGTAGCGCACGCGCCGTAAGCCCCGTATTGGCGAGAAAATCAACGCCATCGAAGGCAATGTTTTCGTCGTGATCCGTAAAACCGAGGGAAATACCATCGGTTCGCGTAACCGCCCAACAGCGGCTAACACTCGTGATACCCGACTTAAGATGCGTTTTCAGTTCTGGAGAAAGTGTCATTATACACGCACCTCAACAATCGGCACATTTGGCACATCACCCGCTTGAAAGCTTGCAACGGACGTGTGGATTCTATCGGCATCGAAACGGACAGGGACGTCAAACTCAAAACCAGCCGTGATCGCGACGCCTACATCTGGTGGGTGCGAGAATGCGACGAGGCCCGTCGAAAAGTCGATGTCAAAATCGATACTTTCCTGTAGAATATCCCCCTGGATCCCAAGACGAACAGTCCCTTCAACGGGTTTTTTAATAGGCCGTGTATAGGTGTAGCTCCCAGACTCGTAAGTCTTATTGAGTTGCCACACGGCCTGCAATCCGTCCCCATGCGCGATGACTTGATCCTCAAACGTTGGCTCCATTGAGGGGCGTCCAGATTTAAAATCCGACCAGTCTTTCCACCGGAAGCCATGAAGTTGCCCGCGCCGCGCCTCAAAAAACGAAATCAACAACTCAATGTCATCAAGGGAGCGCATTCCAACACCCGCGTCATAGCGGCGCCGAGAATGCGCCCACGGCGTGTTGCGCTCTTCAAAACCATTGGCGAGCGTGACAACATCTGTCTTGCGTTCTGGTCCGCCAACAGACCCGAAACTCAAGGATGCTGGAAACCTTACCTCATGAAAACCCATCGTAATTCCTCCCTACGCGTTGCGCTGACCACGTCCCATGGCACGACTTAACTGCGCCGCGATTTGTCCCTGACTGCGCTGGAAACCCTGCGCATCTGGGGTACTAATGTTCATGGTAATATTCACGGGACGGCCTCCCCCTTGGGTTTTCACCCCGAGACTGCCATCTGCCCCTCGCGCCAAAGGCATGATCGCTTCCGGACCTGCCTCCCCCATCAAGCCCATGCCGCCACGCATCGGAAAGTTCATCGGGCCGGAAATCACGCCCCCCTTCGCAAACGGCATGACTTTGCCTTGAGTAAACGCTCCACCCTTTTGAAAGGGGATCGCACCGGAGACCGCATTGCTAACCGAGGTCGCAATGATTCCACCGAGTTGGTTGGTCACTGGCTTGATTGCTGCAGCATAAGCGGTATCGATCATGGACTTCGCTACCGTATTGAGAGCATCCGAAAGCTTCATGCCGTCAAACGCAAGCCCGTCAAATGCTCGCCGCAGCCCGCGTCCAATTCCTTTCGAGAGCGTATCAACTTCGTTGCCCGTTGCACTCAAAGTTTCGCGCATCTTGATCAATTCTGCATCAAATGCGGCCGCCATTGCCACCGCACCACTCATGCTGTTTTCAAGGGAGTCGACCCTCTCATCAAATTGGCCAATACCATCTACATCTTGGATCATGATCGCGCTCCTGATTTTTTATGTGTTCAAAACGTCGGGATACAGGCGCGACAAATCCTCAAGCCGGCTGCGGCTCAAGGGCATTTGTTGTTCCTCGCTGCCCAACATCATCATCAATTCCGCCGGGGTGAGCCGCCAAAACTCTTCTGGTTGAAGGCCCAATCCGCGAAGCCCCGCACGCATAAGCGCAGGCCAGTCCATGCCGTATCCTTCTCCAATCGCCACTAAAGCGCTCCGGCTTCAGAGGTTCCGGGGATGGTGAACGCAAGGGCCAACAATTGTGCCGCAATACGGGCTGCTTCAATCGGTCCGCCCGCAATATCGGCCTGCAATAAGTCCTCACTGCGCCCTTGCCACCCACCGCCGCGAAGCCCAGCTACAATGAGTGCCAGAACATCGCGCGTGGAGTATTTGCCCGATTCAAAACGCTCAACCAAGTCAATGAGCGTTCCCGTTGCCAGCGTACTTTCGAGCTCAGCGAGTGACCCAAGCGTTAGCTTGAGAGCGCGACGTTCCCCATCCAGAGTAAGCTCAACCTCTCCTGCCCACGGATTCGCCATTACAGCGCTGTGAACTGAAGCGCGCCCGCAGACGCCATCGACAAGTCGTAGGTTGCCTCGCCATTGTGGCTTCCCGAGTATTCAATCGAGTTCACTTGAAACGGCCCTTCGACAACGCCGAAATCGGGTATAATCACCTGAAAATTCGGAATTTCTCCGTCGAAGAAAATTTGGCGCGCACGCTCATCGGTTCCCTCATCTTTGAAAATCCCCGAACCACTAATCGAGGCTGTTTTTACCCCCGCACCGCCGAGCAATTCGCGCCAACCGCCTTGGCTCTCAAGGCTCGTGACATCCACGCTCTCTGCATTAAAACTGATCCGCGTGGCCCGAAGCCCAGCGATAGTCTCAAACAACCCGCCACCGGTCATGTCGAGCTTGATAAGTAGGTCTTTGCCGTTTTGGGCTACCATGGTCATTACTCCAAAATTTGGGATTATTAGTCTTCCACGCGAGCGCGAAATCTCAGATCGATCCGGCGCATTTCGCTGTTTCCGACACGCCGAGCTATGGCGCGTTCAAAATTCAAATAAATCAGTTTTCCGCGGCTCAACCGTAGGTCTGCATCAACCAATCGGTCCGATATCACGGCCGCAATTGTCTTGGCTGTTTGAAAGCCAGCAGCATCCGTCACCACACTGATCGTAAAGGTATGCAACGCCCCGTGGCCCTGACCATCCGAGCGGTCACGCACGTCTTCTGGCCCCAAACTCACATAGGTTTCGGGCAGAGTTCCGGAGGGCGGATTGTCATAAACCGCATCCCCTACGAGCGACACCAACGCTGAACTCGATGTCAGGCGTTGGTAAATCGCCGCCTGAAGTGCGGCTGAAACACCATAGCTCATGACACCACCTCTTCTTGACAGATGCAGACCAAATACTGACCACTCTCATAGGCATCGGTCACCGCTTGAATGCGATAAATCCGTGCCCCTTCAATAAAGCGTTGATCGGCTTTGGGTCGACTAGGCGCACCATACGGTGCCGCACGGACTGTGATCTTGAGGCTCGTCGACGAGATCGTCAAAAAGTCGCCCGCTTTCTCGCGGGCAGCGCCGGGATCAATGGCGGCCCAATGGGTACCAAGGGCGGCCCATTTCTCAACGAACCCGCCAGAGTTATCCGCCACCCGTTCAGGTGCCTCAAGCACAAGCTGCCGATTTAATTTCGGAACGCTCATGCCACCCCCCCACCTAGAATTCGAACTGTCCGGAAAGGCTCAATCAGCGATGACACACCAAATGGCATAGACCCGCGATTGCCTTCCCCTTCGGTCCGATGCTCGTAGAAATGCGCCGCAAGCAAGAACATCGCTTGCCCCAAATCCGCCGGCATCCCTTCCCAAGCACCACTAAATCCAGCCGTAAAAATAACCTCGACAAGACCGCCAAGCGGAACGGTGGGTAGACACGCGCCAGTGGCCTGAATTTTTGGCCGCTGATTATCGCGCTGCAACACATAGCGAGTAGGATCAACAAGCGTCGCATCCCCCAAACGATCCTTCACCGTGAGACTGTTGATGGCGGACACGGGTGCCACTGGTAGCGCCTGCTCCGAAAGGCCGCGCCAACCCGTAAGCTCCCACTGAAACGCGCGTTCAATCATCATTTTACCGGTTCGGGCTTCAATCGCGGCCATCGCGGCCCGTAGGCAAGTATTCAAAACATCGTCCTGAAAACCGTCATCGGCAAACCCGGTGCCCAACCGCAGGTGGTCTTTAAATCCCTGAATCGGCAATGCCGAAGTGGGAACTGTGGTCTGCTCGATTAACATCATGGAAACTCTCCGAAATATCGATTTTCATGTACCGTTTGAGGTGCAAAATGGCGCTCCCCTCAGCCCGTTTCAAAGGGCGCGCACCTACCGTGTCGCTCGGACGGAGGGGAGCAGCTAGACAACACGGCCCATAAGATGCGCGCCCCAGCATCCCTCCCTAAAAAAGGGAGGGATCATTCACCACAAGCCTTAGCTCACGGAGAATTTCAGAACCTTGATCGCCGCAAAGTCGCTCACGTCGCCGCCCACACGTTTCGTCGCATAGAACAGAACGTTTGGTTTGGCAGAGAACGGATCGCGCAACACGCGCAAATCGGGGCGTTCGGCGATGGTATAGCCATTGGAGAAGTCGCCAAATGCAATCGCATTCGCTCCCAAAGCAATGTCAGGCATGTCTTCGGCAATCATCACAGGATACCCCATAAGACGCGCAGGTTCGCCGGCTTGAAGGCCATCGCTCCAAAGGAAACGGCCATCGGCGTCCTTCATTTTGCGCACCGCACCTGCCGTCTTGGAATTCATCACGAAGGTCGCATTGGCGCGATATTCGGCCCCAAGCGCATAGACCAAATCAACGATGGAATCCGAAGCATTTACGGAAGCAAAATCACCATCCTGGCCCGTGGCAACATAGCCAAGCTTGCCCCACGTCCATGACGCATTTGCAACGTCGGTTTTGGTCAAGAAACCCGTAGGCTTGTCAACACCATCGCCATTGATAAACGCCGCCGCCTCAGCACGGGCAAACTTGTCCGCAATCCGGCCCGCAAGCCAGCTCTCGATATCAAAGGCCGCGTCATCCAAAAGGCGTTGCGAGGCTTTTGGCAGGGCTGACAACTCATGAAGCGGAATAGCAATCCGGTCAAACGTCGGAGAAGACGTTTCAGACATCGGACCAACTTCATTCGCCCAACCCGTGCCGACTTCTGTGTGGTCCACAATCACGTCATAGGACGTCGCTTCGACCTCAACAACCGATGCAATCGAACGGATCGACGCCGTGGTATACAGCACGCCTTTGATGGTCTCGGAGGTTTTGGGATCCACAAGGTAGCCACCTTCGGCAGACACTGCCGTATTCATGGATTTCCCTTCAAGGACCAACCCGCGAAGCGCATCATCATCCCCAACGCGCAAATAGGCGTCGAAGGCTTTTTGATGGGGCGCAGATGTATCGGCATGAGCCGACAAAGCAGGGCGTTGGGCAGTCATATATTTACGTTCCAGCATGGTAAGTCGCTCTTCCTGTAATTTAACTTGTGATTTGGTTTCGTTATTTAACTCTTTGATATCGCTCACGAAGCCGGTCAGCGCGGTCTTTACCTCCGCGGTCGGCGACAGACCGTCAGACACAGCTGTCCCGGCCCGAGCCCTTGTCTCGTTTTTGCTCATTAAACAATCCTGTTTGAGAGGTTAGATCGCTGGCTCAGCTATCGTTGGCCAGCATGTAGCGAGCGTCATTTAGCACTCCCGCCAAATCCCGCATGAGGTCGCTTTCAAAGGGGGTTGCCCCTTTTGCGCCGACCCGCGCGTCTGGAAGCATGGGGAATGTCACAAGGGACACCTCCCATAATTCCAATTCCGTTAAGAGCCGCTGGCCCTTGTCATCTTTTGCCGCTTTCTTGGTACGGTACCCAATGGAAAGCCCGTCGATCGCGCCCGCTTTAATCAGCGCGGCCGCTTCGCGTCCCTTTTCCACTTCTTCAAGCAACCGGCCCTTCACATAGAGGCCTTTTGCGTCTTCACGCACCTCGTCCCAAAGGCCAATTGGCTGGGCGGGATCGTGTTGCCAGAGCATTTTCACACTCCGCCCTTTTGCCGCAAGATGCGCAAGCGAGCGTTCATAAGCTCCTTTTGCAACCACGTCGCCGCTCTGATCGCTTTTGCCAAAAAGACTCGCATAGCCTTCGATCTTAATGCCATCCGTAATCGTCACCCCGTCCTCGAAACGACATAATTTTCGCTCAAGGCCCGTTTCTAATTCCTGTGAAGTCATGTCATTTTTCCTCATTTCGGTGCCATTTCCATCAGGGAAATAATCCCTTGGGCAAGGATCACCCCGACCACACCGTAAACCGCCAACCAAAGGCGTCGTTCCAACCGTTCAAGCGCCTGTTCAATGCGACTAAGCCGTTGATCTAAAGCTTGAAACTGCAACTTTGTTACCCGCTCATTCGCGTCTATTCGTGCCGCCGCGGCATCAAACCCTTCATAAAGGTACCGCGACCCACCAACATGATGTGGCTGTTCGCTCATTCGTCCTCCGAGAGTTTGGGCAGCCCAAGAATGGCGCGCTTTTCGGTATCCGTCAGGAAGCTTGCATCACTGACCCGCCGCCACTGGTTGTCGCGTTCCGACGACAGCGCCGAGACTTGATCCAGATCCGGTTTCAGCTCGACTTTCTCGCCGCTATAGCGGCTCAACCACTCCGCAATACTTGCCGCAACCCGTGTCGCCAGCGGCACAACCGTCAGCCGGTAAAACGCGCGATTGGCTTCTTGGTAATTCGCATAGGTCGCGTCGCCCGGAATACCCAACAACATCGGCGGCACCCCAAAGGCCACGGAAATCTCGCGCGCAGCGGCCTCTTTGGTCTTTTGGAACTCCATGTCCGACGGTGAGAAGCCCATCGGTTTCCAGTCCAAACCACCCTCAAGCAACATCGGTCGACCCGCGTTCGCGGCCCCCTGATGATAGCTCGACATTTCGTCCTGCAAGCGCTCGTATTGGTCGTTCGACATGCTCGCGCCATCGGGACCCTTGTAGATAATCGCCCCCGACGGACGCGCCGCATTGTCCAGCAAACCCTTGCTCCAACGACTCGCAGCATTGTGCACATCAATCGCGCTTGCGGCCGCTTGCATCGGGCTCAAACCATAGTGATCGTCATGCGGATGAAAGCTTTTTACGTGGCAAATCGGGCTAACATGACCAGAAACATCAAACCGATGCTTGCGCCCCCCCACGGCATATTCATACGCAATCGGCCAGCCATCCGCCCCCGGAACAAGGCTCATCCGGTCGCTGCGCAAAACATGAAGCTCCAAAGGAAGCCCCTCCTCCGCCGCAACAGCCTCAAGATACCCATTCCCCGTCAGCAACAACTGCCCATACAGGTTTTCAAACAATTCCGCCCGTCCCTGCGCCCCGTTTGGCGATGCAATCAACGAAAGAATCGGGTGATCCTCATACCGACGTTCCCGATCCTGAAGCACCAGTGGCAATGCCGCCGCCGCCTCCGCGATCATCTTGACCGACCGAAACCCCACAGGATTATTCGAAAACCCCGTTTTGGTGAGGGAAACAACGTCGCGCGGGCTCCATGCCACACGCCCGGAACCATGATACGCAACCACTGGCCCCGTGGCGGAAGCTTTGGTGGCAGTTGGGCCAGTTGCCGCAACCGTCTCGCCGCGTTTTAGGAAATCAAATACCATCTGAAGAAGCTCCTGTTTCTTCGCCTAAAAGAACACCCACCGGGCGGGCCATCAGAATTCCCAATCGGGCAACCTATTGACACATATGAATAAGAAGGGATGTTTTCGGTTCCATTCTCGTTGAAACCACTCTCTCACAAGTCCCTAAAGAACGCTTAAAGGGTGCGTACGCGGGGGCGTTGCGCCATCTTGTTTGGGGTGATCAAAAGATTGGTAATCGCCCAAACAAGCGCGTCCACACGGTCGGGGCTGCCCTTGCCCTCATACCCTTGCTGCGTCATGCGACACATCTGATCCTCAAGCGCTGTGAACGCCCCCAAATGGTGCACGCGACCTTGGGCATATAACGCAGCCACAGGCTCGGCCCGCGCCGCTTTCCCCTTGCTCGCCCGCACCGCTTTGTAACTCACCATCGGGTCCAACTGTCGGATCACCGATTCCACCAAATCACCGCCCTGATTGACCTCGGCCACCAAACAATCGGCCCCGTGGCGCTCCATCGCATCTAGTGCGGCTTGCGCCCAAACGCTGGGCGCGGCCCCGCTGATCGTCGCGTCTTCCAACACAACGGCGTACCAGTCCTTCGGCTCGCCCACAGTGCGCGCGCCCACCACCAAAATCCCACATTCGTCGGACCCTTTATGGCCCGTCACAGGCGGATCAACCGCTACAACGATGCGTGTTAAATTGTCGGCCTCATTGACCCGCGCCTGATCCAACGTCCCAAGCGTCCACATCGCACCCTGAGTGTCTTCCAGTAAAACACCGTCCAATTCCTGCCGCCCCAAACGGGTGCCCGCATACCGCGTACGCACCTCTTCAAGGAAACTCGCCGCCAAATAGGCGCGATTTGCTTCGGTTGGCGCTTGTGTCACAACCGTCGACTTATTCCCTAAAATGCCTTTTAAAATCGGTATATTACGCGGGGTTGTTGTCACGCATTGCCGTGGCATATCTCCAAGGCGCAGCCCGAATTGCAGCATATCCCACGCCTCTTCGGCGCGCTTCCATTTCGCCAGCTCGTCCACCCAAGCCGCATCAAACTGCGGCCCGCGCAGGCTCTCTGGATCATGGGCAGAGAATATCTGTGCAATCGCCCCATTCGGCCAAACCAAACGCTTCCGGCTGGCTTGCCACTCGGGTCGACGATCTGGCGGAGAACACGCCAAAATGCCGCTCTCGCCAAAAACCATAACTTCGCGCACTTGATCAATCGTTTCCCCAACGAGCGCCACACGACGCGAGCGACCCGGATCGAGGGGGCGCGCCCCCTCTACCTCCGACCGTATCCACTCGGCTCCAGCACGGGTTTTACCCGCACCACGCCCTCCCATAATCACCCAGGTGCGCCAATCGCCTTCTGGCGGGAGTTGGTGCGGTAGGGCCCAAAATTCAAACAACCAAGGCAGAGCCAAAAGCGACTCGTCCCCTAATTCATTCAGAAACGTCTCCTGTATTGTTTGCTCTGCGCAAGCGAGCCAAGCGGCTCCCGATTTCAAGGCGTGCTCGGTCAAAGTCGAGCGCGAAGTCATGGACAATTCCGGACTTTTGTTTGCGAAGTTTTTCAACGCGCGACCTTTCCTCAAATAGAGTTTGCAAGGCTTTGGACAAATCCTTCGAAAGCGCAACGGCCTCCTTCGTGTCCAAATCTTGGCTTGTTTCATTTGTTTGCAAGACGCCTTCGACGGCACCGATCAAACGTTGAACCTGTTTTTCGGCCACCAAAAGCAAGCTTTCGGCACTGCCAATATCCTCAATGGGTGTAATAAGTGTCATATTCTTATTGTCCGCCTCTCATGCTTTGCCCGCACGAGAGAAATGTGGCTCAATCTAGCGCTCTAAAATGGCGCTTTTAACGGGGTCACATCCCTTCTAGCTCGACCTGTAAATTGACACATCAGAGTGAAAAAATCAATGATTTCGAGGCGTTGCGCGGCAACACCCACCGAACGCACCCCCACGTAACTCCCGAAGAACAAAGGGAAACCTGTCGCAAACGCGCACAAAAAAGGCGCCCGAAGCGGACGCCTTTTCCTTCATTTCCTGCCGCTGAAACCCCTAGTTTTCGGGTGTCTCAGCTTCGATTTTGCGCCAAATGGCCACGTTGTCATTGTGCTCCTTAAGCGTCGTGGCAAAGGCATGTCCGCCCGTCCCGTCCGCCACAAAGAATACGTACTTCGTGCTGTCTGGGTTGACCGCAGCTTGGAGTGCCGCCTTCCCTGGATTGGCAATGGGTGTCGGTGGTAGGCCCGCGTGAACATAGGTGTTCCACGGCGTATCTCCGCGCAACTCACTCTGCCGCAACCCGCGTCCCAACGCGCCTTTACCTTCCGTCACGCCATAAACGACTGTCGGGTCCGTTTGCAAAAGCATCCCTTGGTTCAAGCGGTTCACAAAAACGCTGGCAACCTGCCCACGTTCTTCCGCAATCCCCGTTTCTTTCTCAATTATCGACGCGAGAACAAGCGCTTCCTCCATTGTCTCAATCGGAAGATCTGCGGCGCGGTTGGACCACGCTTCCTGCAAATCCGCGGCCTGCCGATCTTTCATCTCCGCCAGTAATTCTGCGCGCGTCTCGCCGGACGCCACTTCGTAACTCCCCGGTGCCAGCCATCCTTCTGCTGGAATTTCATCAACATCACCCGTCAAGAAATCCGCCGCCTTCAGCGCCTCAACAACCTGCCAACTTGTGGCCCCTTCAGCAAGGGCAACTCGGTACCGCAAATCTGCATTCTGCCGCGCCTCCTCAAACCCTTCTGGCACCGCGTCCGCGACCGGATCAAAAGCGAATTTTTCTTCAAATCGATTGGTCGCAGGGTCAAGCTCCCTTAGTTGAACTTCGCTGCGTAACACACCGATTCTATAGACAATTTCCGACCCACAAGTAGAGCGACCATTGCCCGTTACGATATCAACAATGCCTTCCATCGAGGTTCCAGCGGGCACCAAAAAGCTCCCCGCCTTAAGAGCGGCAGCCTTGTCGGAATAATTAACGCCAACACGGAAAATATACCCGTTGGTGATTGCCGCCTCTTTTTCCAAAATATCGGCCACGGTCCCCATTTTAAATCCCGAATCCACCTTCAAGCAGATCGCGGTTTCAAGCGGGCCTTGGGCTTCATATTGCTTGGTCGCCCACATCGCGACGCCGCCGAAGCAAAACAAAATAAGCACCAGGAAAGTCAGGGCGCTTGAGGCCAGATTTTTCCACATTAGTCTTTTACCTTACCAAAGATAACGCTCGCATTTGTGCCACCAAACCCAAAGGAGTTGGACAGCGCGACGTCAATTTTACGTTTCACCGCTTTGAGCGGCGCCAGATCAAGGCGCGGCGTCACATCAGGGTTCTCAAGGTTGAGCGTTGGCGGCGCAACTTGGTCACGGATCGCCAGAATACAGAAGATCGCCTCAATCGCCCCCGCAGCGCCCAAAAGGTGCCCCGTTGCCGATTTTGTCGAGGACATCGTCGCCGTATCCGCCGCATCGCCCATCAGGCGTTCAACCGCACCCAATTCAATCGTATCCGCCATCGTGGAGGTGCCATGCGCGTTGATATAATCAATATCCTCAGGCGTAATCCCCGCCCGCCTAATAGCTGCCGCCATCGAACGATAACCGCCATCCCCGTCACTCGCAGGGGCCGTAATGTGATACGCATCCCCCGACAGGCCATAGCCGAGAACCTCGCCGTAAATCTTCGCACCACGCGCCTTTGCATGTTCATATTCTTCTAGAACCACAACGCCTGCGCCCTCACCCATAACGAAACCATCGCGATCACGGTCATAGGGACGGCTCGCCGTTTTGGGATCGTCCCCACGCGAAGTCGACAACGCCTTACAGGCATTAAAGCCCGCGATGCCAATCTCGGAAATTGGGCTCTCTGCCCCCCCCGCGACCATCACATCCGCATCGTCCAACATGATCAAACGCGCCGCGTCGCCAATGGCATGCGCGCCCGTCGAGCACGCCGTCACAACCGCGTGGTTGGGGCCTTTAAAGCCGTATCTTATACTCACTTGGCCCGACGCAAGATTGATCAATGCACCCGGAATAAAGAACGGCGACACACGGCGCGGGCCTTTTTCCGCCAAAACAAGCGCGGTTTCCGCAATCGACGACAACCCGCCAATGCCCGAGCCAATCATCACACCCGTGCGGCATTTGCTTTCTTCGTCTTCCGGAATCCAGCCTGAATCTTCAACCGCTTGGGTCGCAGCCGCCATCGCATAAAGGATGAAATCATCGACTTTACGGCGGTCTTTGGGCTCCATGTATTTATCGGGGTTAAACGTGCCATTGCTACCGTCCCCTAAGGGGATTTCGCAGGCATATTTGGTGGCAACACGTTCGGGATTAAACCGCGTGATCGTCCCTGCCCCAGATTCTCCGGCGATCAGACGGCTCCATGTTTCTTCAACACCGTCGGCCAATGGTGTGACCATTCCCAAACCTGTGACAACTACTCGACGCATAGCGTTTCTCCCGCCTTAAACTTTTGTTCCTTGCTTGATATCGTGCTCTCCCCCTAAGGAGCAAGGTAAAGAAACAACCCTAGGGGATAAAATCCCCCCGCTTTCGTCCTCCAAACCGGCTTACCCCCTATTTTCGCGTCAATATTTATTCCGGCAAAGCGCCAATCGCGTCCGTCAGGTTTCGCGTAATCTTGACCAAAACCTCGCGCTCCTCTTCGCTCAGCGCCCCAACCAACTTGGCCTGACGCGCCACATGATCCTCCACCACGCGATCAATCAGCGCGTGCCCCGCCGCCGTCAGGCAAATCAAAAACCCACGCTTATCCTTTGGATTGCCCCGTCGCTCCACCAACCCCGCCGTCACCAGCCGATCAATCCGATTGGTCATCGTGCCAGACGTCACCATCGTGCTGCCAATCAAAGCCCCCGGCGAGAGCGAAAACGGCGCACCCGAGCGGCGCAACGTGGCGAGTACATCAAAGCTCGCAGCCGTTAAATCATGACGTTCAAAAATCCGCTCCATCTCTTGGTTCAACACATTGGCCAAACGCACAATGCGGCCAATAACCTCCATCGGTCCGACATCAAGCTCGGGCCGTTCCTGCGTCCACTGCGCAACAATTTTGTCAACATGATCCATACACACAGGATGCTGTTTTTTATCTTCACGTCAAGAATAAAGGAAATACATCTTGCAATACGTGGTCAACCATTTATCTTGACGTCAAGACGAAAGGACAAACCCCATGTCTTCCAAATCGACCCTCTATCTCGCCGCCCTTGCGCCCATCCTTTGGGGCACGACCTATATTGTGCTCAAAGACTTTCTACCGCCCGACCATCCGATGGGTATGGCGGCGTGGCGGGCCCTGCCTGCGGGCCTTGTGCTATGGCTCTTTTCGCGCGAAATCCCCCACGGCATCTGGTGGCTGCGCGCGACCATTCTAGGTGCGCTAAACTTCGCCATTTTCTGGACGTTTTTATTCTATGCCGCCTATGCCCTCCCCGGTGGCGTCGCGGCAACATTAGGTGCGCTTCAGCCTCTTATGGTCGTCTTCCTCGTCAGAATCGTCCTGCATCGCCGCATTCGTCCACGCTCGTTTTTTGCCGCCAGCCTTGGCGCGCTCGGCATTGCGGTCTTGGTTCTCACCCCCTCCGCAACGCTTGATCCCCTCGGCATTCTGGCGGGGATCGTGGCCGCCGCCTCCATGGCTCTGGGTAATGTCCTCACCCGCCGCTGGACGCCGCCAGTCTCACTTGTGGGGTTCGTCAGTTGGCAACTTATTGCCGGAGGCCTCATGATCGCGGGGCTCGCTGCCATTTTCGAGCCGCCAATGCCCAGCTTTACCGCGCAAAACTGGCTCGCCCTCGCCTATCTGGCCGGATTCGGCACGGCTGGCGCGGTCTTCCTTTGGTTTCGCGGGCTTGCAACACAGGACACGGAAATCATCTCGGCCCTCGGCCTGCTCAGTCCAATCACTGCGGTACTTGTTGGCTGGACCTTTGCGGGCGAGACGCTCTCCCCCCTCCAAATCGGCGGCGCGATTATAACCCTCTGGGCCGTCTGGCTGGCCCAAACCAAGGCTAAAAGCCCCCAACCGACCGTTGAGCAAACACAATAACGAAAAACGGCGCCCCAATGAGGAGCGCCGTTAAAGCTTAAAATTCTGTAAGAGGCTTAGGAAGCTTCTGTGATGAACTTCGTCGCGTCGCCGAAAGTTTGAATAGTCTCAGCAGCGTCGTCAGGGATCTCGATGCCGAACTCTTCTTCAAACGCCATAACCAATTCAACTGTATCAAGGCTGTCTGCGCCCAAATCGTCGATGAAGGAAGCGTTTTCAACGACTTTCTCTTCTTCTACACCAAGGTGCTCTACGACGATCTTTTTAACGCGATTTGCGATGTCGCTCATATTATTTCCTCATTCTAGTGTAGGGTGCTACCACCCGTTTCTTTCCTGCCCAGAGTGGGCGACTTAAGCCCTGCTAACGCAGGAAACCCGGCAAACGCTTATTCCGCTGTCGGTTCTTCTGCGCTTCCTTTAGCATATCAATCCGCCAAGGCAAACGCTTTCCAGAAGATAGATATACATTCTTAAGGATCAAGAGCGCAAATTATTTTCTCACTCAGACCCTATTCTAAAAATAGTTGCGGGGCATCCCCTAAATTAAGGCATGCCCCCACTTTTAAGCCCTAGAGCATCGCCATGCCGCCATTCACATGTAACGTTGTTCCCGTCACATATGCGGCCTCTGGACTGGCCAGATATACAACCGCTGCGGCGATTTCGGCGGCTGTTCCCATCCGACCGGCGGGAATCTGCACGTTGATCTTATCTTTCTGATCATCCGTGAGCTTGTCCGTCATCGGCGTCGCAATAAATCCGGGAGCCACAGCATTGGCCGTGATTCCGCGCGACGCAACTTCATAGGCAATCGATTTGGTCATCCCGACCATCCCCGCCTTGGACGCTGCATAATTGGCTTGGCCCGGATTGCCCGTGGCCCCAACGATGCTTGATATATTAATAATCCGCCCCCAACGCGCCTTCATCATCGGGCGCATCACGCCACGACACAGGCGCATTGTGGAGGTCAGGTTCACGTCAATCACCGAGGACCATTCCTCATCCGACATCCGCATGAACAACTGATCGCGGGTGATCCCCGCGTTGTTCACCAAAATATCAACGGTGCCCATAGCGGCAATCGCCTCTTTCGGCAGCGCATCTACGGCGGCGGCGTCGCTTAGGTTACAGGGCAAAACATGCGTCCGCTCGCCCAATTCTGCCGCCAGTGCCTCAAGCGGCTCAACCCGTGTGCCCGAAAGGGCCACCGTGGCGCCCGCGCCATGCAAGGCCCGCGCAATTTCGCCGCCAATACCACCAGACGCACCCGTAATCAGCGCGCATTTTCCTGTTAGATCATACATTTGCATTCCTTATTTCGTGCTTTCAACTGCCGCAAGAACGTCCTCGGGCGTGCCCACAGCGCGACAAACCACGTCTTTGTTAATTCGGCGGATCATCCCCGCGAGGGCTTTTCCTGCGCCAATTTCCCAGACCTCAGTCACGCCTTGGCCTGCCATATACTCCACAGATTCGCGCCACCGCACCGATCCTGTCACCTGTTTAACCAGCAAGTCCCGAATGACATCCGGCGAAGTCGTCGCTTCGGCCTGCACATTGGACACCAGCGCCACCAAAGGCGCGTTAATCGTAACATCCGCCAAAGCCTGCGCCATGATTTGCGCGGCAGGCTCCATCAACGCGCAATGAAACGGCGCACTCACAGGCAGCAAAATCGCACGTTTTGCGCCACGGGCTTTCGCAATCTCAATCGCGCGTTCAACGGCCTCTTTGTTGCCTGAAACCACAACTTGCGAAGGATCATTATCATTGGCCGCCTGACAAATCTGCCCCTGTGCAGCCTCCTCGGCCACCTCTTTGGCGGTGGCAAAATCAAGCCCCAACAAGGCCGCCATCGCGCCAATACCCACCGGAACCGCCTTTTGCATGGCCGCACCACGGATACGCAAAAGGCGCGCAGTGTCCGCGAGTGACAACGCACCCACCGCCGTCAGTGCTGAATATTCGCCAAGGCTGTGCCCCGCCACAAATGCCGCATCCGTCACCGAAACTCCTTCGGCCTCAAGCGCGCGCAACGCGGCAATAGAGGTGGCCATCAACGCGGGTTGTGCGTTTTGCGTCAAGGTCAGATCGGCAATATCGCCGTCCCAAATCATCCCGCTCAAATTCTCGCCAAGCGCCTCGTTGACCTCGTCAAATACTGCTTTGGACGCAGGATAAGCTTCTGCAAGAGCCTTCCCCATGCCAATTGTTTGGGCGCCCTGCCCCGGAAATACAAATGCGCGCATGATACCGCTTCCTTTTTATAGTTTTCTTTTCAAATACAACGATGCGCAGCTTTTCGCAATGTTCGCCTTTGCAACCGCGCGCAATACTTGTGTGTACCTGCACGTATTCACGCCTTTGCTTGCCACCCCCGCGCACCTATAGTTTGCGCAACCAATTTCGGAGCAAAACATGGCCCTCACCAATTCGCCCGCCCTTTATGGCAGCGTTACCAAAACCTTTCACTGGCTCACCGCCCTTCTTATTTTCACCGCGTTCCCCCTTGGCATGATCGCAAACGACTTCCCAATGGCAACGAGCGACGAGGTCGCGCAAAAAGCGTGGCTCTTTAGTCTGCATAAAACCGTCGGCGTCACCCTGTTTTTTGTGGCTGTCCTGCGCATTCTTTGGGCAACGACCCAACCCAAACCCGGCCTACTGAACGCCGACAATCCCGCCGA
This sequence comes from Falsihalocynthiibacter sp. CO-5D18, assembly GCF_041205445.1. Classification (NCBI taxonomy): domain Bacteria; kingdom Pseudomonadati; phylum Pseudomonadota; class Alphaproteobacteria; order Rhodobacterales; family Roseobacteraceae; genus Falsihalocynthiibacter; species Falsihalocynthiibacter sp. CO-5D18. The sequence continues at coordinate 35,994 of NZ_JBGFCF010000011.1, read as the reverse complement.
GGCCACCGCCGCCGAGGCCGTGCATTGGCTGCTTTATTTCTCCCTCGTTCTTGTGCCCCTGTCGGGCTGGCTTCACCACTCAACCGCGGCCTTTAGCGCGCCGATCCTGTGGCCCTTTAGCGCGATCCTCCCCGAACTCCCCAAATCTGAATTGTTCTCGCATATTACGTCTGGCTGGCACGGCGTGTTCACTAAGCTACTTCTCGCCTCCCTTATTTTGCATATCGCAGGGGCCCTGAAACACGCCTTTATTGATCGCGACTCCACGCTCAAACGCATGCTTCCCGGAAAAATGAGCACCCCGACCCTGCCACAGCAACGCCACAGCAAAACCCCGCTGGTGATTGCTGTGGCTCTCTATGGTGTCGCCATGGGGGTGGGCACATTTTTGGGTCTGCAAACCCCTGCCGCCGCGCAAACCAACCTCGCAGACGTGCAAAGCGACTGGACTGTGGAAAGCGGCAACATGGCCGTCACCGTGCAACAATTGGGCAGCGCCGTCACTGGCAGTTTCGCCGATTGGACTGCCGATATTGCCTTCGATCCCACTTTGGAGGGCGACAAGAAGGGCCGCGTCGAAGTAACCGTCGCCATCGCCTCCTTCACCCTTGGCTCCGTCACAGATCAAGCCATGGGGTCAGACTTCTTTGATGCAACGACCTTCCCGACCGCCGTTTACGCCGCCGATATATTCGCAACGGGCGACACGTATGAGGCGCGCGGGACCCTCACTCTTAAAGGCACAACCTTGCCATTAACCCTGCCGTTCACCCTCAGCATCGAGGATGATGTTGCGACAATGGCGGGTGCGGCCTCGCTGGCGCGTCTGGATTATAGCATCGGAGCGGCCATGCCCGACGAAAGCAGCCTCGGCTTTGACGTCGACCTCAAGGTAGATTTGGTCGCCTTCAAGTAGCGACAACAAAAGCAACAACAAAAAAGGGGCCTCGCATCGCTGCGAGGCCCCTTTTTTGTGAGGTGTAGAAAACTTATTCGGCTTGCATCGCCTCAACAGAGATCGCGATTTCAACTTCGTCGCCCACGAAGGGAACAAAGGCGCCAAGTCCGAATTCGCTGCGCAGAACCGTTGCTGTCGCATCAAATCCAGCCCAAGGCGTTTTAGCCATAGGGTGCTCTTCCATTGCCGCGTTCAAAACCGCATCCAAAACGACGGGTTTGGTAATGCCATTGATCGTCAAGTCACCCGAAATTTTCGCGTTGGTGTCGTCTGTAACTTCAATGTTTGTGGACACAAACTTCACATCCGAATTTTCCGACGCGTTGAACATTTCTGGTGACATGAAGTGGTCATAGCGCGCTTCCCAGCCTGTCAACAAAGTCGTTACAGGGAAGGAGACCTCAACCGAACTTGCTGCGGGGTCTTCTTGGTCGAACTGGATGTTTCCGTCAAAACCCGAGAACATGGCCGTGGTGGTAGAAAGGCCGAGATGGTTGATCTTGAAAACGATCTGGCTGTGGCTAGGATCGAATTTATAAGCAACAGGTGCGGCGACTGCAGCGGAGGAAATTCCGGCCAAAGTAAGGGCAACGGCGGCGGACTTCAGGGTAGTGGTAAACATTATTAAAGCTCCAAAAGATTGAATGTCTGATCGAGCTTAGATGTTCATTGATGGCATATTTCTCAACCCACGTTCCCTCCACAGGGTCTGTGCACTTGCGCACAGTTTTGCGGCGGAAAACCGATTGCACAGAGTTTGACGCGCCCCTATTGTGCTGGGATCGGCATTTCGCGTTCATGACGCACTATCGCACCACGTCGCGGCGTAACGACCGATGCTTTCGACATTTCAGCCTCGCCCATGAGGATATCGCGCGCCAAAACCTCGCGCAGCGCTTCAAGGCGGTCGTCCTTATCTGTCACCAGATCAATGCAATGCCCCTGCGTTTTGTGGCGCAACATAAGGCGCGCATAACCGGGCAAATTGCGCTGTGGATCGCGCGACAGGATCACGCTGCGAATATCGTTAAAAGGCATCCGTCGCAAAACGAGGTTTTGCCCCTTTTTGTTGCGCAAAACTTCGCGCAACTCGCGCTTCACACTGTCCACCTGTAACTCATATGTGGTGCCCTGTGCCGCAAACCAAAGCGCCAACAGACCCGTCAGCACAAGTACCCCAGAGAGCGCCGCTTTAAACAACGCGATATCGGCCCCCATTTCGGACCCCGGCATAACCCACATTCCAACAGCGATTCCGATGGAAACAAGGGCGACGCCCCCCGCCAATGCCTGCGCAAATCGCGCCCAAAATCCGGTATTGCCCGGCATCCGCACGGCATATCCCCACGAGGTCGCTTGGATCGCAAATTTCTTGGACCGCGCCGCAGCGGCAATTAACTTGCTCTTGTCTGACATGTGATTGATCATTGTACATTCCTGTCTTGTATTAAGGCTTGCTTAATAATCTTGAATCCAAACACGGCAGAACTGTGTCAGCAGTTGGTTAATACCGCGATAGTTGTATAGCGCTCCTCTTTACCCTGCAGGCTTGCATCCCCTCATTACCCTGCTATAAGGCCACCTTCTTCTGCGGCATTTTTAACAGCGCAACCTCTCGTGATCGGGTGCAGAAGGAATGACCGATCTTTGAAGTGCGCCCCATATGAACGGAGATCGCATGCCACTATACGAGCATGTCTTTATTGCGCGTCAGGACTTGTCCAACACGCAGGCCGAAGGCCTTATCGAACATTTCAGCACCATCCTCTCGGACAACGGCGGCAAAGTCGTTGAGCACGAGTATTGGGGTGTTAAAACCATGGCATACAAAGTGAACAAGAACCGCAAAGGCCACTATGCCTTTTTGCGCTCTGATGCCCCTTCCCCAGCCGTCCAAGAGATGGAACGTCTGATGCGTCTACACGAAGATGTAATGCGCGTTTTGACTATCAAAGTCGACGAGCACGCCGAAGGTCCTTCGGTTCAAATGCAAAAACGTGAAGAGCGCAGCGACCGTCGTCGCGAGCGCACGTAAGGAAGGCTAAACCATGGCTACTAAACCATTTTTCCGCCGCCGCAAAGTTTGCCCATTCTCTGGCGACGATGCTCCGAAGATCGATTACAAAGACACACGTCTTCTGCAGCGCTACATCTCTGAGCGTGGCAAAATCGTTCCTTCCCGTATCACCGCAGTTTCGGCTAAGAAACAGCGTGAGTTGGCCCGTGCAATCAAACGCGCACGCTTTCTCGCTCTGCTTCCTTACGCTGTTAAGTAAGGAGCGCACATCATGAAAGTTATCCTTCTTGAACGCATTACAAAACTCGGCCAAATGGGCGATGTTGTAGATGTAAAATCCGGTTATGCGCGCAACTATTTGTTGCCACAGCACAAAGCACTGTCCGCTTCCAAAGCGAACATCGAGTCCTTTGAAGCGCGCAAAATCCAGCTCGAAGCCACAAACCTTGAGACCAAAACTGAAGCAGAAGCGCTCGGCGCCAAGCTTGACGGTCAACAGTTCGTTGTGATTCGTTCCGCGTCCGACTCCGGTTCGCTCTACGGTTCCGTTACACCACGTGACGCTTCCGAAGTTGCTTCCGCTGGTGGATTCGAAATCGACCGTAAGCAAATTTCTGTGGTCTCCCCGATCAAAGAACTCGGCTTGCACAACATGTCTGTTAAACTTCACCCTGAAGTTATTGTGACGATCGAATTGAACGTTGCACGCTCCAACGAAGAAGCTGAACTACAGGCCTCTGGTAAATCCATCCAAGAGCTCGCAGCGCAAGCTGAAGCTGAAGCAGAATTCGAAATCGCCGAGCTCTTCGACGAAATCGGCGCTGCTGCGGATGAATTTGGCGACGACGACTATACACCCGCTGCTAAAGAAGAAGCAGTTGCGGACGAAGACGAAGCTTAAGCTTCCCTTCCCGAGCAATTTGAAGGCCGCGCAGTTCATTCTGGGCGGCCTTTTTTTCATGCGCCAAGTTTAAATTATTTTTTCCTTGAAAATAAACGCCCCCCCCCCCCAGACTTCCCCTAGATCACATTGAAAACGCGCAATTTTCTAGGAGCCCTTATGAGACATAAATTTACGGCCATCGCCCTTTTCGCCGCCCTCGTATCAAGCCAAACAGCTTGGGCGGGTGAGGCATTTGAAGAAAGAGTAGATTGCCCAATTGGCGGCATTAAGACCGAAATCGTCAGCACATTTTCTTGTTCCTATGAGCAAGAGTTTACGATGAGTTTGTCTCAATTATCGACATGCGATTTCATCACCCATCTGCCTGTTTGCAAAACTGCTGACTTCCCGATCTATAAAGATTTTCTTCTGTCGGAAATACCGAAGCTCAAGGCAATGGTTAAAACCGATTGGTACAAAAAATCGTAAAAGGACTCTCGGTATTTACGGGCCTACCTTGTGGAAAAGGAGCTTGGCACTCTATCCGAAGCAGAAATGTTCGCGCTCCTTCAGCAAGGTCACATGTATGATTCCGCCCGTTCCTACGGCAATGCCAAATATTACGCCGCATATCGCGAAGCCGCCAACGCCTTCCGAAATGTCGCAACGAATGAGGAAAAACGGTACATCTATTTGACCGCTGCTTTCGCACGCATTCGCAGCGGGGAGCCCGAGACAGCACAAGAGTTGCTTGATGCGGCGGCAAAATACAAAACACCCGGTGATCCACGCCTCACCAAATATGCAACTCTGGTAGAGGCCTGTATCAAGAAGCCTAACGCAAAAAAATGCCAACCAAATTATACGTTCGATTTGGACTAAAATAGGAGGGGGACGCGCTTACCTGCTCCGTCAAAAGAGCCAAGCCCGCCCCCTTTTCCATGCCCCAAACATGCAGCGGCTTGAGCCGTAGGTCTCGACATTTTCAACCTCGTTTTTCCACCCGTTTTGCTCTATAATGCTTACACCTAAGCACTGTTCAGAAATTATTGGGAGTTATGACAATGTCTAATACCTCATCCAATTTCGTCGGGGATATTCCAAGCTACTATGACAGCGGTCTTGGCCCCAATATCTTTTTTGACTATGCCGATTTGCTCGCAACGCGTTGCGCCAGCTTACCGGCCACCAATGTCGTCGAACTTGCAGCAGGGACCGGTATTCTAAGTCGCCGCCTACGCGACCGCTTGTCCCCAGAAACGCGCCTTGAGGTTACGGATCTAAACCTTCCCATGCTTCAGGTGGCCAAAAACAAGTTTACAAACAAAGACGTAGTCGATTTTACCGTCGCCAACGCCATGGATTTACCCTTTGAGGATTCCGAGTTCGACATGATGGTTTGTCAATTTGGGGTGATGTTTTTTCCTGACAAGCCCGCGTCCTATCGGGAAGCTGCGCGGGTTCTCAAAAAAAACGGGTACTATCTTTTCAATGTGTGGAGCGCGATGTCCAAGAACCCGTTCGCGCAAATCGCCTATGACGCCGCCGCAAAATTCTTTCCCAACGATCCTCCCGCGTTTTATAGGGTCCCCTTCCACTATGGTGATCCCGTCCAAGTACGCGCCGACCTTGCCCAAGCGGGCTGGCACGATGTTGAGCACGAGACCATTCAACTGCAAAAGACCATTACAAATCTAGAAGCTTTTGCAACGGCGTTGGTTTTCGGCAATCCGATTATCGACGAAATCCGGCAACGCGGCGAGGTGGAACCGACTGTGGTTGCGGAAGCAATCTTGGAGGCCTTCCACAGCGCTTTCGGCCCAAGTCCCATTACGATCCCCCTTGAAACGACCACTTTTGTATGTCGCGCTCCTTAAGAGAATATCTATGGATTGAGGCTTATAGCGCCGACAACCTCAAGGCCTTGCAGGATGGAATCAATCGCGATTGTCGCAAGAATGATGCCCATTACACGGCTGATCACACTCGCCCCTGTCGTGCCAATAACCCGATGAATTTTCTGCGCCATGAGGAGAAAAACAAGCGTCACAGCGAGGACAGCCAGCAAAAGCACTGCGGTAACCGATTGTTCAGCAACGGAAAAGCGATGATTATCCGTCAAGATAACCACCCCTAACATCGCCCCTGGGGAGGCAATCGACGGCATCGCCAGTGGAAAAACCGCGCCCGACAGATAGTCTTTTTCCGCTTCGTGAATTTCTGCTTCGGGTTTAGATTCCCCAAAAATCATCGTCAGGGCAAAGAGGAAAAGGATAATCCCCCCAGCGACCTGAAAGGCACCCAGCCGAACACCAAGGCCTTCCAAAACGAATTGACCTCCGACCAAAAATCCAAACAACACCAACGTTGCAATCAGAACCGCTCGAAGCGCAAATCGTTTGTGCAAATGGGGGGGCACTTTGGCCGTCGCAAAGAGGAAAACGGGAACCGACCCAATCGGATCGATGACAGCAAATATCGTTAAGAAATCTCTAAGGACGACTGACCAATCCATATTTCAAACTCCTCGACGCTGATCTATCAATTTTAATAACAAAAAAAGGGCCGCCGCTGGTTTATCCCCCGCGACGGCCCTCGATCTTTAAAGCGGGTTAGGCCTTACATTTCTTCGAGAGCTTCCACAGCTTTCTCAAGGTCTTCTTTGGTGACTGTTTTTTCGCTGACCGTGGCCAATTCAAAAACATAGTCTACAACTTTATCTTCGAACAATGGAGCGCGAAGTTGCTGTTGCATTTGTTGGTTTTGTTGAACAAATTCAAAGAACTGACGCTCTTGACCTGGATACTGGCGCGCTTGCGTCATGATCGCTTGGGTCATTTCAGCATCGGAAACTTCGAGTTTCGCTTTCTGACCGATATCTGCCAACAACAGACCCAAACGCACGCGGCGTTCCGCAAGCTTCTTGTGCTCGTCTGTTGTTTCGATTTCGGGGTGATCATGGCCTTCAACATCTGGGTTGTCTTCGTGCCATAGTTGATGCGCGATTTGACCAGCTTCGGCTTCAAGCAACGATGGGGGAAGCTCGAAGCTTACCAAACCGTCAAGCGCATCAAGCAATGCGCGTTTTTGAACCGCACGAGCAGCGCCCGCATATTCAGCTTCAAGACGTTCAGCGATTTGACCTTTAAGACCAGCAAGATCCTCGGCGCCAAATTTTTTCGCCAATTCATCGTCAACCACAGCGGCGATTTCCGATTTTACAGCTTTCACTGTGCAATCAAAAATAGCTTCTTTGCCCGCAAGGTTTGCCGCTTGATATTCCGCAGGGAACGTCACTGTAACGGCAACATCGTCGCCAACTTTAGCACCAATCAATTGGTCTTCAAAACCGGGGATGAACGAACCGGAACCGAGAACCAATGGGAAATCTTCGGCTGTGCCGCCATCAAACAATTCGCCATCAACTTTGCCTGCGAAATCGATGGTGATTTGATCGTCTTTTTTGGCTTTGCTGCCAGCTTTACGATCTTCGTAATTTTTGACGGTTCCAGCAAGGTTGGTCAAAGCTTCGTCCACAGAAGCGTCATCCGCTTTTGCGATGAGTTTTTCAAGTGCCAGAGCTTTTAGGTCAACTTCTGGGATCTCGGGAAGAGCTTCATAAGCGACGGTAACTTCAACGTCATCGCCCTCTTTCCAGTCTTGGTTGGTCATTTGAATGTCTGGCTGCAACGCAGGGCGGTCGCCGGAATCTTCAAAATGCTTGCCAAGGCCGCCATCGATGGTCTCTTGAATGGCTTCGCCTATAACTTTCTGGCCGAATTGCTTTTTGAGCAACGCCATAGGCACTTTGCCTTTACGGAAGCCCTTCATTTCAACATCTGGCTGCGCTTCTTTAAGCTTTTCGTTAACTTTTGCGTCCAAATCGGCAGCGGGAATAACAAGCGTGTAACCGCGTTTTAGGCCTTCGTTCAGGGTCTCAGTAACCTGCATGGGGGGTCCTTATAGCAAAATGGCCGCGCGGACGCGGCAATGAGTTAAATCTCGGTTCTTCTATGGGGATGAGCGCCATGATGCAAGGAGAAAGGCCGCAATCGCACCGTCATCGGCACACAAAGGCCACGAGCGGCAATATCCAGCTTCTTTTTGAGGAAAACCGCCCGCGAAGATCGCCCTTCCCCGAGGATTGTTGTGCGACTTGCGCCCCAAATCATGCTATAAAACGAGAGGTTCACAAAAAATCGAGGAAGGCACGATGATGGAAAATGCCCAAGGCGGATGCCTGTGCGGAAACCTTCGCTACGCTGTGGAAAATCAACCCAGCCGCGTGACGATATGCCATTGCAAGTTTTGCCAACGCGCCACGGGCGGCGCCTATATGGTCGAACCGATCTTTGACGCGCAGGATTTTCGCCTCCTCAAAGGAACACCGAAAAAATACGTGCATACGTCGGCGGGCAGCGGAAAAGAGGTTTTCGTTCATTTCTGCGACACATGCGGCACAAAGTTGTTCCTGACCTTTGAGCGTTTCGCCAACATTGTCGGGGTCTATGGCGGAACGTTTGATGATCCGAATTGGTTCGATCTGACACCGGAAAACTCAAAGCAAATTTTCCTAGGTGTGGCACAACGCGGCACGTGCATTCCGCCCCATGTGAACACCTTCATTGAACACGCGACCACGCAGGATGGGGCTCCCATAGAACCAACCGTGTTTGAAACGCACCAAATCATCGGAACCTAAACCGCGTTTGCGACGGACACGGATCAGGGCATCAGGGAAGACGTTTGAAGCGCATAAAGCACCGCTAAATGGCCAATGCCAGCGAGGCTGATGGATAGTCCCATCGGCATCATGCCACGGGCACGCATCGAAACCCAGCCGCGCAATTGCGGGAGGGCCAACGCACGGGTGGCGGTTACGGCGACAATTCCCAAAAGCATCGCCCCCGAGAAAACCAGCGCAAAGAGCGAGAGCGTTCCCGACGGAATAAAAAGCATGAGCACCGCAAGAATTTTCACATCCCCACCCGCAAAAATCCGCAGGAGAAACAGGGCAAACCCGATACAAAACACGATCAAGGCGGGGAGGATGCGCGAAATGGCCTCCTCAAGTCCAATCAATGGAATGGTGACCACAAACAAGCCAATCCCAAGGAGCGAGGCCGTATTTGGAATCCGCATCCACCGCAGATCGCTTTGCGCGACATAAAGCAGAACCGGCGTAAAAAGCAAAAGCGGCAAAAGCATCATTTCAGGGCCGTCAAGCCACAGATTGATGGGATATCGCCCTTCGCTCGATCGCTGTGACCAAGGGGGTTTCCTGCGCGGGGCTTGGCCCAACCAGAAGTAACCGACGTAATAAGTCGCTCAGATTTCGGCATTCGGCCTTGTCATAAATCTGTCTGAGGTGACTGCGCAGGGTGGAGGACGAAATTTTCAACTTCTTGGCCAAAACGTCGCGGTTTAACCCATGGCTCAACAGCAAACACACGCGAAATTCTGCGCGACTTAACCCCGCCGGATTAAGGTCCGACAAAAGCGGTGCTGCGAGGGTTACATTCAAGGTTTCTGGCTGACGATCCAAGAGGGATTCTGAAAACACCCCCGGCGAGCGGCACGACCACGTTTGACACAGCGTGTCGCACAGGGACGTCAGCATCGCGCCGGCCCCTGATGACAGGCGGTTGGCGAAATGCAGTTCCAGAAGGTAAACCCACTTCCCGTCCTGCCCCAAAACGATCACCACAGTTTCGGCCAGAGCGCGTTGATTTCTCAACTCCAACAATTCTGGCGCATCCCCATAGGCGGCCATGCTGGCGTACCAAACCGAGCCAACTTTGGCGTGCGCTATATAGGATCCTAAAATAAGGTCAGCAAACGAGCGATCCAACGCGCCGCACTGCGCCTCTCGCTGTAAGTCCACGGAAATAGATCGAATTTTCCCGTCTTGCGTTTTCGCGGCCTTCACCAGCGTCGCGGCTTTTGCCCCAAATCCCATTGAGATCGCCTTAAGGCCTTGCCGAAAGGACGCGACGCCCTGCACCGCTTGGCACCAGCCAGCAATGCCTTCGACCAGACTTACAACGCTCAAAGTATTCCCTAGGGTATTATCCCCATAATGTCCCTTAGTACCCACTTTATGCACCCCTTTAAATCATACTCGGGTGCCTCAAAAAATCTCAATGCTGGTTCTTCCAGCCTATGTCTTAATTTTAGGCCTGAATTCTTAATTCTGTCAACAAATTGCCACATTTGGCGGCTTTTTCACTGCATTTTCAATCCTAGCATGTATTTTTAGATGAATTGTGTCCAAATTAGGGCAAAAACCCTGCCCTCTTACTCGGCAAAAAACCGTGTATAGCGAATAACAACCGGGCCAATGGAAATTAAAATCAGCGCAGGAAGCATGAGGGACGCGAGCGCGACGGACATTTTCACGGGCAGTTTATTGGCCATTTCTTGGGCCTTAATTTCCCGGAACTCTCGCATCTCTTTGGCGTAGGCCGTCAGAGCCTCTGACATGGATGTCCCGAATTGAACCGATTGGCTGACCACAGCGGAAAACGAGCGGATGACATCCACATTTGTTCGCTGGGCCATGTCTTGCATTGCGGCGTCCCGATCACGACCGGCTTGAATTTGCCGCTGAACCGTGAGGAACTCATAGGCCATCTCGGGGGCAATTTCGGCCAATTCATTTCCAACCCGCGTCATCGCGGCGTCAAACCCAAGCCCCGCTTCAACAGAAATTTGCATGAGGTCCAAGGCGTTGGGAAAAGATTCCTCGATCCGCATCCGCCGTTCTTCAGCGCGATCATTGAGCCATTTGATCGGCACAAAATACCCCAGAAATATCAAGACTGAAAGCGTGCGCACAATGGTGCCATTTGACAACCCTGAGAGACGGCTGGAAATATCAAACGGCAATTGAATATCCGGCACGCGACTAATGAGCAAAACCGCCAACAGAACCCCGGGCAAGCCGAGGCCCAATACAACACGGACCAAGGTGAAATTTCGCAGGTTGTGGGGGCCGTTATATCCAGCTTGTGACAATTTGCGGGCAAGATCGCTGCGCTCTTTCATATCCCCCGGTAGAAACGCTTTCCAAATGCCTTTGGGGTCGTGATTGGGTGCTTGCAAAAGCCCGAAATCCCGCCGCTGTTCACGGCGTTTTGTGGAGCCAGCCGCGATGCGATCTGCGGCGGGGTTGCGCTCCCCGACCAAAACCGCGACGCCCCCAAGGATGGTCAACGCGCCCAATCCCATCCCAATGATAAGGACCATTTGCGGCGTGATATTCCACGCACTCGTCAGTGTTGTGAGTGTTTCAAACATGGTCGCAACCTTTCATATTCTAAATCTAACGAGTTTGGCGAGAATAACGGCGTTCACCACCGTGAACGTCACAACCGCGATGGCCATGGGAATGAAAAGCGGATCGTCATAGACATCCTGATAGTATCGCGGATTGAAAATTGACGTGGTAACGAAAATAAACACGGGGATCGCCGAGAGGAAATACGACGACAAACGGCCCTCCGCTGAAATCGCCTGAATCCGTCGCCGCATGGCGATCCGGTTTTTAACCACTTTGGACAAGACATCGAGCACCCGCGCCAAGTCGCCCCCCGTCCCGTGTTGAATGCCCAAACTGGCCGAGAGATAGTGGACGTCCTCAATGTCGATACGATCTGCAAATTCCGCAAAAGCGTCGACCAAATCGTCGCCAAAACTTACTTGGTCTGCGATCAGACCAAATTCGGAGCCAATCGGATCCGGCATTTGCTCCGCGACCGAGGCAATCGAGGTGTTCAACGGATGCCCCACACGCAAGCCGCGCGACATTAAATCCAGCGCCTCAGGCAAGAGTTTGGTTATCGCCTCAATGCGCGCCGCCCGACGGCGGCGAATAATCCCGATAGGCAGGAGAAAGCCAACCGTAACACCTATCGCAATGGCCATCCAAAGCGTCACCTTCATAGCTGCCATTGCAGAAATAACGGCCGAAATGCTCAGACAAATCAGGATGAGCAGCGTTGGCGAGCTGGTCATCCCAGCTTGCCGCATCGCCTTTGGAAGGTCGCCAACAAACGGCAGGCGCGTTATCCACCCCCCGCGTTCCACCGGTTTGAGGACAGCAAGTATTTCCGCCGCCGTCGCCCCGCCCGCGATCATTTTCATCCGACGATTGCGTGCTTCATGTTTGTTCTCGGAGCGGCGCAGAAGTTGCCAAACGCCAGAGAGAAGGAAAAACACGCCCACCGCCAAAAACGTATAGACAAAATACAAAGCATAGGGGTGGGACATAAGCTGTTTCATTGCGCTTTCTCCCGTATAAACATAGACGCATCGATGCTAATCCCCGCAGCAATCAGCGCCTCGGCGGCCTTGGGGCGGATGCCCGTCGGAATGAATTCCCCTAGAATATCGCCATTTTCGCTGCGACCCGTTTTGCGGAACACAAAGATGTCCTGCATCGTAATCACATCGCCCTCCATACCAGTAATTTCGGAAATCGACATCACGCGGCGGCGACCGTCGCTTAGGCGGGACAGTTGCAGCACGAATTGCAATCCGCTGGCGATTTGGCCACGGATGGCCGCCATCGGAAAATCAACGCCCATCATCGTCACCATTTGCTCCAACCGCGACAGCGCGTCGCGCGCGGTATTGGCGTGCACCGTGGTCATCGATCCGTCGTGGCCCGTGTTCATCGCCTGCAACATATCGAAGGTTTCAGCGCCACGCACCTCGCCCACGATGATCCGATCAGGCCGCATCCGAAGCGCGTTGCGCAACAGGTCCCGCTGCGCCACCGCGCCGCCCCCCGACGGGTTGGAGGGCCGTGTTTCAAGGCGCACAACATGGCCTTGCTGTAGTTGCAATTCGGCGGCATCTTCGATGGTCACAATCCGCTCTTTTTCAGAAATAAATGCCGACATAGCATTGAGCATGGTGGTCTTACCCGAGCCCGTGCCGCCGGAAATCAACACATTCATCCGCGCATCCACCAGCCCTTCCAGAAACTTCGCGGCTGGCCCCGTAAGGGCGCCACTCGCGACCAGTCGCGCCAGACTATAGGGTTGGCGCGAAAACTTACGGATCGAAATCGAAGGGCCATCGATGGCACAGGGCCGGATGATCGCATTCACGCGGCTGCCGTCCTCAAGGCGCGCATCCACCCAAGGCTGGCTTTCGTCCACACGGCGTCCAATCCGTGTGACGATCTTGTCGATCACCCGCAAAAGATGCTTCTCGTCGCGAAAGCGGGCGTTGGTGCGCTCCAGCACACCAAAGCGTTCCACGAACACGCTTTTATGGCCATTCACCAGAATGTCGTTGATGGTGGGATCGGCGAGGAGCGGCTCAAGCGGCCCTAATCCAAGCACCTCATCCATCAACTCGTCCACGATCTTCTTGAATTCTTCGCCGCGTAACGGCGTGCCTTCCTTGCTCAAGACTTCGCTCACCAAGGAGGTTACTTCCTTGCGCAGTGCTTCATCTTCCACCTTGTCGATCACCGAGAAATTCAACCGATCCAGCAAAGCGTCATGCAGGCGGCTTTTGAGTTCCAGCCGCTTAATCAACGTGTGTTCCGTGGCACTTTGTTGAGGATCGACGAGTTGCAACGGGGTCTTCAGCGCTTTAACAACCACCGCTCCGGGGAGGTCGATGCTTTTGGCTGAATTTTCTTTACCGTTTCGTGTAAAATTCTTGAACATTTTGGCTCTCCTTAGCTCGACTGAATTGATTTAAAAATGGCATCGGAACCCTGGGTGGCTTCGCGCTTCATCGGGTCTGTCTTTGCGGTCGTTTTCTCGCCAATGACCTCGACAGCAAGCTTCTTAATCGCTTTGGTCAACGCGGATCGGCTTGCCGCCACGGACAGCGGCACCCCGCGATCAAGGGCCTCGCGTGTGGCTTTTGGATCAAGGGGAAGCCAATGTCGCAACTCCCGCTCCAACAGCTTCGCAGCCTGCACATGGTGACGGCCCTTAAAAATCGGCTTGGCCTCAAAATTCACAATAATATCAATCGGTAGTCTCGGACTTTCTTCGGAATAGGCATCAATCAGACGTTTTGACTGGCGGATCGCAGGTACCGAACTATCGGTAATCAAATACAGCCGATCACTCATGTTCAGCACCGATTGCACCCACTGCACCAAGGTGCGCGGCAGGTCCACCACCACGTAATCAAATTGAAGCGTCAACTGCTCCAAAAGCGCTTCAACCTGCTCGCCAGTGAGCGACTCCATGGGCACAAATTCAGTTGGCGCTGTGATCACCGACAACCCGCCTTTGGTGGTCAACATGGCTTGCGACAAAAACGTAGCGTCGGGGATAATTTCGTCTTTGGCCATCCGACACAGCGAGTCGTTGGCCTCGATATCCAAAAAGCTTGCGATCCCGCCAAACTGCAAATCCAGATCGACCAAAGCAACCTTTTTGACGACATTTCGGCGCAGAAGTCCCGCCTCGCCGCGCAAGGCATCCGCTAGGTTGACGGCGACCGTGGTGCCGCCAATCCCGCCGCGCGCTTGGGCGACGGTGATGATTTTGCCACGCTGTAAAGCAAGCGGCGCAACGGCGGCAATCGGTGCCCTCAAGCGCTCCAAACACTCCGTCAGGTCCTTTTTGGTCACCGGCATCGGCAAGACATCTGCCACGCCAGCTTGCAAAAGTTTACGCGCCGCCGCCAATTGCAAGTCGGGGTCGCTGATGGCAACCACCCGCACATCCGGCCCTGCAGTGCGGCACAATTCCCGCACCGCCACCTCGTCCTGTTCGCTCTCCCCCGAGGTTCGAAACAGGATCATCTCGCCCGAGGCCGCCAGTGCATGCGCGGTGCCGTTGGCTTTTGAAAGGGTCATATCGCGGCGGTTCAACTTGACGTTGTCAAGCGTACAGACAACTGCGGAAATCGCGTCTGAGTCTGGGCCATTTGCGGCAAAAACCGTGATTTTCTGAACTGGCTCTGTCATTGACTTAACCTCCTAATGTTATCCATTCGTCCCACTCGCCAAGTCCTCTCCCGGAAGGGAGACACTCATTGAAGGAAAATTTATTGTTCCACCAAGGCCACTTGGGGCCGATCCCCCAGCAAGGCTGGCAAGCTGTCCGAGCGGGGAAATGAAGGTAAACGTGGCCCCCACAAGTTCCGCCGTGACCAAAGGAACATAGGGGCCCCCCAGAAACCCAAGATTGGGGTCGAACGTGTAGGAAATTTGCAAATCGTCGATCGCCACACCGGGCGGAAGGATCGCGTTGATACGCGCCCATATTTCACTGGCGGTCGCGTTCGTCGCTGACCCTGTGCAGACGAGCGCCGCTTGCGTGGCACAAATATTCGCCCCCGCGCCGCAACTGGTTCCAAACCGCGGCTTGGGCACAACGGATGTTGATCCGCGCGCGTTGATACTGGGCAAACCCGCACAGGCCGCAGGGCGCACCGCCGCCAAGCGGGCTGCAATATGCATCGCCTTTTCGGCGGCAATCCGGTGATAGGCAAGACGGCCAAAATCGATCATCCCAAACAACAACAATAGGAAAAGAGCCAAGGCGATTGCGAATTCCACAAGGGTTGCCCCGCGCTCATTGCGCCAGAATTCAACGATCCGCGCCAAATATGTGCGATGCGCCCTCATGACCCGAAAATCCGGCTTTGATCGGTGACGGTGGTCGTCACATCGTTGAGCGTATAGCCCGCGACGGCAAAGAAGCCCGAGAAAGGCATTGTGATCGTAATCTCTGCGGAAACTTGAGCAATCGGCGCGATGCCTTTGCGATAATCCCCCGCGATACAGCTATAGGTGGGGATCACCGAATTGACGGTAATGCCGTTGGGAAACAGCGTGGTGCCGCTGGAACTGTTGCGCACGATTCCGGTGAGTTGCGTGGTATAGCCCGCGACAGACCCCCCCGAGGTGCAAATATCGCGCGGCACAATCCGCGCCAGATACCGCGTCGCATCCCGCACCCCCGCCGCTGCCGACTGATAGGCCCACAGCATCCGTGATCCCTCAATAATCATGCCAAAAACCAGCAACGCAAACGGCAGCGAAATTGCCAGTTCAACGAGGGCCGTCCCGCGCTCGTCGCGGCGAAAACCACCAAAGGCGCGTTTGATCCAATGTTTCAACATGCCACCCCCCTCACCGGTACAACTGCACGACGTCGCGGAAAATTCCGGTCGCCCCCGCGCCGCTGCCTTGATCCGCAGGGCCAATCACTTCGCCCCAAATATCCACAGTGTTTGAGCTGACGGCCGCCACGGGCTCTGTCAGGAAAATTTCGACGAATTCGGCCACTGGTACGTTAACGGCGGAACCCTGAATATTGTTGGCGGCACAGTCGATCGCAGCCGCCACAATGACGCGGCGTTCAGGTCCAATTGAAGCACCGCCTG
Source organism: Falsihalocynthiibacter sp. CO-5D18 (assembly GCF_041205445.1). NCBI lineage: Bacteria > Pseudomonadati > Pseudomonadota > Alphaproteobacteria > Rhodobacterales > Roseobacteraceae > Falsihalocynthiibacter > Falsihalocynthiibacter sp. CO-5D18. The sequence goes on along the minus strand of NZ_JBGFCF010000011.1, from coordinate 19,764 downwards.
CGGTATTACATTGCGGCAATCCGCTTTCCGCCAGCCCATTCGGAAGGATACCCGCATTGCCGCTCGTCCCTTGTGGGTTGGCAATTTCGGCCTTGTAAAGATCATAGCGCGTGTCGAGCGCAGGATTGATGAAAAACGGGTCGGCACCGCCATAATTGGTCGCGATGTAATTGGCATAGCCCGCTGACCAGTCCCCATCGCCAAAGCGCCCCCCAGCACAGCCCCCCGCGTTAAAACAATCGTCGCGCGGCAAGCCCACTGTATCGGGGGATGGGTCGTAGTTGTTTGGACAGGCGTTGCCGTTTGAGGGCACCACCCCCTTTATAACGTTCGGTGCAGGCGCATAGTTCGGGTTATTTTTCTCGCTCTTTAGGATCGTCTGGAAAATGTCAAACCGCACGTTAAAAATTGCGTTTTCGATGCCGTTCTTTTGGCCGGGTTCCGTATCGACCCCATTGAGCGCGTAGCACTGTGTGATCGATCCCACCGCCGCAAGTAAACACGCATCCAGCTTTACGCCGTTTTCCCCCGCGCAAGGGCCTTCGGAATCGACCAGCGCCTTGGACGGGTCCAAAAACCCGAAATTCCCTGGTGCCCAAGCCGCGCCATTGCCACCGGAACGAAGGTTAACCATCGTCCCTTTGTTGGCCGCCGACGTCCACCCACTTGGCTGGCAAAACATCATCGGCGTCACGTCACAGGCGAATTGGGTCATGCCCGCAATCGACTGGGCTTGCACGTTAATATCCTGAAGGGTCTCGCCGCGCAGAACCATTAAGGCCCGATAAAACGCGACGGGCACCTCGGCTTCCGTGGCGGCCACGCGGACAAATCTGGCAAGGGCTGGGTTTGTCGTTATCGCCGTAGGGGCCGCCGTGTCACTGGCAGGCAACGTCGAGAAAAACGTCAGGGTAAAGTCATCCGCCCCCGATAGCGTATGGTCGCCGCTGCCAAACTTGCGACTGTCGACGATCAGATTTGCGGCCGCAGTTGTCGCACGCGTTATGGAATCTGGGCTCCCATCCAACTCTCCTGCTGCCGCGAGGGCCACATTGTCGGTGAAGCTCTGCATATCGGTCTGTGTGATCGAGACCTGCCCCAAATCAAACGACATCGCCACCAGTCCGAGCATCACAGCAAGGGCCATCCCCCAAAAAACAAGGATGGTGCCCTTCTGGTCCTGCCCAAAGGTGGCGATATGTGACCTGCGGTTTGACATGGTTTCTACAGACCTTCGTCGGCGATTACGACTCCACGCCGCACTGTAATTCTCGGGGTGGAAATCATTTCCGGAACGGGCGAAACATCCTGCATCAGGTCGCTAAGCTTAAGGGAATCGAGCGGTTGGTCCTCCGCGCCGACATTGTTGCGCAATGTTAGGCTCAGGATGCCCGCTTGCTGGGCGAGCGCAAGACGCTGCCCTTGATCTGGCGTCACTTCGACGGTCACGGTACGCGCCACTTCTGGCGAGTCATTGCCGATGTCGGAGTCCTGATCGACACCAATAACCTTGATATTTTGCAGGATCGTGACCGTGCGCAATCCGGAACTCCGTCCCTCGGTCAAAAGCACGTCAACGGAATCCCCAGGCGTCACAAAACCGCCCACGGCGGTCTCGGCGTTCACTTTGATGGCCATGGCGCGGTGGTTGGCCGAGAGCGACTGAACGATTGTCACTTTTTCGCCCCATCCCGAGACCCGATTGGCAAAAAACAACTCTCCCTGTGACATGGCTTTTCGCGCCCGACGTGGCTCGACGCCATCACTCGGAAGGAGGAATTCGCGGTCCGTCAAGACGCCCACGGGCAACGCATCGCGCGGCCAATAGATCGTGGTAATAAGTTGCGATTCAATGGCTTGGCCAAAGGCGATATCGCGGCCCGCGACCAATACCCCCACGGTCTCGCTTTCTTCTTGCGAGGCCTGTTTGCTCAGCATCTGTGCCGTCAAAACATCCTGTGCAAGATAGACAGACCCAGCAGCAACGCCAAGGCCCGTGACGACGAGAAGAAGGGATGACAATCGCATGTGATTAGGTCCTTTTACAGGACGACCCTTCCGCGGCCCAAGGGCCCCGATACGGTCGTTCATTGATTTTAGAAATCAGCTATTTGTCTTTGGCCATTTGGCCCATGGGCAAACTAAATAAGGAAGCAGCGCGTTTTGGAAAATTTGTGTCTCAATGCTTCACAAAGCGTATACTTCCGGCGACATTTGGGCCGCCGGAGAGTTCAATTATTAGTTACATCCAGCAGCGCTTAAACAGGTTTCAGCTGCACCCATTTTACCACCAACAGCCGTACCCAGAGTAGCGAGCGCGGCTCCACCAAGGGTCACAGCCAAAATCAGGGCAATGCCATACTCAACCAGCGTGACACCACGCTCGTCGGACTTAAAACGTGACCAAGTTTTTGCAAAAATTCTTTTCATAGTATTCTCTCCATTTTACGCACCCAAGGTGCCCAGATAAATAAACGGCCCGCCCTCTGGTGGCCATGTTCCATTCTAGCTTTTGCATGGGGGCGCGCGCTTCATCTCTGCGGCTGAATTATTCGCGCCGTGGTTGTGTTTTCTGTCGAATTCCGAGGAAACAGACGCATTTACCGGATTGCAACCCTTCGGAATTTCATCATGGAATCACTGTCTCCCGCCCTGAAATGACCCAATAGTCGCGGATAGGACGGTGGAAATTGCGGCCAAAACGAACGGACTGACTTCATTTAGCGTTTAAAAACAAGCAAGGTCCGCAACATCCGTGTGGCCTTGGGCATATATTTGAGCGCGGTTCAGCGTGCCCAAAACCGCCGCCCTCACCCCAGAATCCGAATTAACCCATCCCGCCACTATCATTCCGCTCCGCATAGCATTAGGGAGTTGGTATCTTAAGGAGATTGAATGATGGGAGCTTTACCAAGCGTACCTGAACTGGTTGCGACGGCGCAAACCAATGCCAAAACGTCCGAAAATCGCATTTCGGAGATTTTGAAACTTTTGGACGGCCAGAACGGGTCTGACGCCCAAGTCGAAGAACTGCGCGCGGCGACTGTGGCGCTCGAATTGACCTCGGTTGATATCTTCTCGGTTTTCGAAGCGCGGATGCAGAATACCTTTAAACGGGGTCCCTTTGCACGTAAATTAAAAACAATGCTGGTCGCGGCGGAGCAAGCGGATCTTGCCGAGCGGTTCCACCTGTATTATTTGGCTATCAACGTTCTGAAGCACGGCAAAGGCGCGAGTTATCGCGAGTTGCTCAACGACCCAAGCACGCTTATTGTCGTGCGGCCCGCCGAAGACACCGTCGCCGACGAAACACTCCCCGCTGTAGGCCTTATTGACGTCACTGTTCCGGGCTTTTTTGACGGGCTAAGTACGACTATTCTTGAAGCCTATCATTTCCTAGAAAACAGATAAGTTGCCGCGCCACTAAAGCACTAAGGCAAGGCGTCGATCCATTGAAGCGGCCTTTCGCCTCAAGGCTTCGCAAACTATCGCGGCCCGCATAGGTTCGCTTTTTCGGATCACTCAAAGGACAACCATATGCTGCGCTGGGGATTGCTTGGAACTGGGTTTATCACTCACAAAACTGCAAAGGCGATTGCCGCTTCAAACGGCTCGACCATCCGCACCATTGCAGGACGCAATTCCGACGCCGTGGACGCCTTTCAAAAGGAATACAGCATTCCTACGGTCTCTTACGGGTATGACGAAATTCTGGCGGACCCAGAGATTGACGTCGTTTATATCGGCTTGCCAAACCACGTCCATCACACGCTGACCATTGCCGCCGCCAAGGCTGGCAAGGCGGTTTTGTCCGAGAAATCGCTGACCACAACAATGGAGGAAGCGCAGGCTCTGGCTACTGCCGTCCGTACCCACGACACCTTTTTTGTCGAAGGGTTTATGTATCTTTCCCACCCGCTCTACGCTCGTTTGATGGAAATTCTTTCGGATGGTCGCTTGGGCCGTCTGCGCGCGATCACCGGCTTTTATTCGGCGGATATTTGGAACGTCACCAACCCTCTTGGGCGCGGCACGCTCTATAATCTGGGTTGCTACCCCGTGTCGCTGCTGCATTTGGTCGTCCAGACTCTCTGTGGCCAAGACATGTTTGCCACGGGTCAACTCGCGGGACTGGGGAATGTATCGGCGCATGACGGCACCATCTGCGACGCCGCCGTGACCGCGCAATTCGCCAATGGCGTGCTGGCAACGCTGCAATCAACCGACAGCTACGGCATGGAGCACGGGTTTACGATTGCGGGCGACAAGGGCACGCTAACGTTCGTAACAAACCCATGGCTCCCCGTGGCGGGCCGCAATCACCTTCGTTGGACCCCCTATGAGGGCGAAGTCGAAGATATCTACGTCGATGCAGACCATGATGCATTCTACACCCAAGTCAAAATGGTCGAGGCCTCCCTTGCCGCCGGACAAAAAGAGGCGCAGCGCCCCTCGCCCCGCCTCACGGACTCCCTCGAAATAATGGCATTTCTAACGGAATGGGAGCGGCAATGCCTAGCGGCTCAACAACCATAGACAACGCATTGAATGGCCGTGATAAACTCGTCGTTCCCTAAACCGACGATGCGTCGAGGGCTTTGCAACAAGCGTACATTTCTTAGCCACCCATCGCCCTATTTAATTTCGCGGCCAGCCCACCACAGACGATCTTCAATCATGAAAAAGCCGACAGTTTCATTTTTCGTTTGGCCATTGAAGGCGATTGCAAGGATCGCGGTGTTATTGTCTACCCAGTCTTGCGTGGAATCTCGGCATGCGTCCTTTGAACCATCCGTTTGCGCGCGGCACTCAAGAAATTTCTCTTGATACGTGTTGCGTAATAGTTCCTTATCTTTAGGTACATCGTGGCCGATGTCTGTGCCGCCAAACTCCATTCCTTCAACAATCATTTTCCGAAGAGCAAAGTCAACGCCGCCCGTTCTATCGTACAGAATGATGTAATCCCCATAGGCAAATGGCCCTTCTCCGTCGTCGGCAGGGGTTTCAATCAAAAAGCCACAGGCGCGTTTTTCGTGCCAAAGCACATAGCGATCTATGTTTGCTGAATTGGAGCGGGTTTCCCAAAGAGAAATATTTCCTTGCTGCGGACTGCCTTTAACATCCGCCAACCTAAGGCGCGGGTAGGCATCTCCACAGATCTTTTCGATGCCAAAGGGAAAATAGGGTTCCTCCTTGCTGCGTTCTATTTGTCCATAGGAAATTTGAGCTTCAGCCATGGCGGCCAACTCCTCGTCAGTTGAGGGGCGGTGGCCTGGCACACAGGCGCTCAACGTCACCAACACCACTGAAAACCAAACCCAAAACCCGCGCGCCCTAGACTTTTTCAATATTACGTCCCCCAACGGATTTAATTCCGATATGCGCTCACACCCAATTGCCGTCACGCATGATGTGCCACAATAAGGACCACAGCGCCTCCTTTTGGGCAAGTGTAACTTAGCCGCGCACAGCGTAGTTTTCGGAAGGGAACCGCAATCGCCACCTCCCACCAGCCCTTATGGCAGCAGATTTGGCGCTGTTAAGGACGCATTGGTTGGGGTAACAGGGGCCAGCAACGGGCCGATCCTGCGCCCGTGACTTAGAAAGTCTGCACAGCCTATGTCTGATCCGTGCCTGAAATTGGTATTAGTAACCCCTGAAATCCCCTACAATACCGGCGCGATTGGGCGGACCTGTGTGGCGCTAAATCTAGAGCTGATCCTGATCAAACCCTACGGGTTTTCCCTTGACGAGAAGGCCGTGCGACGCGCGGGAACCGATTACTGGAAACATGTTCATCTAAGCGAATATGACACGTGGCAAAGCTTTTTGGATCAACGAAACCCGCCGCGCGATAGCATGTATTTCTTTGAGGAACATGGCGAACAGAGCATTTATGCGCCTGACTATCAACAGGACGCTTATTTGGTTTTCGGATGTGAATCCAAAGGCTTGCCACCTGAAATCTTGGACGGCATGGGCGATCGCGTGCATAGTTTGCCGATGCTCAATCCGCTTGTTCGATCCCTTAACTTGGCAAATGTCGCAACTGCCGTTGTCTATCAAGCCATGCGCACGCAACTCGGCGGCTAGCGGTCCTTAGGACGGTTGCGCTTTGTCGGGCCATAGCCGACTTGCGCTCAAAGTGCCGCAGATGTTTGTTCCGCGCCCAGATTGATATTTTCAGTTGTTTCTCTAAGGGTGCGCTTTATTTCACAAGGAGCCCCCCCCGAACAAATGTCCGGAGTTGTTCTGAATGGTCATGGCGGCCCCGAAATGCTTGAGTGGCGCGATGATCTCCCCGTTCCCGTGCTGCGGGAAAGCGATGTCCTTGTACGGGTCAGTGCCGCAGGCGTAAACAACACGGATATCAACACGCGGACGGCTTGGTATTCCAAGGGCGAAGCAGAAGCAGACGATGCGTCATGGTCTGCTACACCGCTTACATTTCCACGCATTCAGGGCGCAGATGTTTGCGGCGAAATTGTTGCTGTCGGCGCGGCAATCGACACGGATCGAATTGGCCAACGTGTCCTGATCGAACCGTGTATCCGCGAGGCGAATGGGGACACACTCAAAACGCCATAGTATTTTGGGTCTGAGTGTGACGGTGGATTTGCCCAATACACGCGGGTTGCTGCACGCCACGCTCATGCAATCAATTGCGATTTGACAGATATAGAACTGGCGTCCTTTCCGTGCTCCTACTCTACAGCCGAAAATATGCTGACACGCGCCAATGTGCGCAAGGGCGAGACCATTTTGGTCACGGGTGCATCTGGTGGTGTCGGTTCGGCGACGGTTCAATTGGCGCAAGCGCGTGGGGCAAAGGTCATTGCTGTCACAAGCGCGTCAAAAGCCAAAGCTCTCTTAGAACTTGGTGCGATGAAAACACTTGATCGTGGCGATGATCTTGTTGCCGCGCTTGGTGCAAATAGCGTCGATGTCGTCATTGATTTAGTGGCTGGCTCGAAGTGGCCGTCATTGCTTGACGTGTTGCGCCCCGGGGGACGCTATGCAGTTGCCGGGGCCATCGGGGGACCCCTTGTCGAGCTTGATATCCGTACGCTCTATCTCAAAGACCTCAGCTTCTTTGGCTGCACGGTTCTTGAGCCGCAAGTTTTCAGCAATCTTGTTGGGCGGATCGAACGCAAAGAAATCGCACCTTTGGTGGCTGAAACCTATCCGCTTCGTGATATCGCAGCTCCACAAAGCGCTTTTGGCGAAAAGGGACATATCGGAAAAATCGTACTCGTATTGGACTGACAGAATTCGTTTGAGCATATCCGAGAGCTGATATGCTCACCTAAATCGCAAACATCTGCAAAGTCCGCTCAGCAGATTTTAGTGCCGATTTATACCAACAGCCACTTCCCACCCGTTTTGTTGAGAAACGCCGTGTTGCGAGCGCAGAATATAAACCGCTCTCGTCAGGACCCTCTGATACCGCTCGCCTCAATTAGTTTATCGTTTTTGTCGGGATTGACATTTCCTTGATTTATCCGATATTGGGGCCACGAAAACGAGGCGTAATCCATGATCATCTGTAGTTGCCAATCCATAAATGACAAAAGCATCCACGCCGCGATTGAGTGGATGCGCGCCGCCGACGATAAAGTCATAATAACCCCAGGTAAAATTTATCGCGCCCTCGGCAAAACTCCGCAATGTGGCGGCTGTATGAAACTTTTCATTGCAACCATGCGGACCAACACTAAGTTCGGCGTACCTGTGGAGTTGCAAGGACTGCGCAGCGACAGAAAAAGGAGAACGCGCCATGAAGGGTGATAAAAAAGTCATCGAGATCCTTAACAAGGCTCTGAGGATTGAGCTAACGGCGGTAAGCCAGTTTTGACTTCATTACCGTCTGCAAAAAGATTGGGGTTACGGCAAACTTGCCAAAAAAATGCGCGAGGAAAGCATCGAAGAGATGGAGCATGCGGATAAGCTGATTGACCGCATCCTGTTTCTTGAGGGCCATCCAAACCTCCAAACCCTCGATCCACTGCGCATCGGCGAGAATTTGCGCGAGACGCTGACATGCGATCTTGAAGCGGAGATGGAAGCCGTTAAATTTTACACCGAAGCGCGCAAAGTATGTTCTGACGCGTCGGATTACGCCTCCATGCATTTGTTTGAGCAACTGATCCTTGATGAACAAAACCACGTTGATTTCTTGGAAACGCAGATTGGGTTGCTGGATCAAATTGGGGTCCAAAACTATGGCCAGTTGAATGCAGATTCCGCGGATGTGGCGGAATAGCAGGCACTCCTCCGATGTCTCGGCAAATTAGGTTTACCGTTTTGCCGACGCTCTGATTGTGGGCAGTTCGGCTGATTCAAGCGCGCCCCCGCCGAGAAACAGCCTTAAACGCGCCGCTAAGTGATAAGGCGCGTTTAAGGTGTCCTCGCCAAACCTCGCATCCGTTATCACCGTTTTGGGTGGGACTTTTGGCAAGGACCATACTTTCGAGTTGATGTCCGATGTTGAGGCTTAAAACGGGCTTGTCCAAATACAGCCAAGACGCCCGTAAAGCGGCTCAGTTTATCATGATCAAACGCTAGTTTCTTGCTCTGACGTTGCTCAAGGGCGACAATTGTGGCGTTTGAGTGACTGGGTCCGCATAAACTTGCGCCTCGACCTCATAGGCATCGCGCAGGGTTTGCGGCGTGATGGTTTCTGACGGGGCGCCACTGTTGAGCACTTTTCCTGCCTTCATCACGACCAAATGATGCGCAAATCTCGCCGCTTGGCCGATATCATGCAGCACGACAACCACGGTGCGCCCCCCATTGGCGAGATCGGCAAGGACCTCCAATGTTTCGTATTGATAGCGAATATCAAGAAACGACGTCGGCTCATCAAACAGCATCACGGGGGTGTCCTGTGCCAGACACATCGCTAGAAACGCGCGCTGTCGCTGACCACCCGAAAGGTCGGAAAGCTTGCTTTGTCTGTGGGTATCAATGCCCGCTTTGACCATCGCCGACTCGATCGCTTCTTGATCACCTGCGCGGCGCTGCCCCAATAAATTTTGATAGGGCGCACGCCCATAGGCCACAAGTTGTTCAACGCGAATTGCGGGTGGCACGACGGGGCTTTGAGGGAGCAAGGCCACATGGCGCGAAATTTTGCGCGGCGATGTTTTGGTCACATCCAAACCGTCAATCAGAATCCGTCCCGATTTAACCGGGAGATTACCCGCCATCGCGCCGAACAGCGTGGATTTCCCACAGCCATTGGGCCCGATTAACGCGGTCAAACGCCCCTTGGGGAGGTCCTGATTGATGTCTTTCAACATGAAATCTCGATAGCCTGCACGTAAGTTTTGCAGATTAATGGTCATAGGCCCTCGCGTCGGCTTGTCAGAAGGATGAATACAAAAAACGGGGCACCAAAAAGCGCGGTCAGGATGCCCGCCGAGATTTCAATGGGGGGAGCCAGTGCGCGCCCTGCGGCATCGGACAACACAACAAGGGCCATGCCCACGAGCATCGATGCGGGCAACACCGCCCGATGATTTCCGCCCACCAATTGCCGCGCCATATGGGGGGCCATGAGGCCAACAAATCCCAAAGCGCCGACAGCCGCGACAGACACAGAAGCCAAAGCCGTCGCCAAGGCCAAGAGAAGGAAACGCTCGATCTTGACGTTCATCCCAAGACCCAGCGCATGTGCATCTCCAAGTCGGATCAAGTCGAGCCTAAATGCAAGGAGCAACGCCACGCCGATCAGGGGTAAAATCAGCGGAGCGGTCCGTGCCACATCTTCCCACCCCCTACTCCAGAGCGATCCCGTCAACCAAACGAGGGGCGCGGAAAACTCAAAGGTGGGCGCCGTCACGAGGATATAATCCACCCCCGCGTCGGCCAAGAACCCGACCGCAATGCCGATCAACGCCAGCCGCGCTGGACTTGCGCCGCGCCGGAGCGACCCGATCCAAACCAGAGACGCCGCAGCAAACCCGCCCACCGCAGCCAACACGGGCGACCAAAGGGGGCTCACGCCTGACAGGACACCCAGACAAACCGCGAGGGCCGCGCCCGAGTTGATCCCGATAACTTTTGGACTGGCCAATGGGTTGCGCAGGAGCGCCTGAATGATCGCTCCAGAGATCGCCAAAGCCGCTCCGGCAATTAGCGCCAAAACGGTGCGCGGGAGGCGCGATTGCAGGATGATAAAATCTTGGTGTGGTCCCTCAAGACCGAACAACGTGTTCACGATAACCGAAGCCGAGATTGGCACAGCCCCCGCCGAAATCGACCATATTACCGCCAGCACGACCACGCCCAACAAGCCGACTAGAACCCATACTCTACGACTCATTCTAGCGCCTCTGATGTCAGAGTGAGATAGAGAAACCACGGCGCGCCGATCAATGCCGCGACCAATCCGACAGGGATTTCACTCGGGGCCGCTATAAGTTTGGACAAAGTATCTGCGACAAGCATCAAGGCTGCGCCAAGGGCGGCGGCGGCAGGAACCGATACGCGATGATCGCCCCCGAACATCACACGCGCGAGGTGGGGCACGACCAAGCCCACAAAGGCAATCGGCCCTGCCACAGTCACACTTGCCCCTGCCAAAATGGCCGCGAGAACAGCGCCAAGAAACAACGTCCAGCGCGGATCAGCGCCCAAGCCGCGCGCCGAGGCATCCCCCAACGCCATCATATTCAAACGCTGCGCGAGGGCCACGCCCCCCAGCGTTCCAACAAGGGTAAACACTGCCAGTGGTGCCGCGTCGTGCCAGCGCATGTCGCCAATATCGCCGATGGTCCATCGGATCACCGCATGGGCCAGATCATCTTCAAGCGTATAGGCAAATCGCACCGCCGCGAAGGAAAATGCGCCAACGGCCACGCCCCCAAGAACAAGCCGTAGCGGGTCGATCCGCCCGCCAAATCGCCCCGCAATCGCGAAGGTCGCCGCCCCTGCCGCCAAGGCTCCGGCCACTGCCATGCTATTGAGCGCAAGCCCCGTCGCGCTAGGAAAAACGAGGGCGGCGACAAGGCCAAGGGCGGCCCCTTGATTGATGCCCAGAATTGCAGGAGACGCGAGCGGGTTGCGCGTAAGGGCCTGTAGAACCACACCCGCAAGCGCGAGATTCACCCCCACAAGCGCGGCCACAGCCGTACGCGGCATACGGATATCGCGCATCGTTGTCGCGGCAATATCCTCCGCCCCCGTTAAAAGCGTAAAAATATCGGTTACTCCAACGTCAGAGCGCCCCCCCGTAACCAGCGACCCAACAGTGGCCAGCAGGAGGACAACGGCAATTGCCGCTATCTTCCAAACGTGGCTACTCATTCTTAGGCTTGCCGGAATATCAGCTATCGCTGCCATCTGCGCCCACAATGGTCAAAAGGTCTTGGGCGGTTTGCTCGGCGGCCACCATGCCGCGCAAACGGGACCACGTGTTGGCCTCAACGTTGTAGACGCGCGCATCCTTCACGGCTTTCAGCGCGTTCCACAACGCGTCATTCTCCCAATTATCGGTGACGGAGGGATCGGCATATTCGCCAATGATAAGCACGTCAGGATTGATTTCCGATAGCTGCTCTAGGGTTGTCGTTACATAGTTGGATTCATACCCTTTGCCCTCGTTTGGGGTCATCGCTGGTGAAAATCCAAGGCGCGCCAACAGAGACCCGTTGTAGGAGGACGGCGCATGTAAAAAGAGCGCTTCGCCATTCGCGACGCCAAATTGTGCCCGCACGTTTTGGGCATAGGGCCGAATTTTTTCCGCGTAGTCGGCAATTTTCGCCCTATGGTCGGCCACACGCGCATTCATTGCATCCGCTTTGCCAATCGCCTCGCCAATCAGGAGCATCTGCTCGACAGAAGCTGTGTAATCGCCGCTCAAACTATCCATCACAACCGTCGGCGCGATTTGCGAAAGCGTGGCATAGGCGTCGGTGTGGCGGGTTTTATCTGCGAGGATCAAATCAGGTTGCAGCGACGCAATCACTTCAAGGCTCGGGGTTTTGCGTGTACCTACGGAAGTCCATGTATCGCCAATCACAGCGCCATAAACCGGCATGATGCGCTCGGGTTTATTGTCGTCGGCAATACCCACGGGCACCACACCCACCGAGACCAAGGCGTCAATATAGCTAAACTCCAAAACGACAATCCGCTGTGGGTTTTCAGGCACCATGGTCGTGCCAAGCTCGTGAGAGATTTCGCCCGCAAACACGGGAGTTGCGATGCCGACCGCAAGGACGGAAAGAAGAACGCGACGCGTCATTTTCATAAGAGATCCAAAGAATTTTAAATTTCTGGCTCTTATCAAAATGGCTTGATGATAATGGCTGACTATTTTACTTAGATATAATAAACAAGCTTGTCAAACCCCGCCGCGCAACTTTTCTCGCCGAAAGTCACACCTTTAAAAATGCCCCATTCGCCCCCCTCTCGACCGCCTAAATCCCCGATGACACAGCCGGATAATTTCTGTGCAACCTTCGGGCAGCTATCGGGCGAAGCCCTCGCAGGAACCGGCGCGCACCCCGAACGCATGGTATTGATCCGCTGGCCAAAATCGCGCTGGTCGTATGCGATGCGTGAAGCGGCGGACATGGGCGGCCCCCTGCGCGACGCCATCCAAACCCTTACTAAGGCGGGATGGCGGGTGAACCTCGTTGATCGCAAAAATGACGCAGGCCCAATTGGACGCGTGATTGTTGTGCCCAGACGGCAATCCTTTGACATCCCCCCTGATCATCTGGCGGATTTCCTTTTGGCCTTGGCCGCCGAACATTCCCTCACAGAATATCGATCCACGCATGCAACCGCAGAAGTGGTCTTATGTTGCACGCACGGCCAACATGATCGTTGCTGCGCGAAATTCGGTTTCGCCGCCTATCGCCTCTTGGTGGCTGCCGCGCAGGAATATGGCGACCGTTTTGACGTTTGGGAGAGCACGCATCTGGGCGGCTGCCGCTTCTCTGGCAACGCAGTATTCACGCGGTCGATGCGTAAATATGGCCGCATCGGGGCCACAGACGCCGCCGCAATACTCGCGGCGGAAAGCAATGGTCAGCTATGGCTTCCGAGTCTGCGCGGAACATCGCACCTGTCGCCCGAGGCGCAAGTGGCCGAGATCGCCGCGCTTCAAGCGATTGGCGGGCATACGCAATTCCCCGCGCTTGCGATTGATCTCCTACAGGCGACGGATAGTGCGCGCGATTTTCACGTCAAGACCCATGACGGAGTATATTTTGTGCGTTGTGAAGCGACCATTTCTAGAAGTCACGATTCATGTTCAGATTTAGGCGATGACCTCCCCCTTAAGGAACGGCAGACGTGGACCGCGGTACAGGTTCGTAAGGGAGTTACACCCCGCGCAAACGATCTAGCCGCAGCCGATGGCGCTGGTCGGTGACCCGCCACGCCAAGGCATAAGCGGCGGCCACGGCCCCTAACGCACTGGTTGCCGAAATCAGGAACATAATGACCATCTGGTATTTTGCGGCCGTTAAGGGATCGGCATTTGCGAGGATTTGCCCCGTCATCATCCCCGGTATTGAGACAACCCCGATGGACGCCATATTTGTAACCGTCGGCAATAGACCAGAGCGAATTGCGGTTCGCAGCGTCGGTCCGAGCGCCTGAAACTTGCTTTCTCCCATGGAAAGCCGCGCTTCGATAATCAACGCATCTCGGATCAACGCATGGCTTAAAACATGCAAAGTGAGCGCCACGCTCCCCATGGCGCTTCCGGCGATCATCCCAAACATCGGTAAGGCGACGCGCGGGGAAAACCACGGTTCGGCCTGCACAATCACAGCCAATGTCGGCAACGTAATGAGAAATCCGCAAGACAACATAACCGTCGTCCCCAAACTGGCCGTCCAAAGTCGCCCCGCAGGATGCGCTTGCCGAAGCAAGACCTCATACCCCGCAAAGCCCCCCATTACGATCATGGCCACAAGCGTGATTGCAATGCTATCGACCTCGAAAATCCAGCGCAACACGAAGGCCAGCAGAATGAGTTGCACCACCATTCGCACCCCAGCGATCAGGAGGCTGCGGCCAATCCCAAGCGAAAGAGCCAAGGATATCCCGCCATTAATCAGCAGAAACAAAGCAGCGATGAGGATTTTATCAAAACCGATATCTGGCGTCATGACTTTACTACCAATTCGATCATAGACTCGGACATGCGTTGTGCTTGCGCTTGATCATGTGTCACCAAAACTATCGCGCCACCCTGCGCCATAAATTCTCGCAACACCCCCTCAACACGATCAATGGAGACAGCATCAAGCGCTGATGTTGGCTCGTCTAGCAAGAGCACTTTCGGCTGATTGGACATGGCCCTCATTATGGCCCCCCGTTGCCGTTGCCCCGTCGAAAGCCGCTCGATTGGCGCGGTGAGGTCATGGGTGCTGAGGCCTAGTTTTTCGGCTTCGGAGGTCATGTCCTTGGCAAAGTGCCCCGCGAGTTGCGGCGTCCAAAACTGACTGACTGGCGGTAAGTAGCGCACAAGTTGCCGCCAGACGGTTGGTTGATATACCTCGCGCGCCCGCCCGTTCAAGACAACGCTACCCTCGGCCTGATCGAGGTCGGCAATCGCGCGCAACACAAGCGACTTCCCCGACCCAGAGGGACCAGTCAGCGCCACACATTGGCCCGCCGACACCCTAAATGAAACGCAGCTTCCGTTCAGCGTACGCAAATTCTGCACCTCAAGCGCCATCTGCTGCCCCTTCGCTATGAAACTGATTTGAGATAATTAACTCGCGCAGTCAACCCTTTGCCTGTTCTGAAAAGAACCGCAAGTTGTCGCAGTCCAAAAGCAGTCTCATCGGTAACGGCACCATTTCACCCACCGCGTAGTATAAAATTCTGTGGAGCAAAGCGTTTTGTTCACGCCTTTGAAAAATGGGGCTGTGGTATATCTAGAAAAGCGGTATTGGTTGGGCATTATGGGCATTGGTGCCCATCTGGGAAAGAAAATGAGTAGAGTTTGAAGCGGGTTGCAGCAGAGTTGCGCGTCGATTTTGTCAATGGTTCCGTGGCGCATCGGCTTCGGTTTGGTGGCGGACGTGGTCAAGACTTAGCGAAGGCTATGGGGCTGCGTGCGGGCAAAACGCCAATGATTATTGATGCGACGGCGGGATTGGGACGAGACTCATTTCTTTTAGCGTCTTTAGGTGCGCAAGTGACCATGATCGAGCGTTCAGAGAAAATGCATGCGTTGTTAACGGATGGCATGGAGCGCGCCGCGAGCGAGGGTGGGCAGCTTCGCGAGATTATTGGCCGCATGACCCTCTTGAAAGGGGACGCCAAGGATTTGATCCCTGAACTGTCTGGCGAAGCAATTTTGATCGATCCAATGCATCCCGAACGGAAAAATTCAGCGCTTGTAAAACAAGACCTGCGTCAAGTTCGCGAGATCGTCGGCACAGACGATGATGCTGCTGATCTGGTGCGACTGGCGATAAAACATGCGCGTAAGCGGGTGGTTCTTAAATGGCCAGCCAAGGCCGATCCGATTGAAGGCGTTCAGGCGTGTTCACATCAAATTCGCGGCAAAACAACACGATATGACGTCTTCATGATAGGGTAGCGAAAACCTCGCGCCAATCACGGATATCTCCAACGGGTAATGCCTTAAACGTCGGTAAAAACGGCACAGGTCTCCCCGTGCCGTTCTTGGTTATCTAAACAGTTCGAAAGCTGAATTTATTCTTCAACTTAAGATTTAAGCATCAGCCTCTGGGTCCATCAAAGTGCCGGCCTCGATTGCAGCAGCCATTTCGTCGTCATTGAGGAAGCCATCGCCATCTGTGTCGATTTCGTTGAACACAACATCGGTGAGATCAGGCTGTGACACTTGAAGCTCAACGAGAGATGCCATTCCATCGCCGTCGGTATCAACCTCAGCGTTCATTGCATTAGCAGAGAAAGCAAAAGAAGTCGCGAGAGCAGCTACGAGAATTACGTTTTTCATGTTATTTCCATTCAGAATTAAGCGCTCCATAATGGACCGCGTTTTGGGTGTTTTGGGAGATGATGTTACGCAAGGGCGTGCTTTGCGGCATCAAGTTCTTTGTTCGCTTTTGCGTCGTCCTTTGCTGTGTGCGCGGACTCAGCGGCGTAATAGTGCTTCATTGCGGAAGCCCTTTTTTCGCCAAAAGGTGCCTTGTCACAGCTGGCTTTGACGGATTTCATCTTCTCCGAAGTTTTGTTGGTGTTGAGGTTCATTGGAGTCCATTCCTAGACCTACCGAGAAATTAGAAACGCGAGATTGAGCTGTTTTAGGAGATATGCTTGTCTATCGCGTCTCTCTTTTACTCGTAAATATGGGGGCCGTAGAATTATCAGCAGTTACAATTCGCAAAGCTAAGGGCGCTAGACGCCTTTAGGTGCGGATGGCTTTCCGGTGGGCTTAGGAGATGCTGGTTTTGAAGAAGGTTTTGAAGTCGATTTCATGGGAGAACTCCTCGTAAGGACCGAATGATTCGATCCGTAGCTCTATTTCTCACGTCCGTTGAGATTTGAATAGTGAATTTAAAACAATGATGATATCGGATATTCAAATAGGTGAAACATGGATGTAGAACTCGCACGAACCTTTCTGGCCGTTGTCGAAACTGGCAGCTTTTTCAATGCTGCTGGCAAGGTAAATGTCACACAATCCACCGTCAGCATGCGCATCCGCTCGCTTGAGCAGCAGCTCGGACAACCGGTCTTTGAACGTAGCAAATCCGGTGCGACGATGACGGCTGCGGGACGCAATTTTCAAAGGCATGCCACAACACTTGTGCGGACGTGGACACAGGCCAAGCTCGACGCGGCACTCCCTGCGACACTGGAATCGGTCTTGGAAATTGGCGCGCCACCAAGCCTGTGGGACGGCTTCCTGATTGATGCCATCCCTACCCTTCAAGCCAAAATCCCCAACATGGCAATTAAGGCATCCTTGGCGACCTCAGACATCTTAGGACCGAAACTTAACGATGGCTCGCTCGACCTCGCCGTGATGTACAGGCCGCAAAACACGTCGGGGCTCGCGGTTGAACAGCTTTTCGAGGACGAGTTCGTTTTGGTCAGCAGCGATAGCGACTCGTCAACCGATCCCTTCGGCGAAAACTACGTGTTGATTGATTGGGGATTTGAATTTCGCACACATCACCTGCTGAACTTTCCACAGTTCACAACACCAAGCCTGCAACTTGGGATTGGGACTTTGGGCTTGCAGTATTTGCGGACCGTACCTGCATCTGGATATTTCCCCCGACGCTCAATCGAGCCAGAAATACAGGCTGGCTGGTTACATTTAATTGAGGACGCTCCGCGATTTGCCTACGCGGCCTATGCTGTTTTCAGCGAAAGCCAGAGCGATGGCATGGCAGGCAAAACCGCACGGATGCTGCGTAAATATGCGCACGAAAACTTGAATGTCAGGCGTCAAAAAGAAGGGCGCTAACGGCGTTGCCGCTAATCATTGGGCGATGCTTGCTCCGCGGAGCGAGCGGATTCCCGAGATCTAATCGGTTGGCGCGCACCTTGTGTTCTTTGGGCTGCTCTGTGAAAGACGGACATGGCTTCACAAAACTCCCCAGTTTTTGACCACGATCTTGACGGTTGGGGTCTATCGGACATCGATCTGTCAGGCGGCTGCAGTGCTGGGAACGTAGATTTGCACGAGATAAAACTCACTGACGCTCAACGCTTTAAAGGGGCCGTCATTTCCATGAGGCCCGCAGATGAACGGCTTGGTCAACTTGGTCGAAGCGTTCACTAGATGGTCGCCATAACACTTGAAGACGCATCGGCCCTGCGTCAGGTCACGGGTGAAATATTTCGCAACGATTGCCTTGATGACTTCTCAATATTCGAGACCGAATTCTACGACTGTGCGTTTGTGGATTGTACTTTTGATGGCGGAAAAATCGGGTTGTCGAAGTTTCAAAACTGTCGGTTCACCGATTGCTCTTTTCGCGACGTAAAGCTGCTTTCCTGCCAGTTCTACGACGCGGAAATCGAGCAACGATGCGTCTGGTCCCGATGCGACCTCTCCGACGCCAACCTCGTGGATTGTGACCTTTCCAGCAATCAACTGGTGGCGTGCAAGGGTTTCATGTTGCGGCTGGAAAATTGTACCCTGTCCGCCGCAGAAATTGACATTGACCTTCATCGCCGCGTCAACGCGCGCTTCAACATGGGCGGGATGTTATGCTCCCGTACCAGCTTTTTTGAAGCCCGCATGAAGGGGCAATATCTACAAGGAAGCACCTTTGAAATCTGCGACCTTCGCGGCGCAGACCTCGGCGGCTGCAACCTGTCTTCTGCAAATTTCGCCGGTTCAAACCTGAACAATACCCTCCTGAGGAATGCTTCGCTGACAAGCGCAAATTTGGCGCATGCGGATATTGACGAGTTGGACTTTTCTCAAGCCCGCAGTTTGGATGATCTGACCATCAGTGCCGACCAGAGCGAGACCTTGCTTAATTATTTCGGCGTTAAGGTACTGTCGCACTGACGGCATTAGGCGCGAGCCTGACGTTATCGGTGCACAGCCGTCAGGGCGGAAAAAGAAACCTGCCGGGCGGAGGCGTCCGCGCATTGAAAATACAACAAGGCTTGCCTTGCACATCCGGCCTTCGATGTGGTCCGCCTTCCCAAAATGAGAAACGCGTTTGGTTTGGCCCCACAAGCCAGAACGCAAATTCTAACGTTACCCGTTTCCATCATAGGATTGACGCATTACTGATTGAAAGCTGTTTCAGCCCTAAGGGGAAATTTGAATGAAATCCAGTATTTCTCCTGCGGGAAACTCGCATTCCAGTCGCACAGCCATGCTCAATTTTGTCGCCCACGACCTCAGTTTATCAGGCCCATTCGCGCCAAAAACTAAAAAAACTATCAGCATGGCCGCTATCTCGGCAGAACATTTGATGGGAACCCGCCCTACAGCGTTGAGGGGTTTTCATTCAGCTGGCCAAAAAAAGAGCCGCCCATTTTAGATGCTCTTTCAGGATACAAAAACAATATCATGTCCAATTTTTATCACTTAATCTCGGCGGAGGATTACATGCGGCCTATGCGGGGACACCCAGTGAAAAACCAGGTTTTCTATATGTGTCAGGCAAAGAACTAGGTTCGATTCTCTACCGATCAAAAAAGCTAACTCTATTTGGAAACGCAATATTTGTAGCCTGCTTCGCTGGCCCCCCTTCCCGCAAATCAGAAGACGAAGATGCATGCGAAATATCTGCTTTGTTTTCAGAAGCGGAAGGCATTGGAATTAGACTGAGAATTCGAACGGGAGTTTCTGTCGACAGCTATTGGCCTGATTTTGATATGGCCGACATAGAATGGGTTGCACCCGTGGCCGAGGTTGAAAAAGCCATACTCGAAATAATTGTTGCTGAATGAAAGCCTACTAGCGATATAACCGCTGGGATTGGCGATGGATTGAACAGTACCTTTAAACCAACCAAACCGAAGTTAACCTCTCTCCGACGAAGCGTCGCAAACCTCAGTCCAAACGCCGCGTTTCACCCCAATGCCCGCTTCGGGAAAACTGTATCGCAGAACCATATCTGGCCGCCAAAGTTTGCGAGGGGCCGTAAGTGTCTGTGGAAGGACGTGCGGAAAGGTGCCGTTTGCTTCACTTAGAACACGTTGCTCAGCGGAGAGGCTGTGTGGAAACCCGGCTGATCTTGGTGCCCTTAAGAGTTTTTGACGTTCGTGTCCATTTTGGCACGATATCGTTATTCCGCTACCCTGATGGATCATGGTGGCGCT